>VMTF01000177.1 GCA_013791705.1 Sphingomonadales bacterium | reverse complement strand
GGGGGTGTCATAATTTAATTTTTGAGCCATTTGTTTCCGGGGGGGGGGTTTTTGTTTGGCTATCCTGCGGGCGCGGGGATACGCTTGTCAGGCGTCTGTGCACTCGCCGAACGCGCGCCCTTGGCATGGGCCGCGCGGCAAGTATAAGGGCCGCCACCTTATTGCGAGTGAACCTTTCCGATGACTGCGCCGACTTACCAACGCATCCTGCTCAAGCTCTCGGGCGAGGTGCTGATGGGAAGTCAGCAATTCGGGATCGATCCCGAGTTTGTCGCGGAACTGGCGAAGGAAGTTAAAGAGGCCAAGGAAACCGGCCTTGAAATCTGTCTGGTCATCGGCGGCGGCAATATCTTTCGCGGCATGGCCGGGGCCGCCAAGGGCATGGACCGCGCCCAGGCCGATTACATGGGCATGCTCGCCACGGTGATGAATGCCCTCGCGATGCAGAACGCGCTCGAACAGCTCGGCGTGTGCACCCGGGTCCAGTCGGCGGTACAGATGGATCAGGTCTGCGAGCCGGTGATCCGCCGCCGCGCGGAACGGCATCTTGAAAAGGGCCGCGTGGTGATCTTCGCCGCCGGGGTTGGCAGCCCCTATTTCACGACCGATTCCGGCGCTGCGCTGCGCTCCGCCGAAATGAGGTGCGACGCGTTGTTCAAGGGCACCAGCGTCGACGGCGTCTACGATTCCGATCCGAAAACCAATCCGGCCGCAAAGCGCTACGATGCCGTCGATTACGACACGGTCCTGGCAGGGAACCTGAAGGTCATGGATGCGTCCGCGGTGGCGCTGTGCCGCGACAACGATATTCCGATCGTCGTCTTCTCGATCCGCGAGCCGGGCAACCTTGCCAAGGTGCTGCGCGGCGAGGGTACGAAGACAATAGTCCAGAAGGGAACGTAAGCCATGGCCAAGTATGACAAGGCCGGTCTTGAGCGCCGGATGAAGGGCGCGGTCGAAGCCCTCAAGCACGATCTGTCCGGCCTGCGCACCCGCCGCGCCAACACCGCGCTGCTCGAACCGATCATGGTCACCGTCTATGGCGCGAACATGCCGCTCGCCCAGTGCGCGACCATTTCCGCGCCCGAGCCGCGGATGCTCACCGTGCAGGTGTCGGACAAGTCGAACATCGGCCCGGTTGAAAAGGCGATCCGTTCGGCCGGGTTGGGGCTGAACCCGATCAACGACGGCAACACCCTGCGCCTGCCGATCCCGGATCTCACCGAGGATCGCCGCAAGGAACTGGCCAAGATCGCCAGCCAATATGCCGAGAAGGCCCGTATCGCGATCCGCAATGTTCGCCGCGACGGCATGGAAGCGCTCAAGGCCGACGAGAACAAGAAGGAAATCTCGGAGGACGAACGCAAGCGGGCCGAAGCCGAAGTCCAGAAGCTGACCGACGACGTGGTCAAGGCGGCGGACGAAGTGGCGGCGAGCAAGGAAAAGGAAATCCTCGGCAAGTGAGCGCCGTTCCGGCTCCCAAAGGCGGTGCCTGCCATGGCGTCCGGCACGTCGCCATCATCATGGATGGCAACGGGCGCTGGGCGAAGAAGCGCCACCTGCCGCGCGCGCTCGGTCACCAGCGCGGGGTCGAAGCCGTGCGCCGGGTGGTCCGTGCGGCCGGTGAAATGGGGCTGGAGGCGATCACCCTCTATGCCTTCTCGACCGAGAACTGGCGCCGCCCGGAAGACGAGATTTCGGCCCTGATGGGGCTGCTCAAGCGCTTTATCCTCAGCGACCTCGATGAAATTGCCGGCAACAACGTGCGCCTGAAGATCATCGGGGACCATTCCGCCTTCGCGCCGGACGTTGTAGGGCTGATCGAGAATGCGCTCGCCAGAACCGCCGGGAACACCGGGATGGCGCTGGCGATCGCCCTGAATTACGGCTCGCAGGATGAAATCGCCCGCGCCGCCGCCAAGGCTGCGGCCAAGGGGCCGATCACGCCCGAGGCGATTTCCGCCGAACTCGATACGGCCGATCTGCCGCCGCTCGATCTGCTGATCCGCACCTCCGGCGAAGTACGGCTGTCGAATTTTCTGCTATGGCAGGCTGCCTATGCCGAAATGCAATTCACCGACGTCCTCTGGCCCGATTTCGGGCCGGAGCAGCTTGAGGATGCCCTTGCCGAATTCGCGACCCGGGAGCGGCGCTTTGGCGGGCGCTGAACAGCCGGCCAAACAGCCTGAACTGGCCGTTCGCACCGTGTCGGCGCTGGTCATGGTCGCGCTTGCCGGAATGGCGCTCTGGCTCGGCGGCCGGGTCTGGGCCCTGTTTGTCGGCCTCGTCGCGGCGGGCGTACTGGTCGAATGGTCGAAGCTGGTGCTGGCGTTCACGCAGCATCTGGTCGCGCGCTTTCTCTGGCATCTGGGCGGGCTGATCTATGTCGGCGCGGCCTGCCTGGCGCTCCTCATTCTTCGCGATATGGGGCCGGGCGCGGTGGCATTGCCCCTGCTGCTGGTCATAGCCACGGACGTGGGAGCTTATTTTACCGGCCGCGCGTTCGGCGGCCCCAGGATCGCGCCCGCGATCAGCCCCTCCAAAACCTGGTCCGGGCTGGCGGGCGGAATGGCCGCTGCTGCTGCCGTGGCCGTTGTTCCGGTGGCCATTTTCGCGGGCCAGACCGCGAACGCGGCCGGTGTCGGCACACTGGCGTGGCAAATGGCCCTGTTCGGGATGATCGCGGCAGTCGTGGCGCAGGCCGGCGACTTCTTCGAGAGCTGGATGAAGCGGCGCGCGGGCGTCAAGGATTCGGGCAAGCTCATTCCCGGGCATGGCGGCGTGTTCGATCGGGTCGATGGCTTGCTGGCGGTTCAGTTCGTCATCGGCGTATTCTTCCTGGTGGTGATGGGCGTCACGGTGGCCAGCGGCGGTTCGCTGCTGCCCTCACCGGCATGACGCGCCGCGCCATCTCCATCCTCGGGGCGACCGGTTCGATCGGCGCCTCCACGCTCGATCTGATCCGGCGCGAGGCGGGCAAGTGGCGCATCGTGGCGCTCACCGCCAATGCCAATGCCGTGGAACTGGCGAAGCTGGCGCGCGAATTTTCCGCTGAAATCGCCGTGGTGGCCGACGAGGCGAGCCTCCCCGCGCTGCGCGAGGCGCTGGCGGGAACCGGGATCGCTGCCGCCGGCGGGGGCGGGGCGCTGGTCGAAGCGGCCAGCCGCCTGGCTGATGTCACCGTGGCCGGGATCGTCGGCTGTGCGGGGCTGGCCCCGACGATGGCGGCGATCGAGCAGGGGGGCACGATCGCGCTCGCCAACAAGGAAGCGCTGGTATCGGCGGGCGAGGTGATGACCGCCGCCGTTGCCCGCTCGGGCGCGACGCTGCTGCCGGTCGATTCCGAACACAACGCGATCTTCCAGTGCCTTGCCGGCAACGATCTGGCACACGTCCGCTGGATCACCCTGACCGCCAGCGGCGGGCCGTTCCGGGAATGGCCGCTCGAACGATTGGTCCGGGCCACTCCGGCCGAGGCGGTGAAGCACCCCAACTGGTCGATGGGTGCGAAGATCAGTGTCGATTCCGCGACGATGATGAACAAGGGACTCGAATTCATCGAGGCTTTCCACCTGTTCCCGGTCGGCGCCGAGCGGCTCAGGATCATCGTCCACCCGCAGTCGATTGTCCATTCGATGGTCGAATATCGCGACGGCTCGACGCTCGCGCAGCTCGGCCCGTCCGATATGCGGGTGCCGATTGCCTCGGCGCTGGCCTGGCCGGAGCGGATGGACACTCCGTGCGCCCCGCTCGATCTGGCCGCGATCGGCGAACTGACTTTCCGGGCGCCCGATGAGGTGCTGTTCCCCGCCACCCGGCTGGCCCGCGAGGCGGCCGAGGCCGGCGGCGCGGCCCCTGCCGTGCTCAATGCCGCCAACGAAGTCGCCGTAGCGGCGTTTCTGGCCGGCAAGCTGGCGTTCACCGCGATTGCGGCACAAGTGGAGGAGACACTCGGCCGGTTTGCGCCGCCCGCGCCGACTTCGCTGGCCGAGGTTATTGCGGTAGATGCCGAAGCGCGATACCGCACACGCGAGATGATGGAGCCAGCCTGACTTGACCCATTCGCCTTCCTTGCTCGTCACGATCATCGGTTTCGTGCTGCTGCTCGGGCCGCTCGTCGTCATTCACGAGTTGGGGCACTATCTGGTGGCCCGTTGGTGCGGCGTGAAGGCCGATGCGTTCTCGGTCGGTTTCGGCAAGGAGCTGTGGGGCGTGACCGACCGGCGCGGCACGCGCTGGAAGCTCTCGGCGATCCCGCTCGGCGGCTATGTCCAGTTTGCGGGCGACATGGATCCGACTTCGCGTCCGGATGACGAAAAGTTCGCCGGGCTGTCCGACGAGGAACGCGCCGCCACCTTCAATGCCCACCCCTTGTGGCAGCGCGCGCTGATCGTGGCTGCCGGTCCGGTGACCAACCTGCTGTTCGCGCTGATCGTGTTCGCGGCCTTCAACCTGGCATTCGGCAAGATCGTTGCCCCGCCGGTGGTCGATGACTACCTGGCGAATTCGCCTGCCGCGGTCGCGGGGCTGCAGAAGGGCGATCGCATCGTTGCGGTCGATGGTAAGCCGACCGCCGATTTCGAGGCTTTGCGCCAGCGCATCTGGCCTTATCCCGATACCACTTTCACGCTGACCGTCCGGCGCGACGGCGCGGAATTCCCGGTGCGGATCACCGCCGCCGCCAATGTGCTGAAGGACGAATTCGGGAACGAATCCCGCGTTGGCCAGCTCGGGATCAAGGGCGCCAGCCCCGCGATCGAACCGGTCGGGCCGATCGAGGCCGTCGCATTGGCGGGCAGGCAGACGATCGGGATCGTGCGGATGCTGGGCGTCGGCGTGGCCCAGATCGTCACCGGTCAGCGCTCGGTCAGCGAACTGGGCGGCCCGATCAAGACCGCGAAATATTCCGGCGAACGGCTCAGCCTTGGCTGGCTCGAGTTCGTGTCTTTCACGGCCTTCATCTCGATTAACTTGGCATTCATCAACTTGTTGCCAATTCCTGCGCTCGACGGCGGCCACTTGGCTTTCTACGCTGCGGAGGCCGTCCGCCGCAAACCGCTCGGCGCCCGCAGTCAGGACTGGGCGTATCGCACCGGGTTGGCCTTTGTGCTGGCCTTGATGCTGTTCGTCACGTTGAACGATCTGGTCTCGCTCTCTCCCTTCGGGGGAACTTGAAAAAGTCGGGCACATCTTGCCACACCTTAACCTCGGGACCGGACAGATTGCTTGATTGGCGATGCGGCATCGGGCAGAGGGCAGCGACTGCCCGAAGGCTTCGCCCGCAAGACGCCCATGGCAGGCTGGCGACCGCAGAAATAATCAGGATATCGCGTCGATGAAGGGACGGACAATGGCTCACTCCACGGAGGCTCACTCCACGGAGGCTCACAGCAAGACGGCCCGCCGTTCCGCCGCATTGCTTGCCGGATTGCTTGGCAGTTCCATCCTGGCGCCCGCTGCGGCGTTGGCCCAGGACGTGCCGGCGGCAACTTCGCCGGCATCGCCCGCTCTGGGCGCCGAAGCTGCCTCGCAGGTGATCCAGCGGATTGACGTGCAGGGCGCCCAGCGGCTCGAACCGGCCACCATCCTGTCCTACATCCGCCTGCGCGCCGGCCAGGCCTACAGCGGCGCTGCGGCTGACCAGGCGCTCAAGGATCTGTTCGCGACCGAACTCTTTGCCGACGTCCAGATCCGCAACGAAGCCGGGATCGTGACCATTCAGGTCAAGGAAAACCCGGTCGTCAACCGGATCATTTTCGAAGGCAACAAGCGCCTCAAGGAAGAAAAGATCAGCCCGGAGGTGAAACTCGCCCCGCGCCAGATTTTCACCCGTTCCAAGGTCCGCGCCGACGTTGCCCGGATCATCGAGCTCTACAAGCGCCAGGGCCGCTTTGCCGCGACGGTCGAGCCCAAGATGGTCATGCTCGACCAGAACCGCGTCGATATCGTCTACGAGATCAGCGAAGGGCCGAAGTCGAAAGTCCGCCAGATCAACATCCTCGGCAACGAGGTGTTCTCCGATGGCGATCTGCGCAGCGAAATGGTGACGAAGCAGGCGCGCCTGTTCCGCTTCATGTCCTCGAACACCAGCTACGATCCGGATCGGCTGGCCTACGATCAGCAGAAGCTGCGGCAGTTCTACCTGACCCAGGGCTATGCCGATTTCCGCGTCGTCTCGGCCGTCGCCGAACTCACGCCCGACAAGCATGATTTCATCATCACTTATGTGGTGGAGGAAGGGAAGCGCTACAAGTTCGGCGACGTGAAGGTCGAAAGCCAGTTGCGCGACTTTGACGGCGATGTCCTCGCCAAGCGGCTGCCGATGAAGCAGGGCGACTGGTACAATGCCAAGCTCGTCGAGGATACGATCGACAGCCTGAACCAGTCGGCCGGCGCATTCGGTTATGCCTTCGCCGACGTGCGGCCGAACTACAATCGCAGCAAGGATGATCTCACCATGGGGATCACCTTCCAGATCGGTGAGGCGCCGCGCGTCTATGTCGAGCGGATCGATGTCAACGGCAACACGCTGACGCAGGACAAGGTGATCCGCCGCGAGTTCCGGCTGGCGGAAGGCGATGCGTTCAACTCGCTGCAGGTCAAGCGTTCGACCAACCGCATCAAGTCGCTCGGCTACTTCCAGGAGAAGTTCGACGTCGAGCAGAAGCCGGGGTCCGCGCCCGATCGCATCGTGCTGGAAGCCAACGTCGAGGAAAAGCCGACCGGCGAACTCCAGCTTTCGGCGGGCTTCTCGTCGATCGAGAGCTTCATCCTCCAGGCCTCGATCCAGCAGCGCAATTTTCGCGGACGCGGCCAGACCGTCGGCGTCAGCGCATCCTATTCGCGCTATTCCAAGAGCGTCGAGCTGAACTTCGTCGAACCCTATGTATTCGATCGCAGCGTGTCGTTCGGCGCCAACGTCTACCGGCGCGATTACAACAGCTTCAATTACCTCAATTCGAACCGCAACAACCTCTACGAGCAGAAAACGACCGGCTTCCAGTTGCGCCTTGGCGTACCGCTGACCGAGTATACCAGCCTGGTCGGCCGCTACACGCTCAACTTCGATGACGTGTCGCTGGATCAGGCGACGTATTATGATCCGAGCACGGGGCTGTGCGATCCCACCCGGGCGGGCCGCTATCTGTGCGATGCGATCGGCAAGCGCACCAGTTCGATCCTGGGCGCCTCGTTCATCTACGATACGCTCGACAACCGCGCGCGGCCATCGCGCGGCAATACGATGTCGGTCAGTGCCGATTTCGCCGGCCTTGGCGGTTCGGTCAGCTATGTGCGGGCGCGCCTGAATGCGGCGAAGTACTTTCCGCTCGGCAAGGGCTTCATCTTCTCGCTCTCGGCCGAAGCCGGCGCGATCCGCCCGTTCAAGCATCGCAACATCGCCGGGTCGGACGACGTCTACCTCACCGACCGGTTCTATCTCGGCGAACCCGAAATGCGCGGCTTCGACATTCGCGGCATCGGTCCGCGCGTGCTGCGGCAGTTTTACGACGCGAACGGGGTGCTGCTGACCGACCGGGAAAATGCGCAGGACGATGCGATCGGTGGCCGCAACTACTATCAGGGCCGGGCCGAACTGGAAATTCCGCTGGGTTCGGGCGCGCGCGAACTCGGCTTGCGTCCCTCGATCTTCATGGACATCGGCTCGGTCTGGGGCATTACCACGCCAAGTCTGCTCGATGGCTACAGCCTGCTGTGTGATGGGGTGGCTACAAGCACCGCTGCGGTTCCGCAGGGGGGCGCCGCGCCCGCACCCGATCCGTCATGCGCGGGTACCGCCACGGTGGCCCCGGCCTTCAGCGAATTCTTCCTCGGCAATACCGTCAAGCCGCGTGTTTCGGTCGGCGTCGGCGTAAACTGGAACTCGCCATTCGGTCCGTTCCGCCTCGATTTCGCCAAGACCCTGCTCAAGCAGGATGGCGATGATCCCAAGACCTTCACTTTCAATGTAGGAACCCAGTTCTGATGAGCAAGAACATGCTTTCGGTGGCGCTGGCCGCCGCTCTCGCCATGAGCGTTTCATACCCGGCAGTGCCGGCGATGGCTGCGGCCGCGCAGGAAATCGCCTATGCCAATCCGGAAGGCGTGGTCCAGAACAGCAATGCCGTAAAGACCGCGAACCAGCAGCGCCCGGTCACTTACAAGGCACAGTATGATCGTACCGAGGCCCGCCTCAAGGAACTGGCGGCGCAGCTTCAGGCCATGCAGGCCAAGTTCGAGAAGGACCGCGCCGACCCCAAGGCCAATCAGGCAGCGCTCCAGCAGCAGTATCAGGCGATGCAGCAGATCCAGGAGAGCGGCACGGCCGAACTCCAGCAGATCATGCAGCCGGTCGCCTATTCGCAGGCCTATGTGCAGGAACAGGTTGCCGACAAGCTGCCGGCCGCCGTTACCGCGGCGATGACCAAGCGCGGCGTCAAGCTGCTGCTCTCGCAGGAATCGGTGATTCTCGAATCGCCGACTTACAACCTCAGCCCGACAATTCTGGCGGAACTGAACGCACTGGTTCCCACTGCGCAGCTCGTTCCGCCGGCCGGCTGGGAGCCGCGCCAGGTTCGCGAAGCGCGGGCCCAGCAAGCGGCGCAGGGCGGCAAGGAAGCTCCGGCCTCCACCGCCAAGCAGCCCGCTGGTCGCTGATCGGCAGGCAGGGGCAGGGCATGATGGTGGAAACCGGGGAAACGGCGGCGATGCCCGCGAAGGCGCTCGATATCCGGGCGATCCTCGCGGCATTGCCGCACCGCTATCCGATGCTGCTGGTTGACCGCGTGGTTGCGCTCGTCCCCGACGAGGAGATCCATGCGGTCAAGGCGGTCAGCTTCAACGAGGGCTTCTTCCAGGGGCATTTCCCCGGCCGGCCGATCATGCCCGGCGTCCTGCAGATCGAGGCGCTCGCGCAGGCGGCCGGGATTCTCGCGATCGAGAGTCTGGGCCTCTCCGGAACGGGCAAACTGGTCTATTTCATGGCGATCGAGCAAGCCAAGTTCCGTACGCCGGTCGAACCGGGCGTGCTGCTCGACTTGCGGGTCGGCTTCATCCAGAAGCGCACCAAGGTCTGCAAATTCTGGGGCAAGGCCATGCTGGGCGATAAAATCGCCTGCGAGGTCGAGTTCACCGCGATGATCGCGGATCCGCCAGAAGGCTGAACCTGCACAGCTTGATTTTCTCCGGTCGCGCGGCTATGCGCGGCGCTTCCTTTTTCAGGCCGGTCGGAACCGGCCCTTGGCGAAAGACGAAATCATGAAGGCCGATCTCCACCCCGACTATCACACCATCAAGGTCCAGATGACCGATGGCACCGTGTTCGAAACGCGCTCCACCTGGGGCAAGGCGGGCGACACGATGGTGCTCGACATCGATCCGACCTCGCACCCGGCGTGGACCGGCGGCCAGCGCCAGCTCGATCAGGGCGGCCGCGTTGCCCAGTTCAACAAGCGCTTCGGCGGGCTCAGCCTCAAGAAGTAAGCGCGGCCTGCGCCGTGCGGAAAAAGGGCGGCCTGGTGCCGCCCTTTTTTGTTGGTCTCCGGGCGGGTGCCAATGCGGCGGGAAGGGGGCGCGCCGTGCCGGGATTGCGGGCAAGCGAAGTTTTTGCTTCCCATTCCCGGCCGCCTGTGCAAATGGCCGCGCCTGCCCGAAACGCTGCATCGCGCAAGTTCGGGCGCTTCGATATGGCGATCGTAGCTCAGTTGGTTAGAGCGCCGGTTTGTGGTACCGGAGGTCGTGGGTTCGAACCCCATCGGTCGCCCCATCGTTTCCATCGAAAATCAAATTGCAAATCGGGTCCAGGCGCCTGGCAGGCCGGCGGACAAGCG
Organism: Sphingomonadales bacterium; assembly: GCA_013791705.1. Taxonomy (GTDB): domain Bacteria; phylum Pseudomonadota; class Alphaproteobacteria; order Sphingomonadales; family Sphingomonadaceae; genus Novosphingobium. The sequence goes on along the minus strand of VMTF01000177.1, from coordinate 36,028 downwards.
GCTGTCACCGGCCAAGAGTTCGCTTGCCGGACTGTCCGCCAACTGCCAAAGAGCCCGCCACTGGACCGCTCTTAGCGAGATCATGCACGGCTTTGCCAATCCTGCTCGATTCCTGCGCCTGGCACGGTGGCTGACGCCGCTGCTGCTGTTCACGGGAATTGTCCTCACCGCAGCCTCGCTGGCGTGGGGCGTGTTCGTCGCCCCGGCGGATGCCCTGCAGGGCGAAACCGTCCGCATCGTCTATCTGCATGGGCCGACCGTGTGGCTGGGGAGGGGCGGCTGGACCGCGCGCGCCCTGGCCAGCCTGACCGGACTGGTCTGGCGCCATCCGCTCGCCGCTATCGCGGCGCGGGCGATAGCGGTTCCGGGCGCGGTCTTTGCCGCCCTGTGCCTCGTCACCGGCTCGATCTGGGGGCGGCCCGCGTGGGGCGCGTGGTGGGTGTGGGACGGCCGGCTGACCTCGATGCTGGTGCTGCTGTTCCTCTATCTGGGCTACCTGGCGCTGGCCGATGCGGCGCAGCGCGATGGCGCCGGGGCATCGCGGGTGCCCGCCATTTTCGGGCTGGTCGGCGCGGTGAACATCCCGATCATCCATTATTCCGTGCTGTGGTGGAACAGCCTCCACCAGCCGCCGAGCATCACCATGGGCAAGTCCGCGATGGCGCCCGAATTTCTCGTGCCGCTGCTCGCCGCGACGGCCGGGTTTTCGCTGCTGTTCGGTGCGGTCGTGCTGATGCGGATGCGCGCCCTGCTGGCCGACCAGCAGGCCGAGGCTCGGCTGCGGCGCAAGGCCTTCGCCACTTCCGGAGCCGACTAGCAATGCAGTACGAAGCTCTCAACCAGTGGACGTTCGTGGTCGCGGCTTACGCGATCGGCGTGGGCGGCACGGCGGCGCTGCTGCTCCAGAGCTGGCTGGCGATGCGCCGGGCAGAAGCGCGGCGCGATCATGCGCGCGAAAAGAGGCAGGGCTCGTGAGCGGGATCAAGGCCAAGCATCAGCGGCTGGTCCTCGTGCTGATCGCGCTCGCGGCGTTGATCGCGGCCGCCCTGCTGGCCGCCTGGGCGCTGCGCAATCAGGCGTCCTATTTCTATCTGCCCGCGGACCTGGTCGCCCGGCCGCCCGAAACCGGGCGGGCGGTGCGGCTGGGCGGGATGGTTCAGGCCGGCTCGCTCAAGACCGCGCCCGACGGCGTGACGGTGCATTTCGTCGTCGGCGACGGCAAGGCGCGCGTTCCGGTCACTTTCACGGGCATCGTGCCGGATCTGTTCAAGGAAGGTTCGGGCGTCGTCGCGGAAGGCCGCATTGCTGCGGACGGCACGTTCATGGCCGATAACCTGCTGGCCAAGCACGATGAAAAATACGTGCCGCGCGAGATGAAGGACATGACCGAGGCCCAGGCCCGTGAAGCGGTAAAGGAAACATCGTAGTGATCGCGGAACTCGGCCTGGCAACGCTCTGGCTGGCCGCAGCGCTGGCCTTGCTGCAATTGATCGCCGGCGCGCTCGCGCTGACGGCGCGCGGAACCGGCTTTGTCGGCGTCGTGCGGCCCTCGGCGGTCGTGCAGGGCGGACTGGCCCTGCTCTCGTTTCTCGCGCTGATCATGGTGTTCGTGCAGACCGACCTGTCGGTGAAACTGGTGGCGGCGAACTCACCCTCGGCCAAGCCGCTGATGTACAAGATCGCCGGGGCCTGGGCGAACCACGAAGGCTCGATGCTCCTGTGGGTCACCGTCATGGGGCTGGCCGGCGGTTTTGTCGCGCTCGTCGAAAAGCGTCTGCCCGAACGGACCATGCTGGCGACGCTGGCCGGGCAGGCCTTCGTCAGCCTGGGGTTCTATGCCTTCCTGCTGTTCGCCTCGAACCCGTTCGAGCGGCTGAACCCGGTTCCGGTCGAAGGGCAGGGGCTTAACCCGCTGCTGCAGGATCCGGGCCTCGCGTTTCACCCGCCCACGCTTTACCTCGGCTATGTCGGCCTTTCGATCGCCTTCAGCTTCGCGATCGGGGCGCTGGTCACGCGCGAAGTCGGGCCGGCCTTCGCCCGCGCGATGCGCCCGTGGGTGCTTGGCGCGTGGATATTCCTGACGCTGGGCATCACGGCCGGTTCCTACTGGGCCTACTACGAGCTTGGCTGGGGCGGCTGGTGGTTCTGGGATCCGGTCGAAAATGCCTCGCTCATGCCGTGGCTGGCCGCCACCGCGCTGCTGCATTCCTGCAGCGTGTTGGCGGCGCGCAACGCGCTGCGGGCCTGGACGGTCATGCTCGGGGTGGTCGCCTTCTCGATGTCGATGGTCGGCACGTTCCTGGTCCGCTCCGGCATCCTCACCAGCGTCCATGCCTTCGCGGTCGATCCCCAGCGCGGCACCTTCATTCTGGCCCTGCTGGCAATCTACATCGGCGGCGCGCTGACGCTGTTCGCACTGCGCGCCGGTACGGTCACCGAAGGCGAGCGCTTCGCCGTGACCAGCCGCGAATCCGCGCGCGTCGCCAACAACGTGATGCTCACCGGATCGCTCGGGATCATCCTGCTCGGCACGCTTTATCCGCTGTTTACCGAGGCGTTCGGGGAGAAGGTCTCGGTCGGCCCGCCCTATTTCAACCCGATGACCGCGATTTTCGTGGTGCCGATGCTGGCCGTCCTTGCGATCGGGCCGCTACTGCGCTGGCGGCGCGACAGCTTCGGCCGGGTTCGCGCAATCCTGCTGATCCCGGCCGCGCTGCTGGTGATCTGCGGCGTGATCGCGGTGGTTCTGGCGCCCGGAAAAGTGCTGCCGATCATCGGCCTCGCGCTGGCTCCGGCCTTGGCGGTCGCCAGCATCCTGCCGCTGCGGGGACGCGATCTGCGGAGGGTGAAGCTCCCGGTCTGGGGCATGGTGATGGCCCATTTCGGCGTTGCGGTAAGCCTGTTCGGCATGGCGTCCGACAGCGCCTTCACGACCGAGCGGCTGGTCGCAGTCCGGGTCGGCGAGACGACCGAGGTTGGCCCGTGGCAGATCCGCCTCGCCCGGATCGAGCCCGTCGCTGGTCCGAACTGGACCGCGCTCGAAGCGGTGCTGGAAGCACGCTACAAGGGTGCCGCACCGGTCTTCACCCACCCGCAATCGCGCACCTTCTGGGCTCCGGTCCAGAATACCGCCGAAAGCGCTTTGCTCACCCGCTGGAACGGGCAGCTCTATACCGTCCTGGGCGAACAGGCGGCGGGTGATCGCTGGCAGTTGCGGTTGTGGTGGAAGCCGTTTGTGCCGATGATCTGGCTCGGCGGCGTCCTGATCGCGTTGGGCGGGTTGCTCGCGCTGCTCGGACGGGTGGCGAGCGACGTCAAGCGTCTCGTTGCCCGCGACAAGATTGCCTATCGCCGCGAAAGGCAGGGCCGATGAGCAGCACCGGGCCAAGCGATACCGGGCCTCTTGCGCCTGCCCGCCGCTGGACGATGTGGCTGCCGCTGGCCTTGTTCGCGCTGTTCGTCGCGCTGGTCGCCTATGGCCTGCTGTGGCCCGCCAGCAAGGAAGTGCCGAGCCGGTTCGTCGGCCAGGCGCTGCCGGAATTCGATCTGCCGCCGGCGGCAGCCGGGCGTCCCGGCCTCAAGCGCTCGGATCTGGCGGATGGCAAGCCCCGGCTGCTCAATGTGTTCGCCAGTTGGTGCATCCCCTGCGCGGTCGAAAGCCCGCAGCTCGCCCGGCTCGCGGCTGCGGGGATCGAGATCGACGGCGTTGCGGTGCGCGATCGCAAGGCCGATCTGGCCGGTTTTCTGGAACGCAACGGCAATCCCTACCGGCGGATCGGGGCGGATGACCGCAGCATCGTCCAGGTCGGGATCGGCTCGTCGGGTGTGCCCGAGACATATCTGATCGATGGGCGCGGCGTGATCCGCTACCAGCACATCGGCGAAATCCGCCCCGAACATATCCCATTGCTGCTCGACAAGCTGAAGGAGGCCGGACTGTGACGATGCGGTTCCCGATCGGCCTGCAACGGGCTTTGCTGTGCCTGGCGATCCTGCTCGCACCGCTGGCGGCCGGCACGCTGCGCGCCGATGACATCATGCCGCCGGCGCCCTATGCCTATCGCCAGCTCGATGATCCCGCGCTTGAGGCCAAGGCCCAGCGGCTGATGGAATCGATCCGCTGCCTGACGTGCCAGAGCCAGTCGATTGCCGATTCCGACGCATCGCTCGCCGGCGACATGCGCAGCCAGATTCGCGAGCGGATTGCCGCGGGCGAAGAGCCGGAGGCGATCCGGACCTGGCTGGTCGAACGCTATGGCGACTACATCACTTATGCGCCGCGGGTCACTTCGTTGACCTGGCCGCTGTTCGCGGCGCCGCTGGCGTTCCTGGCTCTGGCGGCCCTGCTGCTGCGCAAGCGGTTCGGGTTTGGCCGGCCGGGGGCCGACCGGACGGACGGGGGAGGCGCGGCATGACCTGGGCGATTGTCATCGGGCTCGCGCTGCTGGTTTTCGGCCTGATCGCGTTCGCGCTGCGGGCGCCGCGCGCTTCGTGGGAAGTGATCGGCGCGGCCCTGCTGCTCGGCATTGCCGGCTATGCGCTGCAGGGGCGGCCCGGCCAGCCGGGTTCGCCCCGTGAGCCGGCGGAAACCATCGCGAACAAGGGCGATGCCGGCGTCGCCGAGCGCCAGAAGCTCGGATCGGAGGCCGACCTGGGTGACAAGCACCTGGTCATCGCCGACGCGCTCGCCCGCCACGGCCAGTTTGCCGATGCGGCCGAGGTGCTGGGCGGTGCGGTCGAGCTGGACCCGGCCAATGCCGAGGCCTGGCTGGCGATGGGCAATGCGCTGGTCGGTCACGCCGAAGGGACGATTTCTCCGGCATCGATCTATGCCTACGGTCAGGCCGCAACTGCCGCGCCGGACAGTCCCGGTCCGCCGTTTTTCCTCGGCATGGCGTTGATCCAGTCGGGCCGGCTCGCCGAGGGCCGGTCGGTCTGGGCGGACCTCCTCGCCCGCAGCCCCGCAGATGCGCCGTGGCGCGGCGATCTCGACAAACGGCTGGCGGAACTCGACCGGTTCATGGCGGGCGGTCAGCCGGCTGGCGAAGCGCCCGCCCGATGAGCGGATCAACCCGCGTGAGACGGCGTTGCGGATCGCGGGGCGCGCTGCTAAGCGGCGGTTCATTGCCGTACCGGCAGCGACTCAGGGGCATTTTCTTGGTCATCAGCGATGAGCGCAGCGGCATTGCCTCCCGTGGCTGACACCGGCACGGGGGCGCCGCGACAGGGCGGCGGGCACGGGCACGGGAACGGCTCGATCGGCAAGCTCGCCGTGGGCGCAATCGGCGTGGTCTTTGGCGACATCGGCACCAGCCCGCTCTATGCGATGCGCGACACGTTCGCCGGGCATCATCGCCTTCCGCTCGATCAGTTGCATGTTTACGGCATTGTCAGCCTGATGTTCTGGTCGATGATGATCATCGTGACGTTGAAATACGTCACGGTCATCATGCGGGCCGACAACAAGGGCGAGGGCGGCAGCCTCGCCTTGCTGGCGCTGATCAACCAGTCGATCAGCGGGAAGCGCTGGTCGGCCGGGATCGTGCTGCTCGGGGTCTTCGCCACCTCGCTGTTCTATGGCGATTCGATGATCACTCCGGCCATCTCGGTGATGGGCGCGATCGAAGGTGTGTCGGTCTACAATCCGGGCCTGGCTCCGGCAGTGGTGCCGATGGTGCTGGTGATCCTGATCGGCCTGTTCCTGATCCAGAGCCGCGGAACAGAACGCGTGGCGGCCTTCTTCGGCCCGATCATGCTGATCTACTTCGCGGTGATTTCGGTGCTGGGGGGCATCAGTATCGCCGCCTATCCCGAAGTGCTGGGCGCGCTCAGCCCGCACCATGCGGTGGCCCTGTTCCTGGCCGATCCGATGCGCGGGTTCCTCGCGATGGGCTCTGCCGTGCTCGCCGTTACCGGGGCCGAGGCGCTCTATGCCGATATGGGCCACTTCGGCCGCGCGCCGATCCGCCTCTCGTGGCTGGTGTTCGTGCTGCCGGCACTGGTGATGAACTATCTGGGCCAGGCCGCGCTGCTGATGCGCAATCCGGCGGCGCTCGAGAGCCCGTTCTATTTCCTCGCCCCCGAATGGTTCCAGTGGCCGCTGCTGATCATAGCCAGCGCGGCGGCGATCATCGCCTCGCAGGCGGTGATAACCGGCGCCTTCTCGGTAACCCAGCAGGCGATCCAGCTCGGCTTCATTCCGCGCATGACGATCAAGTACACCAGCTTGAACGCCGGCCAGATCTACATTCCGGTCATCAACTGGGCCTTGATGATCGCGGTGATCCTGCTGGTGCTCGTGTTCAGGCACTCCTCGAACCTGACGGCGGCCTATGGCATCGCCGTTACCGGCGCGATGCTGATCGACAGCATCCTGCTCACCGTGGTCCTGTTCAACCTGTGGAACTGGAAGTGGTGGAAGTCGGTCCCGCTGCTGGCGGTGTTCTTCCTGCTCGATGCGGCCTACCTCTCCGCCAACATCACCAAGATTCCCGATGGCGGCTGGGTGCCGCTGGTGATGGGCCTGGCGATCTTCACCTTGCTGACGACGTGGTCGAAGGGCCGCACGCTGATGCGGGAGAACATGGCCGAAGGGACGATCCCGTTCGAGGTTTTCGCCAAGAGTGCCCATTCCAGCGCGGCGCGCGTGGCCGGAACGGCCGTGTTCATGTCGTCGAGCGCGGCGGGCGTGCCGTCCGCGCTGCTTCACAACATCAAGCACAACAAGGTGCTGCACGAGCGGGTGGTGGTGCTCACCATCGCGATTCAGGATGTGCCCTATGTCGATGCGGATGACCGCTATACGGTCAGGCAGTTCGGCGGCGGGTTCTACAAGCTCGCGCTGAAATTCGGCTTCCTCGAGGAAACCGACGTGCCGGCGGCGCTGGCCAAGGTCGATCTGTGCGGCGAGCCGTTTGACATGATGAAGACGAGCTTCTTCCTGTCGCGCCAGACTCTCATTCCCTCGGCCAAACCGGGCATGGCGCTATGGCGCGAGAAGCTGTTCGCGTGGATGCTGCGCAATGCCGCCAGTGCGATGGAATTCTTCCGCCTGCCGTCGAACCGCGTGGTCGAACTGGGCAGCCAGGTCGAAATCTGAACCTGCGCCGGCGAGCTGGTGGGCCGGCGACGTACCAAGAGAATTTGCCAAACGGGGGTCTGTGGGACTGCCGGCCTTGCCTTGGCCCGCTATCCCTGGCTGTCCGGCGCCGCGTCCCGGCCCGGCCCGGCAAAGCAACGCCGAACCGACCCGACCAAAACAGAAAGGCGCGGCGCTCCGGGGGAGCACCGCGCCTTCGATCCGGACGACCGGATCACTGCCCGAGCAGCGCTCAGACGTTGATGTTGGCATTCGCCATGCAATAGAGCATCGGCAGCAACAGCAGCGTGTTCAGGCGGCTGGCGATCAGCGCGCGCGGTGCGGCGGCGGCCTTTTCAGCGTCCGACGCTTCAACGATGCCGAGGATCTTCTTCTGGGCCGGCCAGATGATGAACCAGACGTTGAACGCCATGATCAGCGCGAGGTCCATGCCCAGGCCGATCATGTCTTCGGCGCGGGTTGCGCCCTGAAGAACCAGCGCGCGGTGGACGTAGCCGGCGTTCCACGCGATCACCAGGCCGGTGACGACGGTGAGCAGCGCGGCCCAGCGGAAATAGAACAGCACCTTGGGCGCGATATAGCCGGTGACGCCCTTTTTCAGTTCGGCCGGAATCGCCGGCATGGTCGGCACCTGCACGAAGTTCAGGTAATAGAGCAGCCCGATCCACAGGATGCCGATGAAGACGTGCAGCCAGTGGAACACCGTGTTGATGCTGACAGGTTCGATATCCTGATAGCTGAACATCACGCCGATCGCCGCCAAGAGGCCGACGAGCATGACGAGGTTCAGGTTGCCGAAGAACTTGGCCATTGCTTCCCCCTATTATAACGTTTCGACCCGGTTTCAGTCACCTAGATGGTGAAAGAGACCAGATCGGTCGCATTAATGCGCTATCGCCGGCGGTTTGTCACCCCGCTTTCGTGCGACGAGCCGAGGCATGGCCGCGATTATTCGTGCGGTGGATGGGTGATCACATCTTCTTCCGCTTCGGCGGCAAGGCCATGCCGCAGCAGCATCGGCATGTGCGCGAAAGTGAACAGGAACGAGGCGGGCAGGAACACATAGAGCTTGGCCTGCAGCCAGCCGCCGAAACTCAGCCAGTGGCGAAAGCCCTCGTTCATCGCGGCCATGGCCAGGAAAAACCACCCCCAGTTGCGCGAGAGCAGCATCCAGCCGGCATCGTCGAGCCCCTCGAACGCGGCTTCGAGCAACGTCTTCAGCAGCGCCTTGCCGCGCAGCCAGCCGCCAAGCAGGGCGAAGCCGAACAGCAGGTAGATCGCGGTCGGCTTGATCTGGATATAAAACTGGTCGTGCAGCAGTACGGTCAGACCACCGAAGAACACGATGAGCGCGGTGGACAGCCACAGCATCGGCGAAACGCGGCCGAACTTCACCACGCTGACGATCAGCGCGATCACCGCGCCGATCATGAAGGCCACGGTTCCATAGATCACCGCAGTCACTTCCTGCAGCGCGGCCTCGTGATCGGCCGGAGAAAAGCGCCGATAGACGATGAAGAACAGCAGCACCGGGCCGTAATCGACCACCAGGTTGAGCCAGCCCGATTTCTTCGGCGCCGCCTTGGCGTCGGGTTGGGCTGGCGGCATATCGCCGGGTGTGTCGGGCATCATGCCACTCCTGCCATGACCCGCGCGACCAGCTCGGGGTCGAACGGGCGCAAGTCATCGATCTTCTCGCCCACCCCGATCGCGTGGATCGGCAGGCCATATTGTTCCGCCGCCGCGACCAGCACGCCGCCCCGCGCGGTGCCGTCGAGCTTGGTCATCACCAGGCCGGTCACTCCGGCGACTTCCTTGAATATCTCGATCTGCTGCAGCGCGTTCTGGCCGTTGGTTGCGTCGAGCACCAGCACCACGTCGTGCGGTGCCTCGGGGTTGAGGCGGCCGAGCACACGGCGGATCTTGGCCAGTTCGTCCATCAATTCGCGGCGGTTGTGCAGCCGCCCGGCGGTATCGACGATCAGCGCGTCGATGCCCTGCCGGGTGGCGAGTTTCACCCCGTCGAACACGATCGAGGCGGGATCGCCGCCTTCCGGCCCCTTCACGAGCGGGACGCCCAGCCGCTCGGCCCAGACGCCGAGCTGGCCGATCGCGGCGGCGCGGAACGTATCGCCGGCGGCGAACATCACCGAATAGTCCTGCTCCTGGAACAAGTGCCCGAGCTTGGCGATCGTGGTGGTCTTGCCCGAACCGTTGACGCCGATCACGAGGATCACTTGCGGGCGCGGGAAGGCGGTGATCTCCAGCGGCTTGGCGACCGGTCGCAGGATCGCGGCGATCTCGGCGGCGACCGCTTCCCTGATCGCTGCCTCGTCCGCCCCGCGCTCAAACCGTTCCTCGGCCAGCCGCGCGCGAATCCGCCCTGCGGCGCGCGGGCCGAGGTCGGAGAGGATCAGCGCGTCCTCGATATCGTCGAGCTGCGCATCGTCGAGCCTGGTCTTGCTGACGATGCCGGACAGGTTCTCGCTCAGCCGTTCGGAGGTCTTGCGCAAGCCGCCGAACAGCCGTTCGCTCCAGACTTCTTTCGGCGGGGAATCCGCACTCATGCCAGCAGGCCTTCCTCGATCCGGGTGGGGGTCATGGTCAGAATCGTTCCGGGCTTGGTCCCGGGCGCAAGTCGCACCCGGGCGAAGTTTTCGGCATGGCCGGTCCCGTCGCGTTCGGCAAGCACGGCGAGGGGTTTGCCAATCTGCGCGGTGAGCCAGCTTCCGCGCGTTTGGGCCACGGCGGCGCGCAGCTCGGCGGCGCGCTCGCGCCCCAGCGCGGGCGGCACCGGCGGCATCCGCGCGGCCGGGGTGCCGGCGCGCGGCGAGAACGGAAACACGTGGCCATGGACGATGCCAAGTTCGCGCACGATCGCCAGGTTGGCCGCGTGCATCGCCGCGTCCTCGGTCGGGAACCCGGCGATAAGATCCGCGCCGATCGCGATGTCCGGCCGCTGCGCGCGCAGCCGCTCGACCAGCGTGATCGCATCGGCGCGGGCGTGGCGGCGCTTCATCCGTTTCAGAATCAGATCATGGCCATGCTGCAGCGAAAGATGGACATGCGGCATCACCCGCGGCTCGCCCGCGAGGCATTCGAACAGCGCGTCGTCGATCTCGATCCCGTCGAGCGAGGACAGCCGCAGCCGGGGCAGGTCGGGAAACGCGCTCAGAATGGCCCGCACCAGTGCGCCCAGTCCCGGCGCATCCGGCAGATCATGCCCCCATGATGTGAGATCAACCCCGGTCAGCACGATTTCGCGCGTGCCGCGCGCCACATGCGCCGCGATTTCGCGCAACACCTCGGGTGGGGCCAAGGACCGGCTCGGGCCACGCCCCTGCGGGATAACGCAGAACGTGCAGGCATGGTCGCAGCCGTTCTGCACGGCGATATAGGCGCGGGTATAGGCGGCGGGCGGCGCTACTGATACTTCGCCCACGTTCCATGCGCGGGGATCGAGCTTGGCGGCGTTCGCGACCAGTCCATCGACTTCCGCCATCGCGGTCAGGCCCGCGCGTTCGATTTCGGCGGCGCAGCCGGTGACGATCAGGCGCGCGTCCGGCCGGGCGCGCCGGGCGCGGCGGATCGCCTGCCGGGTCCGGCGCACCGCCTCGGCCGTGACCGCGCAGGAATTGATCACCACAAGGTCGTCCGCGCCGGCCAGCATCGCCCGCATGGTTTCGCTTTCGGACAGGTTGAGCCGGCAACCCAGCGACACGACTTCGACCGTCACGCGCGCGCGCCTGCGATATCCGGGCCATAGGCGGCCGGATCGAAGCTGCCGCGAAAGGATTCGGTCGCGGGGCCGGTCATCAGGATATGATTGTCCGCCCCCCAGGCGATCGTCAGCGGCCCGCCGGGCAGGGTGACGCGTACCGTGCGCTCGGTCAGGCCGCGCCGCATGGCGGCGATGGCCGTGGCGCAGGCGCCGGTGCCGCAGGCCAGCGTCAGCCCGGCGCCGCGTTCCCACACCCGCAGGCGGATCGCGGAGCGGCTTTCGACCGTTGCGACATTGACGTTGACCCGTTCGGGAAACAGCGGATCGGTCTCGATCAGCGGGCCGAGCCGGGCCAGGTCGACCGCGTCGCAATCGGGCACGAAGAAGATCGCGTGGGGATTGCCGACGTTCACCGCAGCCGGGCCTGCCAGGTCTTCCCAGCCGACCGGCATGGTCAGCGTATCCATCGCCCAGGCAAGCGGGATTTGCTCTCAGCCGAACCGGGGCTCGCCCATGTCGACCGCGATGCCGTCATCCGTCGGGGTCGCTTCGAGCAGGCCGGCCAGGGTTTCGATCCGCGCGGGGCGGCCATGCAGCAGGCCGACCGCGCGGGTGGCATTGCCGCAGGCTTCGACCTCGCTGCCGTCGGCATTGAATATTCTCATTCGGAAATCGGCGCTTCCACCCGCCGCCGGGGTCGGGGGTTCGAGCAGGATCACCTGATCGCAGCCGATCCCGGTGTGCCGGTTGGCCAGCGCCGCCGCGAGGCGCGCGTCGATCGGCGGGACCGCAGCCACGCGCGCATCGAGCACGACGAAGTCGTTGCCGAGGCCGTGCATCTTGACGAAGGGAACAGGCATGTCGCGCGATCTAGGCGTTGCTGCCATTGTCGTCCAGTGTCAGGCGCGCCTCAAGCTCTGGCCCGCGCCGGGAATCACGCCGCGCCAGAGAGCGGCTCCGATCCGGCCCGATCGGGCTCGTCTTCGCTGCGGCCGGCCAGCAGGCCCAGCGCGGCAAGGCGTTCGCGGGTCTGCGCGGCGGTTTCCGGATGGCCATAGAGATAGCCCTGCGCCATGAACCGGCCCAGCCGCTGGAGTTCGGCGACAACCTCGGTGGTCTCGACCCCTTCGGCGGTAATCGGCAAGCCAAGCCCTTTGCCCAGCGATGCGATCGCCTCGACGATCCTGGCGTTGTCGTGGCTTCCCGGCATGGAGGTGACGAAACTGCGGTCGATCTTGAGCCGGTCGAACGACAGGCTGCGCAACTGCGCGAGCGAGCTGTAGCCCGAGCCGAAATCGTCAAGGCTGATGGCCACGCCCTGGTTCTTGAGGCTGGTGATAAGCGAACGGACCACGGCGATGTTCTCGTGCACGCAGGTTTCGGTAATCTCGACCTCGAGCCGGTTCGGCGGAAAATTGGCCTCGACCAGCAGCTTCAGCAGCTTCTGCGCGAACCACGGATCGCGCATCTGCACCGGCGAGATATTGACCGACAGCGTCAGGCGCGGATTCCAGTCCTTCGCATCGCGCAGGGCCTGGCGGATCAGGGCTTCGGAAAGGTCGGCGATGAGGCCGATTTCCTCGGCGATCGGGATGAATACATCCGGGCCAACCGCGCGGAACCGGTCCGAGTTCCACCGCGCGAGCATTTCGAAGCCGGAAATCTGGCCGGTCTGGAGATCAATCTGCTGTTCGTAATAGGGCGTGAATTCGCCGGACTGCACACCCGTGCGGATCGCCTGTTCCAGCTCATTGCGGAAGCGCAGTTCCTGTTCCATCGATTGCTCGAACCAGCAATGGCGGCTCTTGCCCGATTTCTTGGCCACGTACATCGCGACGTCGGCCATGTGCAGCAATTCCTGCGCATCGACCGGCCGGTCCGGCATCGCGGTCGAATCCGAGCGGGCGATGCCGACCGAGACGGTCACGTCCATCGCCAGATCGTCGAGCGCGACCGGGCGCGCCGCCTCGCGGGTGATCCTGTCGGCGAAGTCGTCGATGCGCTCGACCGTTGCGGCGCGAAACGGCACGACGCAGGCGAATTCATCGCCGCCGAGCCGGGCCAGCAGTCCGCGCTCGGGCATCAGTTCGCCGATCCGGTCGGCGCATTGTTGCAGCAGCTTGTCGCCGGCACTGTGACCGTTGGCATCGTTGATCCGCTTGAAGTCGTCGATATCGATCATCATGAACGCGACAATCTCGCCGCGTTCGGCGCAGGCAGCCATCAGCTTGTCGGTGGCCGGGCCGATCGAGCGGCGATTGAGGCAGCCGGTAAGCGGGTCGGTCTCGGCGAGTTCCCGCGCGGTTGTCTCGGCGCGGCGGCGTTCCTGGACTTCGGCGGTGAGATCGCGATAGCGGCGCAGTCCGAAGATGATCAGCGCGATGTTGAGCAGGAGCGCGTTGGACAGCAACCGGTCCGGCGGCAAGCCGATGCCCTGGAGCGAGTGCACCACTTGCGGCATGACGTTCCCGCCCGTGCCGACGAACATGATGATCGCCGCGATGCCGATGCCAAGCGCCAGCACATCGCGATCCGCGCGATTCACGCGCGGCGCATCATGGATTTTTCCTTCGCTGCCGACCCTGCCGCCCAAGACGGTCTCCTACGTAAACCAACGCAATGGAAATGGCCGAACAGGGTTGAGTTTCGGTTAATAGGGGGAAAGCATGAACTGCGATCCTAGTTCTTGAGGCCGATTTCCTGCAGCCGTTCCTGCAGGTATTCATCGGCGGTAATCGGCTGCGGATAGCGGTCGGGATTGTCCGGCGTGATGCAGCCGGGCAGCGTGACGATGCGAAAATCGCTGCGCAGATGCAGGAAGAACGGCATCGAGGTGCGGCTGAACGCGCTGCGCGGCCCTTCCGGATTGCGCACCCGGTGAGTGGTCGAGGGCAGCACGTGGTTGGTCAGTCGCTGCAGCATGTCGCCGATGTTGACGACCAGCGCGCCCTCGGGCGGCGAGACGCTGATCCAGCGGCCATCGCGCGTCAGCAGTTCCAGCCCCGCTTCCTCGGCCCCCAGCAGCAGGGTGATCAGATTGATGTCCTCGTGCGCGGCAGCCCGGATCGCGCCTCCGGCCACTTGTTCACCGGCCGCTTCAGGCGGCACCGGCGGATAGTGCAGCAGGCGCAGCACCGAATTGCCATCGGCGACTGCGGGCGCGAACCAGTCGGCGGGAAGGCCAAGGTGCAGCGCGATGCGCGACAGGATCGTCTCCCCGATCCGGTCGAACGCCGCGAACAGCGGCTCGAAGGTCTCGCGGAACCCTTCGGGTCGCGCGGGCCAGATGTTCGGCGGCATCGAGGCTGTGGCCAGCGGATGTCCAGCCGGCAAATCGCGCCCGACGTGCCAGAATTCCTTGAGGTCATGCGCGGCCGCGCCTTTGGCGATCTCGCGGCCGAACGGGGTATAGCCGCGCGCACCGCCCATGCCTTCAAGGCAATATGAACGCTTCTCGGCTTCGGGCAGGGCGAAGAATTCCTCGGTCAGCCGCCACGCGCGGGCAATCAGATCGGGGTCCAGCCCATGATCGCGCACCATCGCGAAGCCGAACGCGCGGAACGATGCCCCGATCTCGGCGGCGAACCGCTCCGGTTCGTCGGCAAGCGAGAGGACCGGCAGGGCGGCGAGGTTCATCTTGTCATGTCTCCGCAGGTTCGGGATATGGCACGGCGATGTTCACGCCTATAGGCAGGTTTGCAAGCACGGGGCAGATGGAATTGATGAGCGAAGACGATCAGGCGCAGCGGTTCTGGCTGATGAAATCGGAACCCGATGCCTATAGCTGGGACGATCTCGTGGCCGAAGGGGAGGGCACCTGGGACGGGGTGCGCAATCACCGCGCGGCCAACAACCTGCGTGCGATGCGGGTGGGGGAGCAGGCGTTCTTCTACCATTCCAATATCGGCAAGGAAATCGTCGGCATTGTGACCATCAGCCAGGGCGGGCTGACCGATCCGACCGATCCCGCCGGCAAGTGGGCGGCGGTGAAGATCAAGCCGGTGCGCAAGCTCGCGCGTCCGGTCACGCTGGCTCAGGTCAAGGCCGAACCGGCGCTCGCCGAAACCGAACTGGTCCGCCTCGGCCGCCTCTCGGTGGCCGAAGTGCAGCCGGTGGAATGGGCGAAGATCCTGAATATGGCGGAAGGTTAGGGGCTCAGCGTGAAGCCGAAACGGTATTCGTCGGAATAGCGGGTTATGTCCTTGCGCGGTTCGGGCTGGACTTCGGCGAGGGTCAGCGACCGCCCGGCAAGCGCAAGCGGCTGGCCCAGCGTAAGTTCAACCGGATCGCCGCCATCGATCCGTGCTTCAATCCGCACCCGGCCGGCCCAGACGCACTGGGTTTCCTGAGGACAGCGGCTGTCTTCGAGCAGCTTGACTGGGGTTACCGCAATGCCGCCGACCTGCGCGGTTTCGCCTATTTGCGCGCGGGTAATGCCATCGTTCACCGTGTGGAACGATATGCAGCCATTCAGCGCGAGGGTGAGCCCAAGGGCGGCGAGGCCAGGCATTGCCGGAAAAGACGCGGTGCGGTTCATGTTCCAACAATCGCCGATCATGATGAACTGTTCCCGAATGGCGCGTTAATCGCTAGAGCGCCGGCCATGACGTACGAAATCAAGCGCCTGCCCACCAAGCTCTACCTCATTTCGCCGCTCGACGTCGGCGGGAATTTTCCCGCACGGCTGGAGCGCGCGCTGGAGGCCGGACCGGTCGCCGCGTTCCAGTTCCGGGTCAAGGGGATCGACGAGCACGCCGCCGCGCTGCTGGCCGAACCGTTGCAGCGGATCTGCGCGGACCGCGATGTGGCGTTCATCGTCAACGATTCGATCAGTCTCGCCAAGCGGCTCGGGGCGGACGGGGTCCATCTGGGTCAGGACGACGGCGACGTGCGCGATGCCCGCGACCGGCTCGGGCGCGATGTCCAGATCGGGGTGACCTGCAACAACAGCCGCCACGCGGCGATGGAAGCGGGTGAGACGGGGGCCGATTACGTCGCGTTCGGGGCCTTCTTTCCAAGCACCACCAAAGCGACCGAACATCACGCCGAGCTCGACATCCTGACATGGTGGCAGAGCTTCTTCGAACTGCCCTGCGTTGCGATCGGCGGGATCACGCCCGAAAACTGCGCGCCGCTGATTCCGGCCGGCGCCGACTTCCTGGCTGTCTCGAATGCGGTGTGGAGCGGTGACGAGGCCGCCGCGGTGCGGGCTTTCGCCGCCGTCCCGGGCATGGGCTGAGCCTCAGGTCAACGCCTGAGGTCAACGCCTGAGGTCAACGGTTGTTGGCGGTCGCGCGCACGCAGCGCAGCGGGCCGTCGCTCCCGTCCGCTTCGGTGCGGCGCAGGAAACCTTCGGACAGGCGGTGGTACTTCATCCCGTAGAACGGTCCGCTGGTGAACGTCAGCCGGTCGCCGGTCAGCAGATAGGTCCCGGCTCCGGTCGCGGTGCGATAGCTCGAAGAATGGGTCACCGTGAAATCGAACTCGGGCTGCCGATCGCCGGTCGGGCCGAGCGCATCGCCCGGCAATTCGCACACATAGCCGCCGAGCGGCAGCACCCCGAGCATGCCGCCCGGAGCGGCCTCCAGCGCGGACCCGGCGGACAGGAGCGTTGCGGCAAGAACGACACGGCGAAACATTGCGCCCGGTTAGCAGGTCGCATGGCGGGCCGCTACCTTCTAGCGCGCCCGGCCGCGCATCCCCCGCGCTTGTTCTTGTTCTTGGCCGCGCCGCGCGCTAAGGGCGCGCCTTCCAAGCTATCTCGCTCTTTCCCAATCTGAAGGCACCGGTCATGAAGATCAGCGGCGTGGACATCCGTCCCGGCAACATCCTGGAATACGAAAAGGGCATCTGGAAGGTCGCCAAGACCCAGCATACCCAGCCCGGCAAGGGCGGCGCGTTCATGCAGGTCGAGATGAAGAACCTGATCGACGGCCGCAAGACCAACGTCCGCTTCCGCAGCCAGGACACGATCGAGCGCGTCCGGCTCGACACCAAGGATTTCCAGTTCCTCTATGCCGAGGGTGACGACCTGGTGTTCATGGACGTCGAAACCTACGACCAGATCAATCTGCCCAAGGATTTGCTCGGCGATGCCGCCGCGTTCCTGCAGGACGGCATGACCGTGCTGCTCGAAATGTACGATGATCGCCCGATTTCGGTGCAGCTCCCCGAACAGGTCGAGGCGACGATCGTCGAGGCCGATGCTGTGGTTAAGGGCCAGACCGCATCGTCGAGCTACAAGCCGGCGATCCTCGATAACGGCGTGCGCGTGATGGTCCCGCCCCACATCGGCAGCGGCACCCGCATCATCGTCGATGTCTACGAGCGGACTTACGTCGGCAAGGTCGGCTGATTCCGGCCTGATTGGGCTCCCGCCACCGGCCGGGGCAATTTGAGAGTAACTTCATGGCAGTCATTTCCGGCCTGATGCGCGTAATGGAGAAGGCCGCCCGCAAGGCCGGGCAGCGCCTCCGCCGCGATTTCGGCGAGATCGAGAACCTGCAGGTCAGCCGCAAGGGCCCGGCCGATTTCGTGTCCAAGGCGGATTATGCCGCCGAACGGACGATTTACGACGAACTGCTGGCCGCGCGGCCGGACTGGGGTTTCGTGCTGGAAGAATCGGGCACGATCGAAGGCGCGCCGGGCAAGTCCCGCTTCATCGTCGATCCGCTCGACGGGACCAGCAACTTCCTCCACGGCATCCCGCATTTCGCGATTTCGATCGCGGTGCAGGAACCGCGCGCCGACGGGAAGGGCTGGGGCGATGTCGTCGCGGGGCTGGTCTATCAGCCGATCACCGACGAGAGCTTCTGGGCCGAAAAGACCCGCGGTGCCTGGCTGCAGGACCGGCGCCTGCGCGTCTCGTCACGCCGCAATCTCGACGAATCGCTGATCGCGACCGGCATTCCTTTCGCCGGCCATGGCAACTTTGCCGATTGGGCGAAGATCTTCGGCGCGATCGGTCCCAACGTGGCCGGAATCCGCCGCTTCGGGTCCGCCGCGCTCGATCTCGCATGGGTCGCCGCCGGGCGTTACGACGGCTATTGGGAGGCCGATCTCCAGTCGTGGGACAGCGCCGCCGGCTGCCTGCTGGTGCGCGAGGCCGGCGGCTTCGTCACCAACTTCAAGGGCCAGTCCGAGGCGATCTGCGCCGATGAAGTTCTGGCCGGCAACGATGCCTTGCACTCGAAGCTGCACAAACTGGTTGCCGGCGCGCTGAAATAATCGGTGGGTACATTGCCGGTCGCGGCAAACCGCGCGCAATCGAGTTGATGCGCGCGGGCAAGATCGCTAAGGCACCTCCCGCCTGAGCCGTGCCCCTGTGGTGGAATGGTAGACGCGACCGACTCAAAATCGGTTGGAGAAATCCGTGCCCGTTCGAGTCGGGCCAGGGGCACCAGGGCACTTTGCGGGAACGGTCATCCCGTCCAGGCATTTCTATCCCCGACGCGCTGCAAGCGCTGACCTAACCAAAGGGGAAAGCCCATGGCCGACGAAACCACCACAACCCACGAAACCGCCACGCCGCGCGAGACTATCGTCATTCGCGACAATCCGTCCGCCGGCAGCGGCATGGGATGGTTGCTCGGACTGATCGTGATTCTCGCCCTGATCGCCGGGCTCTTCCTGTTCAGCCAGGCGAACCAGAGCGAGGCCGTCAAGGATAATGCAATCGCCAATGCGGCCAACAACGTCGGCGCCGCCGCGCAGGACGTTGGCGCTGCGGCCAAGGGTGCCGCCGACACGCTCGGCAAGCAATGAGGGATCGTGCACCCGGCGCACCCCGAACGGCCGGAGCGCGCCCCGCTCCGGCCGTTCAGGGTGTAAACTCTGCCGACAAGAACTTCGGGCGGACAGCGGAAATATCTGATTTATAGCCGATAATTAAAATCGGGCGGTTGTCAGATTTACCGACAATTTACACCTTTGCCATAAATGCTGCGCAACTGTCCGGATCCCCCGGGCCATGCGCAGCAGGGTTATGGTACGCCTTTTCAAACACTACATACCGCACGCGGTATTGCTGCTCGGCCTGTTCGACGTGGTCCTGCTGGGGCTTTCCGTGGAACTGGCGTGGCGCATCCGGGCCGAACAGATCGGATTTACCCTCGGCAACCCGCTCGATCGGGGCTGGGAACTGGTCGGCTACGTCGCGGTCATGCTCACCGCGATGATCTCGATCGGAGTCTATGGATCGGAAGCGCTGCGTTCGCTGCGCTATGCCGGGGCGCGCCTGCTGGTCGCGGTTTCGCTCGGGGTCATCGCGCTCTCGTTTGTCGACTGGATCGTCAACGGGGCGCATTTCTGGCGGTCGATCCTGGCTTACGCGATGGGCTGCACGATCGCCCTGCTGATGGCGAACCGGGTGATCGTCGGCGGCATACTTGGCGCTTCGGCCTTTCGCCGCCGGGTGCTGGTGCTCGGGGCAGGGGCTCGCGCGGAACGGCTGCGGCAACTGGGAGACCGGCCCGAATCCGGCTTCGTCATCGTCGGTTATATCGGGATGAGCGATTCCCGGCCGGTGATCGAGGAAGCGATCAACCGCACCGCCATCAACAATCTCAAGCGCTTCGTCGAGAACCTCGGCGTCAGCGAGGTTGTCCTCGCGCTCGAGGAACGCCGCAATTCCCTTCCGCTCCACGATCTGTTGCGGATCAAGACAGCCGGCGTTCACGTGAACGACTTCTCCAGTTTCATCGAGCGCGAAACGGGCCGGGTCGATCTCGATACGGTCAATCCGAGCTGGCTGATCTTCTCCGACGGATTTTCCTCGGGCCGGGCGGTTTCCGGCGTGGCCAAGCGGCTGTTCGACGTGATCGCGAGCCTGATCCTGCTCGCGCTGACCCTGCCGGTGATCGTGCTGTTCGCGCTGCTGGTGAAGCTTGACAGCAAGGGGCCGGCCTTCTTCCGCCAGACCCGCGTCGGGCTCTATGGGCAGACCTTCAACCTCGTGAAGCTGCGCTCGATGCGCGTCGACGCCGAAGCCGCCGGTGCCCAGTGGGCCGTCGCCGACGATCCGCGCATCACCCGCATCGGCCGGTTCATCCGCAAGGTTCGCATCGACGAGTTGCCACAGGCGTGGAGCGTGCTCAAAGGCGAAATGAGCTTCGTCGGGCCGCGTCCGGAGCGCCCCGAATTCATCGCCAGCCTCGAGGATCAACTGCCCTACTTCGCCGAGCGGCACATGGTGAAGCCCGGCATCACCGGGTGGGCGCAGATCAACTACCCTTATGGCGCGTCGATCGAGGATTCGCGGCACAAGCTCGAATACGACCTCTACTACGCCAAGAACTACACCCCGTTCCTCGATCTCCTGATCCTGCTGCAGACCCTGCGCGTGGTGCTGTGGCGCGAAGGCGCACGCTGAGATGAGGGCGTTCCGATGAGGGCGGCATCATGAGCCCGGGCTGGTCGCTCTTCTCCATGCTGGCGCACCTGCTGGGGGCCAGTGCGGCGGCCACGCTGGCGGCATGGCTGGCCGGGCGCCGCTCGGCTGCCGGGCCAGCGGGGCTGGCAATCGTGATCGCACTGGCCGTCTCGGCCGCCTGGGCGCTGGTCATCGCGGTCACCGGCAGTGACAGTCCGGCCGCCCACATCACCGAATCCGCGCGCAACCTGGCGTGGCTGTTCGTCGTCTACCGGCTGTTCAGCAGCGACGGGCGCCACCAGTTGGTCCGCCCGATCCGGCCGGTGATGTTCTCGCTGGCCGCGATCGAGCTGTTCCAGTTGCTGCAGATTGTGCTGGTTCCGGGCTTTCAGCTTTCCGGCGCATCGCGCGACACGCTGTTCTACATGATGGTGATGTTCCGCCTGATGCTGTCGATCGGCGGGCTGGTGCTGCTTCACAATCTCTATGGCGGCGCATCGCAGCCGGCCCGCGCGGTGCTGCGCTGGCCGACTGCGGCGCTGGCGCTGCTGTGGCTGTTCGATCTCAATCTCTACACTGTCGCCTATCTCAGCGAAGGGTGGCCGGCCGAACTCGCGTCGCTGCGCGGCCTGGTCCTCGCGGTGATGGTCGCAACGGTCATCCCCGGGCTCACCCGCCGCCGGGCCGAATTGCGCATCAATCCCTCCCGCGCCTTCACCTTCGAATTCGCCTCGCTGCTCGGGATCGGGCTCTATCTGATCGGCATGTTCGCACTCGGCAAATGGCTGGCTTATGTCGGCGGCGAGTTCGCGCGGCTGTTCCAGTTCGGCTTCCTGATCGCGGGCATTGCCGCCGCCCTGTTGATCCTGCCCTCGAAACGGCTGCGCGGCTGGCTCAAGGTCACGCTGGTCAAGCATCTGTTCCAGCACCGCTACGATTATCGCGCCGAATGGCTGCGCTTCAACCGGACGATCAGCCGCCGCGATCCCGGCCAGGGCAGCCAGACCGGCATTCCGCTCGCCGAGCGCGCGGTCCAGTCGCTGTGTGACATCACCGACAGTCCGGCCGGCCTGTTGCTCATGCCCGATGAACATGGCGAGCTGGTGCTGGCCGCGCGCTGGCAATGGCCCACGGCCGAAGTCCCGGCCACCGCGCTCACGGCTTCGGCCGCAGCATTTTTCGAGCGGGCCGGCCACATCGTCGATCTCGATGCGGTGCGTGCCGGGATTGACCGGCAGGGCGAAGCCGCGATCGTTCCCGCCTGGCTGCAAGCCGAGCCGCGCGCCTGGGCGCTGGTGCCGTTGCTGCACTATGAGCGCCTGCACGGGGTGGTGGTACTGGGCAAACCGCAAGTGACCCGCACGCTCGATTGGGAAGATTTCGATCTGCTGCGCGTGGTCGGCCAGCAACTCGCCAGCTATCTCGCCGAACATGCCGGGCAGGAGGCGTTGGCCGAAGCGGCCCGGTTCGATGAATTCAACCGCCGCATCGCCTTCGTGATGCACGACATCAAGAACCTCGCCAGCCAGTTCAGTCTGCTGGCGCGCAATGCCGAGCATCACGCCGAAAACCCGGAGTTCCGGGCCGACATGATCGTGACGCTGAAGAACTCGACCGAAAAGCTGAATGCGCTGATCGCCCGGCTTTCCCGCTACGGCAAGGGCAGCGGCGATGCGATCAGCAGCTTTGACGCCGGCGATCTGGTCCATGCGGTTGCGGCGCAATTCGCGAGCCGCCATCCGGTGGTCGTGACCGAGTGCAGCAAAGGCATGGTCAGGGGCAGCCGCGAGGCGCTGGAGCAGGCGCTGCTGCATATGGTCCAGAACGCGATCGACGCAAGCGAGCCGGCTGCACCGGTCTTTCTCACGCACGCGCTCGATGGCATCCAGTCGCGCATCGAGGTGGTCGACAGCGGCCCGGGCATGAGCCCCGGATTCATTCGTGGCGGCCTGTTCAAGCCGTTCGTCTCGTCCAAACCCGGCGGGTTCGGCATCGGCGCGTTCGAGGCGCGCGAACTGGTCCGCGCGATGGGCGGCAGGCTCGACGTCGAAAGCCGCGAAGGTCTTGGCTCGCGCTTCATCATCCGGCTGCCGCTCGAGGCTGCCGGGGAACTGATGGAAGCGGCGAGCCATGATGCCGACAGCTCCGGAGTGCCGCCCGGCACCGGCAAGAAGAGGGTCGCATAGATGTCCGACAGCAAACCCAAACTCCTGATTGTCGAGGATGACGCCGGCCTGCAGGCGCAGCTCAAATGGGCCTATCCCGATTTCGAGGTGATCATCGCCGGCGACCAGGCCGGCGCGATCAACGCGCTGCGGGCCGAGGAACCGTGCGTCGTCACGCTCGATCTCGGCCTGCCGCCGGACCCGGACGGGACCAGCGAAGGGTTCGCCGTGCTCGATCAGATCATGGCCCTGAAACCCGATACCAAGGTGATCGTCGCAACCGGCCATGGCGCACGCGAGAGCGCGCTGCAGGCGATCGCGCGCGGCGCCTACGATTATTACCAGAAGCCGGTCGATATCGACGCGCTCGGCCTCATTGTCCGGCGGGCGTTGCAGCTTCACCGGATCGAGACCGAAAACCGCCAGCTCGCGGTCAAGGTCGGGGGCGAGAACAAGGTGCTCGGCAACCTGATCACCGCCGCGCCGGAAATGGTGAAGGTCGCGCGCACGATCGAACGCGTGGCCAACACCAATGTCTCGGTCATGCTGCTGGGGGCGAGCGGCACCGGCAAGGAATTGCTCGCGCGCGGGCTGCACGAGGCGAGCGACCGGGAGGCGGGCGCGTTCATCGCGATCAACTGCGCGGCGATCCCGGAAAACCTGCTGGAAAGCGAGCTGTTCGGCCACGAGAAGGGCGCCTTCACCGGCGCGGTCAAGACCACCGAGGGCAAGATCGAACAGGCCGACGGCGGCACCCTGTTCCTCGATGAAGTGGGCGATATCCCGCTTCAGCTCCAGGTCAAATTGCTGCGCTTCCTGCAGGAACGGGTGATCGAGCGGATCGGGTCGCGCCGCTCGATCGATGTCGATACGCGGATCGTCTGTGCGACGCACCAGAACCTTGAACAGATGATCGGCGATGGCCGCTTCCGCGAGGATCTCTATTATCGCCTGGCCGAGATCGTGGTGAACATTCCCGGCCTGGCCGAACGCGCGGGCGATGCGACGTTGCTGGCCAAGGTCTTTGTCCAGCGCTTCGCGCGCGAGATGAACCTGCCGGTCAAGGGCCTGGCTCCGGACGCGCTCGCGGCGATCGATGCATGGGGCTGGCCGGGCAATGTGCGCGAACTTGAAAACCGGGTGAAGCGCGCGGTCATCATGGCCGACAGCAAGCTGATCGGCGCGGCCGATCTCGATCTTGGCGCGCCGGCTTGCGAAACCGCCCTGCCGCTCAACCTCAAGTCGGCGCGCGAGCAGGCCGACCGCAAGACGATCCGCCATGCGCTGGCACGCAGCGAGGGCAATATATCGAGCACCGCCAAGTTGCTCGGGATCAGCCGGCCGACGCTCTACGACCTGCTCAAGCAGTATGACCTGCACGCGTAATGGCTGCCTGGGCTGACCGGCGCCGGAACCCGGACCCGGCAAGGCCGGTTGCCGCAAAACGGTGCCTGGCCGCCGCGCTGGCGCTGACGCTTTCGCTCGCAGTTTCCGCGCCGGGCAGTGCCGGGGAGGGCGGGCAGGGCGGACAGGCCGATGGCTTCGTCCGAGATGCTCATGCCGCGCTCTCGCAGGGGGACGGGATCGCGGCTGAAGCCGCGTTGCGCAAGGCGATCGCGGCCGGGCTTGCGCGCGATGCGGCGGCGGCCCGGATGGGTGAAGCCTATCTCGCGCAGGGCGATCTGGCGAAGGCCCGCGAATGGCTCGGGGCAGGGCGGTTTGCCCCGGCCGAAGCGGCGCATGGTTGGCGGATGCTGGGCCGGCTCGAACTGGCCGAGCGCCACCTTGCAGCCGCAGGCCGGGCATTCGATCGCGCGTTGCAACTCACTCCGCAGGACAGCCGGTTGTGGGTCGATATTGCCCGGCTGCGCTACAGCGGCGGCGAGCAACTGCTCGCTATCGCCGCCGCGGACCGGGCGGTCGCGCTCGATCCGGGCAACGTGCGTGCGCTGGAATTCCGGGGCTTGCTAGTGCGCGATCAGTATGGTTTCGCCGCAGCGCTGCCGTGGTTCGAAGCCGGCCTCAAGGTTCGCCCCGACGATCTGGCGCTGCTCGGCGAATATGCCGCGACGCTCGGCGAGCTCGGGCGGGCGCGTGATATGCTGGTCGTTACCCGGCGGATGATCGCGCTCGAACCTGACCATCCGCGTGCGTTTTTTCTGCAGGCCGTCCTCGCCGCCCGCGCCGGCAACGTGGCGCTTGCCCGGACGCTGCTGCGCCGCGCCGGTCCGGCCATGGCGCAAGTTCCGGCGGCGATGATGCTGCAAGGTGCGCTCGAACTGCAGGCGGGCAATGCCAATGCCGCCGCCGCGCTGCTCGATCGCCTCGCCCGCCAGCAGCCCCGCAACGCGCGGGCGAAGCTGCTGCTGGCGCGCGCGCTCCATGCCTCGGGCGACCGGCGGCAGTTGCTGGACCGTTTCGCGGACGAAGCGGGGCAGCCGGGTGCCTCGGCCTACCTGCTCACCCTGCTTGGCCGGACGTACGAGGATCTGGGCCAGCGCGATCTTGCCGCCCCCCTGCTCGATCGCGCGGCGATCGCGGGAGAGGCGCCATTTGCGCGAACGTCGCCCGAACCGCCGGGCGAAACACCGGGGCTGGGTTTCGCTGCGGATCAGTTGCTCGCCGGCGATGAACGGCTGGACCGGGGCGACCTAGCTGGCGCGCGCGAAGGATATCGCCGCGCGGCGACGATCCGGCTGACCGACGGTCTGCTGGTGCGCCTCGTGGTATCGAGCACGCGGGACGGACGGTGGCGCGATGCCGAGAAACTTGTCGCACAGGTCTTGTCGGGCAGCCCGCGCAACCGCACTGCGCTGCGGCTGGCCGCCGGCTTCGCCGCGCGCCGGGGCGACTGGGCACGCGCGGCGCACCTGCTGGAATTCCTCGCTGCGACCGGGTCCGGCGCGGATGCGCGGCTGCTGGCGGATTTGTCGTTCGCGCGCCTGCGCAGCGGCAATGTCGCGGGCGCGCAGTCCGCCGGAGAACAGGCCTACCGTCTGCAACGCGCGGCACCCGCAAGCGCCAAGGCGTGGGGCATCGCACTTAGCGGCGGCGTGTCGACCGATGTTTCGCTTGGACAAGCCCTGCTGGCGAAAGCCCGCGCGGGCAATCTTTGATGCCGGAATAGTTTGGGTACTGGGGGCCTGTGATATTTGGGGGGCAAGCCTGCAGCAACAGTCCTGCCCGACCCCAAAAAAAGAAAGGGCCTCGCCTGCGCGAGTGCCCTTTCCTTCCTCTCCTTAACTCCCGATGAATTGCTTAGCGCCAAATCGGGCTCATGCAAACCGAGAATTGGAAATAGGCCATTTTGCGTAGGCATGTTGCGAATTTGTTGCACGAACGGGATGGAACCGCCTCAGCCGCTTGCGGAAACCACGTGCAATTGCCCTGTGCGGATGCAGTCAATCTCCGCCGCTTGCGCCCGGCTCCGCATCCGGAGCCGAACCGTGGTTGTTGCGGTAACGCACCGACCACGCCAGCGATGCGACGATCAGGGTCGCGCCGATCAGGCCGGTGAACGTTTCGGGAATGGCATAGCGCGCCGATGCCAGCATGATCGCCGCCAGCGCGATGATCGCCCAGAACGCGCCATGTTCCAGAAAGCGATAGTGGTCGAGCGTCCCGCGCTGAACCAGCATGATCGTCATCGAGCGGACGAACATCGCCCCGATCGAAAGGCCCAGGGCAATGATCACCATGTTGTTCGAAAGCGCGAAGGCCCCGATCACGCCGTCGAAGCTGAATGAGGCGTCGAGCACGTTCAGATAGAGGAACCCGCCCAGCCCGGAGCGGACGACGATGCCGGCCGCGGCCTGCTTCGCCTCGTGGATCTCCAGCAAGGTGCCCACCGCCTCAACCGCGATGAAGGTCACCGTGCCGAGAATTCCGGCGACGAGGAAGACCAGCGCCTCGTGGCTCTCGAGCGACAGCGAAATTCCGTAAAGCGAAAGCAGCAGCACTGCTATCTCGACCGAGCGGATCGTCGAGACCGCGCTCAACTGCACTTCGATCCAATGGATCCAGTGCACGTCCTTTTCCTGGTCGAAAAAGAACCGCATCCCCACGAGCGCCAGGAAGGCCCCGCCAAATCCCGCAATGCCGACATGGGCGCTGCTGACCACGGCCTCGTATTGCTGGGGCTGGTTGAGCGAGAGTCCGATCGCCTCGATCGGCCCGAGCCCGGCGGCTACCGCCACGATTATCAGCGGAAAGGCGATCCGCATCCCGAACACGGCGAACAACATGCCCCAGGTGAGAAACCGCCGCTGCCAGATCTCGCTCATGTTCTTGAGCACGATGGCGTTGACCACCGCGTTATCGAACGAGAGCGAAATTTCGAGGATGGACAGGACCACGACAATCCAGACCAGTTCGAGAGTGCCGGAGACGGTCCCGAAGCGCGACCAGCCATAGGCCACCGCGAGCGCGAGGCAGATGAGCGTGAAGACGAGCGAACCCTTGAAATAGCGGAACAAGCAGGCCTCGGTTCTGGATTTGGGCGTCCGTCAACAGGCTCGGACGCGCCGGATTGATACTGGTTTATCATGCGCCCGGGTCAGAGCCTGTCAAAGCCCGCGCGCCGTCCTGGTTTGTTCCCGGCGTCCCGGGCCGCCTAGCGCGGCTGGTACGTCTGCTCGATCCCGGGAAAGGTCCGTGCCCGCACTTCCCCGGCATAGCGCTCGGCCGCGCCGGAGATGACTTCGGCGATGGCCTCATAGCGTTTCACGAACCGGGGCACGCGCTCGAACATCCCGAGCATGTCCTCGGTCACCAGCACCTGGCCGTCGCACCGGGCCGAGCCGCCGATCCCGATCACCGGGCAGGGGACCGCCTCGGTCACCGCGACGGCGATCGGCTCGACCACGCCTTCCACCACGATGGCGAAAGCGCCCGCCTCGGCCAGGGCGCGCGCATCGCTGACGATCTTGGCCGCTTCGGCCTCGCTGCGCCCGCGCGCGTTATAGCCGCCCAGCACGTTGACCGCCTGCGGGGTCAGCCCGACATGGCCCATCACCGGAATGCCGCGCCGGGTGAGGAAGCTGACGGTCGCGGCCATTTCCTCGCCGCCTTCCAGCTTCACGCCCGCGCAGCCGGTTTCCTTGAGCAGCCGCGACGAACTGGCGAAGGCCTGCTCGGGCGAGGCTTCGTAAGTCCCGAACGGCAGGTCGACGAGGACCACCGCATGATACGATCCGCGCACCACCGCCGCGCCGTGATTGGCCATCATGTCGAGCGTAACCGGCAGGCTGGAGGGCAGGCCGTAGATCACCTGGCCGAGCGAATCGCCGACCAGCAGCAGATCGCAATGCGGATCGAGCAACTGGGCCTGCCGGGCGGTATAGGCGGTCAGCATCACGATCGGCTCGGCGGTCTGGCCGTCCTGCTTGCGCGAACGGATCGCCGGCACCGTCAGGCGCTTCATCGGGGCCGGAGTGGGGTTGGCGCGGCTGGTGCTCGTGTCGAGCTGAAAGGTCGTGGACATGGCCGATGCCTTAGCCGCTGGAGGCCTGAAGGTGAAGCGCGCAAGTCGGCCGCGCTCGCCGGCGCAACGAAGATGGGGATCACTGCGTAATATCTCTTGCGCGCCGGAACGCTCCCGCTAGCCTCGCGCGATTGGTAATCCGCGCGGTCCGCACTGGTGTACGGCTGCCCCACAGAGAGGTTCCGCATGCTCGGACGCGTCAAGTCGCTCGACGCCATTCTCGCTACCGCCGAACGCAAGTCGCTCACCCGGTCGCTGGGCGCCTTCCAGCTCACGATGCTGGGCGTCGGCGCGGTTATCGGTACCGGTATTTTCGTGCTTACCGCTGAAGCGGCGCAAAAGGCCGGTCCGGGGATGATCCTGAGCTTCATCATTGCCGGCGCGGTCTGCGCGGTCGCGGCGCTGTGCTATGCCGAAATGTCGGCGATGGTTCCGGTTTCGGGTTCCGCCTACACTTATTCCTATGCGGTGATGGGCGAGCTGCTCGCGTGGATGGTCGGCTGGGCGCTGGTGCTCGAATATGCGGTTGCGGCCGGGGCGGTGGCGGTCGGCTGGTCGGGCTATTTCGTCGGACTGCTGCGGGAATATGCCGGGGTTTCGCTTCCTCCGGAGCTGGTCAACGCCGATGCGCTGATCGCCCAGGTCAAGCTGGCGTTCGGCGCGGCCGATACCGACGCGATCCAGACCGCGATCGCTACCGGCGGCTATATGAACCTGCCGGCTTTCCTCATCGCCCTGCTGGTGACCTGGCTGCTGGTGATCGGCACGCGCGAAAGCGCGGCGGTCAATGCGGTGCTGGTCGCGATCAAGGTCACGGCCCTCACGCTGTTCGTGATTCTGGCGCTGCCGGTGATGCAGAGCAGCAATTTCGAACCCTTTGCCCCGCTGGGGATCGGCGGCATTTCCGCTGCGGCCGCTTCGATCTTCTTCGCCTATGTCGGGTTCGATGCGGTTTCGACCGCTGCCGAGGAAACCAAGAATCCCCAGCGCAACATGCCGATCGGCCTGATCGGCAGTCTGGCGATCTGCACGATATTCTACATTCTCGTCGCCAGCGGCGTGATCGGCAGCGTCGGCGCGCAGCCGCTGTTCGATGCAAGCGGGAACGGGATTGCGCCGGGCAGCACCGATTTTGCCGCAGCCTGCGCCGCGCAGGGCTCGCAAGTGGTGGTCTGCTCGAAGGAAGCGCTGGCGTGGACCTTGCGCGAAATCGGCTGGCGGCAGATCGGCAACCTGGTCGGCCTCGCCGCCGGGCTGGCCCTGCCTTCGGTGATCCTGATGATGATGTTCGGCCAGACCCGCATCTTCTTCGTGATGAGCCGCGACGGGCTGCTGCCTGAATTCCTGAGCAAGGTGCACCCGAAATATCACACGCCGCACGTGGTCACGATCATCACCGGCGTTGTCGTCGCGGTCTTTGCCGCGCTGTTCCCGGTCGGTATCCTGGCCGATATCTCTAACTCGGGCACGCTGTTCGCCTTCGCGATGGTTGCGCTCGCGGTGATGATCCTACGCCGGACCGATCCGGCCCGGCACCGGCCGTTCCGCACGCCCGCCGTGGCGCTGGTCGCGCCGCTCGCCATCCTGGGCTGCGTCTATCTGTTCTTCAGCCTCTCGGCCTATACGCTCGAACTGTTCGCGGGATGGGCGGTCCTCGGCCTGATCGTCTATTTCGCCTACAGCCGCAAACACAGCCACGTCGGGCGCGGAGTGGTCGAAGTCCACGAGGACGATGCCGAAACTCCGCCGCAACCGGTGCCGCCGATGCCGGGCGCGCCGACGCCGGGCGGCACCCAGGCCTGAACGGGGCTCTCACAGCGCAACACGGATCAGGGCCGCCAGCAACTGGCGGCCCTTTTTCCGGCCGCGTTCGGTCAGAGCGCGGTTTCGGCGTGCCGGCCCTTGGCCGCCTTGTGGAGATCCATCCCCAGAAGCTGTTTGGCCGCATCAAGCACGCCCACTTCGCCGCACCAGATCGAGGCGGGGCCAAGATCCATGCGCACGAGCAGCAGGTTCGGATCGTCCTTGCCCTCGGGGAACCACTCGGCGACGTGTTTGGTCCATTGCCGGTCCAGCCGGGCACGGTCCGTTTCCGCCGAAAGCGTCCCGGCAAAGCGGGCAAACAGGTCATGATCGCGGTTCGCGAAAGTTGCCGTCGCCGGGCCTAGCCGGGCGAAGCGAGTGTCGCGCCCGCAGAAGAACCAGATTGCGTGATCGGCGTCTTCGTCCAGACTGGCGGTCATCGGCGCGGCACTGCCCGGCTCCGCGTCAAGCTGGAGCATCAGGTAGGGCGATTGGTCCAGCGCGTGCCAGAACTTGTCCTTCATCTCGTGCGGATCGCCGTCGCGGTATTTCATGCTTGCCTCCTGCGTTGGGGGTATGCCGAAGCAACGCCGCCAGAGGCCGGTCGGTTCCCCCAGTCCTTGCGCCGCGGGAACGCTAGGTCTGCCGAAGCACTTCGCAAATCCGCCCGTCGAGCATCGAGACGCGAATGTCGGCCACTTCGGCAATGCCGGGGTCATGCGTCACGCAGACGACCGCGCGGCCCTGCTCGTGAGCCAGTTCGCGAAACAGTTCGACCACCCGCGCGGAATTCGTGCTGTCGAGGTTGCCGGTCGGCTCGTCGCCCAGCACCAGCAGCGGATTGTTCGCCATCGCCCGGGCGATCGCCACGCGCTGCCGCTCGCCGCCGGAGAGGTGGTCGGGCGGCTTGTGCAGCTTGTCGCCAAGCCCCATCGAGGTCAGCAGATCGCTCGCCCGCTCCCTGGCCCCGGGCAGCGACAGGCGCCCGAGCCGGCGGATTGGCATCATCACATTATCCAGCGCGGTGAACTCGGGCAGCAGGAAGTGGAACTGGAACACGAACCCGAAATGCCGGAGCCGGATCTGCGCGCGCTCGTCCCCCGAAAGCGGCATCATGTCGCGCCCTTCGAGCAGCAGCCGCCCGTCGGTCGGACGATCGATCAGGCCGAGCAGGTAGAGCAGCGACGATTTGCCGCAGCCGGACGGCCCGACGATCGCGGTGAACTTGCCGGGCTCGATCGCCAGGTCGATGTCGGTCACCAGCGTCACCGGGGGATCGCCGGGCAGCTTGCGCTCCAGGTGTTCGGCAACCAGCACCGGCGTGATCGGGGCGGCGCTCTCCGGCGGGGCCGCCTCCATCACACCGCCCCCCGCAGGATATCGACCGGATCGACCAGCGCGGTCTTGCGGGCCGGCAGCCAGGCCGCGAAAATTCCCGCGAACAGCGAGGCCGCCGCCGCGATCAGGTATTGCCGCGTGCTGCGATCAAGCGGCAGGTGCCGCACTTCGCCCTGGATCGGAAATTCCAGCGAACCGAGCACTGTCATCAGCGCGAAGCCGAACAGCCATCCGGCGATCACCCCGGCCACGGCCAGCGCCATGCCTTCGACCACGAAGACGAACTGCAGGTCGCCTTGCGAAAAGCCCATCGAGCGCATGATCGCGATGTCTCGCCGCTTGTCGGTGACGCTGTTCGAAACGGCGGTGTAGATGCCGAAACTCGCGACCAGCAGGATCGCCGAAACAACCGTGTACATGATCACATTGCGGGTCAGCAGCAGGCCAAGGAAATCCGCCGAGCGTTCCTGCCACGATTCCGCCTTGTAGCCGTGGCGCGCCTCCAACTGCTTCGCCACAGCGTCCGCAGTATAGGGATCGGGTAGTTTCACTCCCAGCCGGTTGATCACGAACGGCCGCCCGAGCAGCGACTGCGCCTCGCGCAGCAGCATGTAGCCGGTGCCGGAGCCGAGGCCGGACTGGCCCTTCTTGAACAGTCCGACGATCCGCAGCGAGCGCGAGACTCCGCGCGCGGAGGTGGCGGCGACGATATCGCCCATGCCAAGGCCCAGTCGCTCCGCCAGATCCTCGCCGATGATGACCCCGCCCTGGACCCGTTCCAGATCAATCAGCCGTCCGGCCCGCAATTTTTCGGAAATCGTGCTGACCCGCGTTTCGATCGTCGGATCGATCCCGACCACGCCGAGCGGCTCGTCGCGTCCGCCCTGCCGCAGCGTGACCGCGCCGGACAGGCTGGGCGATCCGATCGCGCCCGGCATCGCATCGATCTCGCGCAGGATCTGCTGCCAGTCCTTGATTCCGCGCACTTCATTGCGGACCTTGTAGCCATGCAGTTCGACGGCGCCGGTCTTGCCATATTCGCGCACGCCGGGCTGGGGCGAGGGGCTGCGCAACTCGTCCGAGATGATGATATGCGGCGCGGCGGCGATCAGCGTCTTGACGAAGTCGGTCTGGCTGCCGACCATCAGCGCCGATACCGCCAGGAAGAACCCGACGCCGACCGCGACGCCGCTGGTCGCGACCAGGGTCTGGCGGCGCCGCACCAGCAGGTGCATGGCGGCGATGTGCAGCAACAGGCCAAGCCGGGGGAACACTCAGCTTTTCACCGTTACGCGCTGCCCGTCCGCAAGGTCCGCGGGCGGCGCGACGATCACCGCTTCGCCGGCGCGCAGTCCGCTGACGATCTGCATGGTGTCGGTGCCGCCGATCCCCGGCTTGACCGCGCGGCGGCGGGCCTGCCCGGCGGCCACCACCCAAACGTGGCCATCGCCATAGGCGCTGGCGGGGACCAGCACCGCCTTCTCTTCGCGGCGGCTTATGATATTGATTTCCAGCGATATCCCAAGCGGCAGAGTGATCGCCGAGGTGGGCTCCAGCCGCACCCGGAACGCCCGCTGGGTCGGGTCGCCACTTGGCGTGAGTTCCGTGACCCGCGCGGGAATTGTCTGCCCCGGCCAGGCGTCGCTCGACATCAGCGCCGGTTCCCCCACGCGTACCCGGGCAATGTCGCGCTCGTCGATCGTGGCCGTGACGCGGATTTGCGCGGGATCGCCCAGCAGTGCCAGCACCCGCGTCGGTGTCGCCAGTTCGCCCGGCTCGATGTCGCGCTTGGTCACCACGCCATTGATCTCGGCGCGGATGATCAACTGGTTCTGCCGCGCACTCGCAGTCGCCTCGGCGGCGCGCGCGGCATCGGCATTGGCGACCGCCTGATCGCGGGCGGACCTGGTTACCCACCCTTGTTTGAACAGCGTGACCGTGCGGGCCTCGGTCTGCTCGGCTGCCCGGCGCTGGGCGGCGGCCTGCGCGGTCGCCGCGCGTTGTTCATCGTCGACCAGCAGAATCAGCGGCTGCCCGCGCACCACCCGGTCGCCCTCTTTCACCAGCACCTTGTCGACCGGCGCGGTCAGCCGTGATTGCACGGAAACGGGCTGCTGCGCCTCGACGTAGCCGGTCGCATAGACCAGTTCGACCGCCGGGCCGATGCGCGCCCTGGCCAGCGTCACCTCGGTTCGCTGGGCGCGCCATAGCCACACCCCGCCGGCGGCGGCAACCGCGACGAGGATCAACACGATCAACCAGAACCGTAGCGGTTTTTTCACGCCAGACATCTCCTGAACCTGGCGCGAACCCTAACCGTTCCTTGTCACGCGCGCAAAGCATGAACCGCACACGATCACAATGGTTTGGCCCGCGCGATGTCGAGCTGTGCTGCAGGGGCGCAGGCGCACGCCGCACGAATTCGGAGCGTGCGGAACGCTTAAACCGCTTCGAGCGCGTAGCCGGCCGAGCGCACCGTGCGCACCGGATCGGGCGCTTCGTCGAGTTCGATGCCCTTGCGCAGGCGGCGAATGTGCACGTCGACCGTGCGCAGTTCGATATCGCTGCCGTTGCCCCCCACCGCATCGAGCAATTGGCTGCGCGAAAATACCCGGCCGGGATGTTCCATGAAGTGCCGGAGCAGGCGGAATTCGGTCGGTCCAAGCGCCAGTGCCCGCCCGCGCCGGGTCACCCGGTGGGCGGTCGCGTCCAGGGTCAGGTCGCCCACCGACAGCATTTCGCCGGCCAGTGCGGGACGGATTCGCCGCATGATCGCGCTGACGCGCGCCACCAGTTCGCGCGGGGAAAACGGCTTGGTGACATAATCGTCGGCGCCTGTTTCCAGTCCGCGCACCCGGTCATCCTCGGCGCCGCGCGCGGTCAGCATGATGATCGGCACATGCGCGGTGTTCTTGTCGCGCCGCAGGCGGCGGCAGACCTCGATCCCGCTGGTTCCCTCGATCATCCAGTCAAGGATCACCACGTCCGGCGCGTCTTCGGTCGCCAGCAGCAACGCTTCGTCGCCGTCTTCGGTGCGGACGACATCGTACCCTTCGGCCTTGAAGCGGAATTCCACCAGTTCGGCCAGCGCCGGATCGTCCTCGACCAGCAGCAACTTGGGTCGTGCCATCGCGGGCTAGCCTTCCGTCTTTTCCTCGCGGTCGGGCAGGTATGCTCCGGTTGCCGCGAAATAGACCATCTCGGCCACGTTGGTCGCATGGTCGCCGATCCGCTCGATGTTGCGGGCAACGAACAGCAGTTCGGCCGCGCTGGTGATGGATGCCGGATTTTCCATCATGTGGCTCACCAGATTGCGGAAAATGCTGTCGTAGAACGCATCGACTTTCGCATCGCGGGCGATGACTTCGACGGCCAGCCGCGAATCGCGGGCGGCAAAGGCGGTCATCACGTCGTGCACCATCTCGCTGGCAATGTCGGCCATGGCCGGAACCAGCGTCAGCGGTTCGAACTTCGCCCGGTTCTTCACCCGCATCGCACTGCGCGCGATGTTCTTCGAATAGTCGCCGATCCGCTCCAGCACGCCGGCGATCTTCAGCGCGGCGACCACCTCGCGCAAATCGTCGGCCATCGGCGCGCGCAAGGCGATCACCCGCACGGCCAGCTTGTCGATTTCCACTTCCAGCTCGTCGATCCGCTTGTCCCGCGCGATCACGTTGTTCGCCAGTTCCTTGTTGCCGCTGATCAGGGCTTCAAGCGAGCTGTTCAGGGCGACTTCGGCCAGGCCGCCCATTTCGGCGACCAGGCCGCGCAAGCGGGTGATGTCTTCGTCAAACGCCTTGACGGTATGTTCCTGAGCCATGACCTGACCGATCCTTCCCGCGCTCAGCCGTACCGGCCGGTGATGTAATCCTGGGTCCGCTCCTCGCGCGGATTGGTGAATATATCGGTCGTCTTCCCGTATTCGACCATTGTGCCCAGGTGGAAGAACGCGGTCCGCTGCGAGACGCGTGCCGCCTGTTGCATCGAGTGGGTGACGATCACGATGGCGTAGCGCCCTCGCAACTCGTTGATCAGTTCCTCGATCCGCGCGGTCGCGATCGGATCGAGCGCAGAACAAGGCTCGTCCATCAGGATCACCTCGGGGTCGACCGCGATCGCGCGGGCGATGCACAGCCGCTGCTGCTGGCCGCCGGAAAGCGCGGTGCCGCTGTCGGCGAGCCGGTCCTTGACCTCGTCCCACAGGCCGGCGCGCTTGAGCGAACGCTCGACGATCGCGTCGAGTTCGGCCTTGTTGGCCGAAAGACCGTGAATGCGCGGGCCATAGGCGACATTTTCATAGATCGTCTTGGGAAACGGATTGGGCTTCTGGAACACCATCCCGACCCGGGCGCGCAACTGGACGACGTCCATCCCCGAACGGTAGATGTCCACGCCGTCGAGCATGATCTCGCCTTCCACGCGGGCGCCGACGATCGTGTCGTTCATCCGGTTCAGCGCGCGCAGGAAGGTCGATTTTCCGCAGCCCGAAGGGCCGATGAACGCGGTTACATATTCGGTGGCGATGTCGATCGACACGTCGATCAGGGCCTGCTTTTCGCCATAGAAGACGGAGACGTCGCGGGCCGAGATTTTCGCGTGGACCGGGTCAAGTTCGTGGAATGTGGTCACCAGCGTCTTTCGAAGCGATTGCGGAGATAAATGGCGAGACCGTTCATCGCGAGGAGGAACAGCAGGAGCACAATGATCGCGGCGCTGGTCCGTTCGATGAACCCGCGGTCGATTTCATCGGACCAGAGGAAAATCTGCACCGGGAGCACGCTGGCCGGAGAGGTCAGGTTGTCGGGCGGCGCGGCGACGAAGGCGCGCATCCCGATCATCAGCAGCGGCGCGGTTTCGCCCAGCGCGCGGGCCATGCCGATGATCGTGCCGGTCAGGATGCCGGGCAGGGCCAGCGGCAGCACATGCTGGAACACCACCTGAACCGGGCTTGCGCCGATGCCGAGCGCGGCGTCGCGGATGCTGGGCGGGACGGACTTGATCGCGTTGCGGCCGGCGATGACGATGACCGGCATCGTCATCAGCGCCAGTG
>VMTF01000035.1 GCA_013791705.1 Sphingomonadales bacterium | reverse complement strand
GGCGGGGGACGGGGCCGGGGACGGGGCGGGGATCGCCCGGCCGCATGGCAGGTCACGCCGCTGGTTGAAGGGTTCGAACACGATTGGAAGCTGGTCGAAAGCCTCGGCAACCGGATGTGGTTCGTCACCAACTTCGACGCACCGCGTTACCGGCTGGTTGCGCTCGATCTGGGGGCGCTCAAGCAAGGCAAGCCGGCAACCGGCTGGCGCGAGGTCATTGCGCAGGGTGAGAACCGGCTCGAACAGGCCGAGATCGTCGGCCGCAAGCTGGTCCTCAGCTACCTCAAGGACGCGACGACCTGGGCGGTGATCCACGATCTGTCCGGCAAGCCCGCGCAGGAGATATCCCTCGACGAGATCGGCACAGCCAGCGGTTTTCGCGGCCGTCCCGGCGATTCCGAGACGTTCTATGCGTTCACCAGCTTCAACCGCCCCTCGACGGTTTTCCGGCTTGATCTGGCGACGGGCAAGGTCCGCGTCTTTGCCGAACCCAAACTCACCTTCCGGCCCGATGACTATCTGGTCGAACAGCGCTTCTATCGCTCGAAGGACGGAACACGGGTGCCGCTGTTCCTGGTCCGCAGCAAGGCGGTGGCGGCGGCGGGCCGCCCGGTTCCGACACTGCTTTACGGCTATGGCGGCTTCGACGTCTCGCTCAACCCGGTCTATTCCTCGTCGCGCATGGCCTGGCTAGAGGCGGGCGGCGCCTTCGCGCTCGCCAACGTTCGCGGCGGCGGCGAATTTGGTGCGGAATGGCACGATGCCGGCCGTCTCGACCGCAAGCAGAATTCGTTCGACGATTTCATTGCGGCGGGCGAATACCTGATCGCGCAAGGGATCACGCCCCGGCGTGGCTTGGCCATCCGGGGCGGATCGAACGGCGGGCTGCTGGTCGGTGCGGTGGTCAACCAGCGGCCGGACCTGATTGCGGCGGCCAATCCCCAAGTCGGCGTGATGGACATGCTGCGGTTCGATCGGTTCACCGCCGGCCGCTACTGGGTCGACGATTACGGCCATCCGGACCGGGCGGAAGATTTCAAGACCCTGCGGGCCTATTCCCCCTATCACAACATCCGTTCGGGCACGGCTTACCCGGCAATCCTGGTGACGACCGCCGATACCGATGACCGGGTCGTGCCGGGGCACAGCTTCAAGTATGCCGCCGCGCTGCAGGCGGCATCGCTGGGGAAGAAGCCGCACCTGATCCGGGTGGCAACGCGCTCCGGCCACGGCGCCGGCAAGCCGACCGACAAGGCGATCGAGGAAAATGCCGATATCCTCGCCTTCCTCGGCGAGTGGACTGGCCTCAGGCCTCAGGCTTCGGCGGCAGTCGTGGTGCGCCCGGAGGCGGCCGTGCCGGCCCCGGCCGGCGGCTCGCCCGCGCCGCGGATCAGTTTGCGGGCGGGCCAGATCGCCAGGTCCATGAACGAACCGGGTGCTTCGTCCAGCCCGCAAGGCGGCCACCCGTCGGGACGGCGATAAGTGCCGAAGATGATGTCGAACACCGGGAACAGCGCGGCCAGGTTGTTGCCGTAATGCTCGGGTAGCGGGGAATGGTGGAGGCGGTGATAGGCCGGGCTGGTCAGGGCCCACGACCAGCGCCCGAAGTTTATCTTCAGATTGGAGTGGACGAAGTAGTTGTAAAGGCTGACCAATCCGTAGATCAGCAGGATCGTATCGGTCTGGGCCATCAGCATCGTCGCGAGCGGCCAGATCGTCAGGCTTTTCACCATCCGGTCGCCCCAGAAGTGGCGATTGGCGGTCAGCGCGGTCATTTCCGGATCGGTATGATGCAGGGCGTGCATCGCCCACAGCGCGGGCAGGCGGTGCTGGGCATAGTGGAACACATATTCGGTGAAATCGCGAACCAGCAGGAACACCGGCAGCGCCAGCCAGAACGGCATGGCTTCAGCGTGGAGCAGCGAGCCGCCGTGCCACTCGGGCCAGAACTTGTAGACCAGCAGCGCGCCGCCAAAATCGATGGCCCAGGCCTGGAGATTGCGCCACCAGTCGGTCGGGCCGGGATTGCACAGGTGTTCGACAAGCGTCAGCGCTGCCATGATGGCGAATGCCAGGAAGATGACCAGCGACATGCTCATCACGCGTGCATAGGCTGGCGCAAGTTAAGGATAGGTTCCGAGTGGCCGCGATCTTCACAGGGCGAACCCTGAGGCTGGCGCTTTTTCCGGCCTGCGCGGGCTGGGGCCGCCTGAAACAGACAAAAAACTAGCGGCGGACCGAAGCGATCTGCAGCGCGGCATCGCTGGCGAGCTTGTCGGCCCGCTCATTCTCCGGGTGGCCGTCGTGGCCCTTGACCCACACCCATTCCACGCGGTGCGGCTTCACCGCGGCAAGCAGTTCCTGCCACAAGTCGGCATTGGCGACCGGCTTCTTCGCCGCGTTCTTCCAGCCGTTGCGCTGCCAGCCGAAAATCCAGCTGGTAATCCCCTCGATGACATATTTGCTGTCGGTATGGAGCGTGACCGCGCAAGGTTGCTTCAGCGCGGCCAGCGCCTGGATTGCCCCCATCAGTTCCATGCGGTTGTTGGTCGTCGCCGCCTCGCCGCCGGAAAGCTCCTTCTCGCGCTCGCCCATGCGCAGGATCGCGCCCCAGCCGCCGGGGCCGGGGTTGCCCTTGCAGGCCCCGTCGGTGAAAATCTCGACATGCTTCATCGCGCGGCCGGCTTTGCGAAGATCGCGGAGTTCTCGGGATCGGCATAGAATTCCAGCCGCCGCGCGAACGCCATTGGATCCTTGCGGGTAACCAGCGCGCCGGCGGGCGTGTGCAGCCAGTCATAGGCGCGGGTCATCGCGAAGCGCATCGCCGCCCCCCGCGCCAGCAACGGCAGCGCGGCGTGTTCCGCGTCCGACAGCGGGCGCACCGCCTCATACCCTTCGAGCAGCGCGGCCGAGAGTGCGGGGTTGAACGCGCGTCCCTCGGCATCGAAGCACCACGCGGCATGGGTCACAGCCACGTCATAGGCGGTGATGTCGGTGCAGGCGAAATAGAAGTCGATCAGGCCGGGCACCGTTTCGCCCAGCATCAGCACGTGGTCGGGGAACAGATCGGCGTGAATCACCGAACGCGGCAGCTCGGTCGGCCACGCCGCCAGCAGCGCGGGCAGTTCGCGCTCGACCAGCGGCGCCAGTGCGGGATCGATTGCGAGGAACCCCTCGTGCCCGCAGCCATCGGCAAGGCTCTGCCAGCCCTCCGGCCCGAAATCGTTCGCGCGCGAAAGCGCGAAGTCGGCGCTGGCGAGGTGAATTCGCGCCAGTTCCGCGCCCACTGCGCGGGCCTGGCCGGGGGTCGGCACGCTCACCGAAACGCCCGGCAGGAATTCGATCAGCGCCACCGCCTTGCCGTCGAACAGGCGATAGGCGTTTCCGGCACGGTCATGAATGGTCGCGGGCACCGGGCAGTCATGGTCCGAAAGGTGGTCCATCAACCCGAGGAAGAACGGCAGGTCGCGCACGTCGGTGCGCTGCTCGTACATGGTCAGGATGAAGTGTGTGCCGGCCGGCTCCGGTCCGTTGCCGGCGCGCCCTTCGGTTTCGATCAGCCAGTTGCTGTTGGAAACCCCTTCCGCGATCCCCTTGGCGGAGCGCAGCGTGCCGACATCGAACTCGGCGAGCAGCCGTGCCAGTTCCTCGGCGCCCAGATGCGTATAGACGGCCATCGTGTCTCGCAGTCTCGTCAGTCGGCCAGTTGGCGCGGCAGCTTGAACACCATGTTCTCTTCGGCGGTAACGACGGTTTCTTCGGTTATCTGCCGGAATTCGGCGATCCGCGCCACCACTTCGCGCACCAGTTGCTCCGGGGCGGAAGCTCCGGCGGTCAGCCCCAGGGTGCTGATGCCATCCAGCCAGCGCGGGTCGATGTCGCTGGCGCGCTGGATCAGTTCGGAGCAAACGCCGCTGCGCTGTGCCACTTCGACCAGTCGCAGCGAATTCGACGAGTTGGGCGCGCCGATCACCAGCACCAGTTCGCACTCGGGAGCGATCGCCTTGACCGCCGCTTGCCGGTTCGACGTCGCGTAGCAGATATCTTCGGCCTTGGGACCGGCAATATCGGGAAAGCGGGCTTTAAGCGCCGCGATGATTCCCGCCGTGTCATCGACCGAGAGCGTCGTCTGGGTGAGAAAGGCGAGCCCCGTTCCAGCCGGAAAATCCAGCGCGGCGACATCGGCCTCGGTTTCGACCAGCGTGATCGTTCCTTCCGGCACCTGGCCCACGGTGCCGATCACTTCGGGATGGCCCCGGTGGCCGACGAACACGATGTGGCGGCCGGCCTCGATCTGGCGTTCGGCCTGGCGGTGGACCTTGCTGACCAGCGGGCAGGTCGCGTCGACCCACGCAAGGCCGCGCTCGGTCGCCGCTGCCGGCACCGCCTTGGGCACACCGTGGGCGCTGAAGATCACCGGCGCGCCGTCCGGCACTTCGTCCAGTTCCTCGACGAAGATCGCGCCCTTCGCGCGCAGCCCGTCGACCACGAACTGGTTGTGGACGATTTCGTGCCGCACATAGACCGGCGCGCCAAAGCGCACGAGCGCGCGTTCGACGATCTCGATCGCCCGGTCGACGCCCGCGCAGAACCCGCGCGGCGCGGCGATGATCAGGCGCAGCGGCGCGGCTGTGGACTCGACAGTCGGAAATGGCGCGTTCATGTGCAGGCCCCTAGCGCTTCCCGGCGCGCGCCGCTAGGGCAGCAACGTGCAATGCCCCCAAATGCAATGCCTGAGGATATCGAGGATGACTGCTCGCACACGTCTGATTACCGCCGCCGGCCTTGCGGTGCTTGCTGTTTCGCTCGCCGGTTGCAAAAGCAGCGGCGATATCGTGGTGGACGATAGCGTCGGCATTACCGCGGTGCGCAGCGCCTGCCCGGCAGTCGGCATTCCCGACTATACCGGCGATATCACGCTGTTCAGCCCGGCCGGCGCGACCGACGCCTCCGCGATCGACGTCACCGCCGCGATGACCGACGTGCGCAGCACCTGCAACGAT
This sequence comes from Sphingomonadales bacterium, assembly GCA_013791705.1. GTDB lineage: Bacteria > Pseudomonadota > Alphaproteobacteria > Sphingomonadales > Sphingomonadaceae > Novosphingobium. Next base: position 576 of record VMTF01000035.1, on the reverse strand, counting down.
TCGGGCGAAAAGGTTTATGCCGAGGTGGACTTCGAAGTCCTGGCCCGCCGAACCGGCGTCCAGGGCGCGCGGACCGTCCAGTTGCCCTATTTCGTCACCGTGATGCGCGGCGGCACGGCCGTGATCACCAAGCGGGTCGGAACCGTCACGCTCAACTTCGCCGATGGGCAGGAACGCGCGCAGGCCCACGCCCGCGGCGCGGCCTATATCGACAAGTCCGAGGCAACCCTGCCGGCCGACATCCGCGAGCGCATCACCCGCAAGCGCCGCGCCGGCGATGCCGACGCCGCGATCGATCCGCTGGCCCAGCCGGACGTGAAAGCCGCCCTCGCGCGCGCCACGTTCGAAGTGCTGGTCGGATTCCAGCTCGACGACAAGCAACTGACCTATAACGCCACGCGCTGAGTATCTGTTTAGTGCGGTCAAGCCCTCCGGCTTGCCCTTGCGGCACCAGCCCGAGTTTTTGCAGGTTTGCGCCTTTGGCATCCGCCAAAGGCTTGCGGGCGCCGGGCCGGGGGGGCCGGCGCCCCGCCCCCCCCCCCCCCCCCCGCCAGCCCAAGGAGGGGGCCGGAGGGG
>VMTF01000007.1 GCA_013791705.1 Sphingomonadales bacterium | reverse complement strand
GGATCGATACCGGTCCCGACCTCGGCAAGGCCGAAGCCAAATGCCGGCCGGGCGAGCAAGGCCCCGCGCTGCTGGTGCGGGTCGACGGCCTCAAGGATCGCGGCGGCAACCTCAAGCTCGAAGTCTATCCGTCGAACGACGACGATTTCCTGCAGGACGACAACATCCTCATCAATGCCGGAAAGGTGTTCCGCAGCGTCGAAGTGCCGGTGCCAGCCAAAGACCCGGTCGAACTGTGCGTGCGCATCCCCGGGCCGGGCAATTACAGCGTATCGGTCCTGCATGACCGCGATACCAACCGGAAATTCGGCTGGACGGTCGACGGCATCGGCTTCTCGGCCAATCCGCGGCTCGGCTGGAGCAAGCCCAAGGCGGCCAAGGCCCGGATCTCGGCGGATGGCGGGATTACCCGGATCGACGTGGTGATGAATTATCGCCGCGGCCTCGGCATGTCGCCGTTGCCCAAGAGCTGAGTCCCCGGTAGGGGCGGGACATGAAAATCGTCGATGTGTGCGCGTTTCTCTCGCCGCAAGGCGGAGGCGTGAAGACCTATATCGAGCAGAAGCTGACCCTCGGGCCGCAACTCGGGCACGAGATTGTGGTGATTGCGCCGGGCGACCACGACGAAGTGATCGAGCGTGGACCGGGCGCGAAGATCGTGACGATCGCCTCGCCGCGCTTCCCGCTCGACCGGAAATACTGGTATTTTGACGACGAACCGAAGCTACATGCCGCGCTCGATGCCGAGGCACCGGATTTCGTCGAGGCCTCCTCGCCGTGGCGCAGCGCCAGCATGGTGGCGCGCTGGGCTCAGCCGGTGCCGCGTGCGCTGGTAATGCATGCCGATCCGCTGTCGGCTTATGCTTATCGATGGTTCGGCGCGATGCTCAGCCGTGAGACGATCGACCGACGCTTCGAACGGTTCTGGGATCACCTGCGCGAACTTGGCGAGTCGTTTGACCAGATCGTCTGTGCGAGCCAGGAACTGCAGGAACGACTGGCGGAGGGCGGAGTGCCAAACACCGCGCTTCATCCGATGGGGATCGAGGCGGGCCTGTTCACGCCGGCCCGGCGCGATCCTGCGGTGCGGCGGGAACTGCTCGAACTTTGCGACCTGCCGGAGAATGGCCACCTCCTGATCGGCGTGGGGCGCCTGTCGCCCGAAAAGCGCTGGCCGATGGTGGTTGACGCGGTGGCGGCGGCCAGCCGCAATCTCCCGATCGGCCTGGTACTGCTCGGCGCAGGCCGGCAAGAGCGCCGGATCCTTGGCCAGATTTCGGGCAATCCGCACATCCGCGTCCTGTCGCCGGAACGCAATCGCACCAAGTTCGCAACTCTGCTCGCCAGCGCCGACGCGCTCATCCACGGCTGCGAGGCCGAGACGTTCTGCATGGCGGCGGCCGAAGCGCGGGCCTGCGGCGTGCCGGTAATCGTCCCCGATCGCGGCGGAGCGGCCGACCACGCGCGCGGCGGAGCGGGAATTGCCTACAAGGCGGGCAACGCGCTGTCTGCCTCGCAGGCGATTGTCGATATGGTAACCGGGCAGATGCCGGTCACGGCCAACGTTCCGCAGCCCGTGACGATGGAAGACCATTTCGCCCGCCTGTTTGCCGATTACGCCAGCATCACGCGCGCGCCTCGCCGGGCCGCATGACCCCGTGCAATCCAGGCGATGCCGTAATTTGACGCATTGTACCACCTACCGGGTGACAGGCTGAGCCAAACGGGCCTAGGGAACGTTCGACTCGCGGAATTCGTCGCCGCCGAGGCTTGTGGATGTCGGATTTCGTATCGGGGTGACAGGCTTGGCTGGCTCGTACTGGAATGTTTTGCGTCGTTCGGCCGGCGTCGCTGCGCTGCTGGCGCTCGCGGCCTGCGGTGCCGAAGAAAAGCCGAAGCGTCCGACCCCGACCGTTGGTTTCGTCGTGGTAAAACCGACCGCTGTGCCGCTGCAGACGTCGCTTGGCGGGCGGACGGTGGCGTTCGAAAGCTCCGAAGTGCGTCCGCAGGTCGGCGGCGTGATCCGGGCACGATTGTTCACCGAAGGGGGCATGGTACGGCGGGGACAGCCGCTGTTCCAGATCGACCCGAGCCTTTATCGCGCGGCGCTGAGCCAAGCCTCGGCCAATCTGCAGAGCGCGCAGGCTACTGCCGAGGCAGCGCAGGCAAAGGCCGATCGCTACAAGCCTCTGGCGGTGATGGAAGCCGTTTCCCAGCAGGACTACACCGATGCGCTGGCGCAGGCGCGGCAGGCACGGGCCGCGGTCGCACAGACGCGGGCGGCCGTGGAAACGGCGCGGATCAACTTGCGCTACACTACCGTGCCGGCGCCGATCAGCGGGCGGATCGGCCGATCGCTGTTTACCACCGGCGCGCTGGTCAGTGCCAGCCAGCCCGATCCGCTGGCGACGATTCAGCGGCTCGATCCGATCTATGTCGACATGCAGCAATCGAGCGCCGAATTGCTGGCGCTCAGGCGGGCGCTGGCAAGTGGCGGCGCGGCGGCGGGCAGCACCGCCGTGCGGCTGACCCTTGAGGACGGCAGCGACTATGGCTCGGTCGGGACCGTCCAGTTTTCGGAAATGACGGTCAACGAGGCGACCGGCACGGTCACGCTGCGGGCCAGGTTTCCCAATCCGCAAGGGCTGCTGCTGCCCGGAATGTTCGTGCAGGCCCGCTTCAACCAGACAGTGAACCCCGCCGCATTCCTGGTTCCGCAAGTCGCGCTGCAACGCGATTTCGGCGGCGACGCGTTTGTCTTCGTGGTCGGCGGCGACGGCAAGGCGCAGCGCCGCAAGGTTGCGAGCGAGCGCACGCTTGGCGCCGACTGGGTGGTGACCGCCGGCCTCAAGCCGGGCGACCGGGTGGTGACGCAGGGCCTGGCCAGCATCAAGCCCGGCATGGCGGTCAAGGCTGTGCCCGCCGCGACCCCGCAGAGAGTCGGGCCGCAAACGGACAAGTCAGGCAAGTCGGAGCCGGTGGGCTCCGGCGGCAAGCCCGCAGGCTGATCGCGCGCAATGTCACGCATCTTCATCGAACGGCCGATTTTCGCCTGGGTGCTGGCGATTGTCGTGATGATGACCGGGGTGGGCGCGCTGTTGGCCTTGCCGATCGCACAATATCCGGACATTGCCCCGGTCCGGGTCAACGTCCGCGCGACTTATCCGGGGGCCAATGCCCAGACGCTGGAAAACAGCGTTACGCAGGTGCTGGAACAGTCGCTCAGCGGACTGGACGGGCTGCTGTATTTCTCCTCGCAGTCGAGCGCGCGCGGGACAGCCTCGATTACTGCGGTTTTCGCCAAGGGAACATCGCCCGACGTCGCGCAGGTGCAGGTCCAGAACCAGATCCAGACCGCGCTATCGCGGCTGCCGCAGCAGGTTCAGCAACAGGGCGTACGGGTTACCAAGTCGGCGGCGGACCAGTTGATGTTCGTCGTGCTGTACGACGATAGCGGACTGCGCATCGATCGCGATATTTCCGACTATCTGGCGTCCAACATCCAGGATCCGATCTCGCGCATCGAAGGCGTCGGCGACGTCACCGTGTTCGGCGCACAGCACGCGATCCGCGTCTGGCTCAATCCGCAGCGGTTGGCTGCGGTCGCGCTGATGCCGGGCGACGTGATAACCGCAATCTCGGCGCAGAACACCGAGGTGGCGGCCGGCGAAGTGGGCGGGTTGCCGGGGCCGCCCGGCCAAATGCTCAACGCAACCGTGACCGCGCAGAGCCGACTGCAAACACCCGAACAGTTCGAGGCGATCATCCTGAAGACCCTGCCGGACGGATCGAGCGTGCGGATCAAGGACGTCGCGCGGGTCGAGCTGGGTTCGGAAAGCTATACGACCGTGCGCCGTTTCAATGGCAGCCCGGCAGCGGGCCTGTCCATTTCGCTAGCGCCCGGCGCCGATGCGCTCAAGACTGCGGAACTGGTCAAGGCCAAGACCGACGAGCTTGCCCGCGTGTTTCCGGACGGGCTCAAGTTCGCATTCGTCAACGATACGACGACCTTCATCAAGCTGTCGGTTACCGAGGTGGTGAAGGCCTTGTTCGAGGCGGTCGCGCTGGTGGTGATCGTGATGTTCATCTTCCTGCAGAGCTGGCGGGCGACGCTCATTCCGGCAATCGCGGTCCCGGTCGTGCTGCTGGGCACTTTCGCGGTGCTTTATCTCGCGGGATACTCGATCAATACGATGACGTTGTTCGGCCTCGTGCTGGCAATCGGCTTGCTGGTCGACGATGCGATCGTCGTGGTCGAGAATGTCGAGCGGTTGATGCACGAGAATCCGGGGATGACGCCGCGCGAAGCGACGATCGAATCGATGCGCGAGATCCAGGTCGCGCTGATCGCGATCGCGCTGGTGCTGTCGGCCGTGTTCCTGCCGATGGCCTTCTTCGGCGGCTCGACCGGGGTGATCTATCGCCAGTTCTCGCTGACGATCATCTCCGCGATGGTGCTGTCGGTGTTTGTGGCGCTGGTGCTGAGCCCGGCCTTGACGAGCACGCTGCTGCGTGCGCCCCGGCTCGATGGCAAGCACGAGCCGAACTGGCTCGATCGCCATGTGCCGCAGGTTGCGGGCGCGCTCACGCGCGCGCAAGCCTGGTTCAATCGCACCTTCGCGCGCGAAACCGAACGCTATCGCGCCGGGGTCGTGACGGTTGTCGCGCGCAAGTGGCGTTTTCTCGGCATCTATGTGCTGGCCCTCGCACTGTTGGTCGGGCTGTTCTACCGGCTGCCAAGCGGCTTCCTGCCGAAAGAGGACCAGGGCATCGTAACCTTCCAGGTGCGCCTCGCACCCGGCGCGACGATGGAGCGCACCCAGCAGGTACTGGGCGAAGTGGAGCGCTACTTTTTCGGGGCGGAACGGAAGAACGTCGAACAGTTGTTCGCGAGCGGCGGCGGCGGCAATGCCAGGGCGGGCGGGCAGAGCACCGGGCAGGGCTTCATGAACCTGGTGGACTGGGACAAGCGCCCGGGCGCGGCGAACGGGGCAGATGCGATCGTGGAGCGGGCCACCGCCGCGTTTCGGGGGCTGCGTGACGCCCAGGTGTTCGTGCTGGTTCCGCCGAGCGTGCGCGGCCTGGGCAACAGCTCCGGCTTCACGATGGAATTGCAGAACCGGACGGGCATGAGCCGTGACGATTTTCTGGCCGCGCGCGACCGGTTGCTGCAACTGGCAGCGGCCGACAAGCGCCTGACAGGAGTGCGCGTCAGCGACCTACCCGACAATGCGACGCTCAAGATCGATCTTGATCCGCAGCGGCTGACCGCGTTTGGCATCAATCCGGCCGATGTTAACGCCACGATCGCCGCCGCCTGGGGCGGGCGCTATGTCAACGACTTCATCGATCAGGGCCGGGTCAAGCGCGTCTATGTGCAGGGGGATGCGCCGTTCCGCTCGGACCCGTCGGCGCTTGGCCAGTGGTATGTGCGCACCGCCGGCGGCGAAATGGCGCCGTTCTCGGCCTTCTCGAAGATCGGCTGGTCGACCACGCCGGCCAGCCTTTCGCGCTTTCAGGGCGTGCCGACATTCGAGTTCCAGGGACAGGCCGCGCCCGGAGTAAGCTCGGGCACAGCGATGGATGCGATCGCCGAATTGGCGGAGACGATTCCCGGCACAAGCGTGGCCTGGGCCGGCACTTCCTATGAGGAACGCCTGTCATCGGGCCGGGCCCCGGTGCTTTATGCCCTGTCGGTGCTGGTCGTGTTTCTCTGCCTTGCCGCGCTCTACGAAAGCTGGTCGATTCCGCTTGCGGTCATCCTGATCATTCCGCTGGGTCTCGTCGGCGCGGTCTGTGCGGTTTCCCTGCGCGGATTGGAGAACGACGTCTATCTCCAGATCGGACTGCTCACCACGATGGGACTGGCCGCGAAGAACGCGATCCTGATGATCGAGTTCGCCGAACAGGCCGAGCGGCAGGGGATGCGCGTGATCGATGCCGCGCTCGAGGCCGCGCGAATCCGGTTGCGGCCGATCCTGATGACGAGCTTCGCGTTCATCTTCGGCGTCCTGCCGCTGGCGCTGGCAAGCGGGGCCGGCGCGAACAGCCGGATCGCGATCGGCACGGCCGTGGTCGGCGGGATGCTGACCGCGACGCTGCTGGCGATCTTCTTCATCCCGCTGTTCTTCGTGCTGGTTCGCCGGGGCGTGCGCGACGGGTTGCGCGTGTTGCGCCAGCGGTTCGGCGGCGGCAAGGCGGTGGCCGCGTGACGCGGGTCGTCAGGCGCAGTGCCGTCATGCTCGCGCTGGGGTTGGCGGGGTGCTCGATGGCACCGGACTATGCCCGTCCCGCCCCGCCGGTTCCGCCGTCGTGGCCAGCCGGGGATGTCTATCTTCGCCAGAGCGAGGCCGGGCTGCCGGCCGTGTCCTACCGTGAGATATTTGCCGATCCGCGGCTGCAGGCGCTGGCCGAGCAGGCGCTGGTGAACAACCGCGATCTACGCGTGGCGGCAGCCAATCTCGCTGCGGCGCGGGCGCAAGTCCGGGTGGTCCGGGCGGGGCAGTTTCCCGAGGTGGGCGTCAGTGCCGGCGTCAGCAACGACAGCGGCACTGCGACCAGGGCGGAATCGACCAGCTACAGCCTTTCGGGCGGGATCAGCGCGTTCGAGCTCGACCTGTTCGGACGGCTCGCCTCGGCCACCGAGGCGCAGCGGCAAGCGGCGCTGGCGACCGAGGCGGCCGCGCGCACGGTGCGGCTCGGGCTCATCGCGGACATTGCGATAGCGTGGGCGCGCCATGCGGCCGACGCGGAACTGCTGCGCATCGCCGAGGCAACTGCCGAGAGCGGACGCAAGACGGTGACTTTGAGCCGCGCCCGGCTGAAAGGCGGCATCGCGCCAAGAACCGAGCTGCGGCAGGCGGAACAGATTCTGGCGACGGCCGAGGCGGATGTCGCCGCGCAGAAGACCGCGCTGGCGCAGGACGCGAACCTGATGGACCTGCTGGTCGGCGCGCCGGTGGATCGGGCATTGCTGCCGACGGACCTTGGCGCGGTGCTGGCGTCGGTTCGGGTACTGCCGGCCGGAACAAGTTCGGAAGTCCTGCTGCGCCGCCCTGATGTGCTGCAAGCGGAATACCGTCTGCGCGCCGCCAACGCGGATATCGGCGTGGCACGGGCGGAGCTGTTTCCGCGCATTTCGCTGACTGGACTGCTGGGCCTCGCCAGCGAATCTCTGGCGTCGCTGTTCACCGGCGACGCCTTTCACACGACAGTCGGCGCGGACGCGAGCTATGCGATTTTTTCGGGCGGCGGCGCGGGTGCCAACCTCGCGGTGAGCAAGGCGCAGCGCGATGCGGCACTGGCCAGCTATGAAAAGGTGCTCCAGACGGCGTTCCGCGAAGTGGCTGACGCGCTGGCCCGGCAAGGCACGATCGATGACGAGTTGCGCGCGGTCACCATGCGCACCGAGGCAGCGGCCGACAGCGCGCAGTTGACGCAAGCGCGCTATCGCGGCGGCGTCGCCAGCAGTCTCGAGAACCTCGATGCGCAGCGCAGCTATTATACCGCGCAACGCTCGCTGGTGGCGGAGCGGCTCACGGTCGTGAGCAACCGGGTAACCCTTTACCGGGCGCTCGGCGGCGACGAGGCTGTGGCCAGCGGGTCGATCCCGGGTCGTTGATCGGGAAACTTGCTGAATTCCCGCACGAATCCGCTTGTCAGACGGCCCCAACTGTGATTCTTTGAAAATCATGAAGCGCGCGCGGATCGAACCCAGACTGGCGAAGGAAAGCGCCTCCCGAATCGTGGCGCTGGTGTGCCTGCTGATGATGGGGGCGTGGGCGATTGCCGGACCGAGCGGGCTGCTCGCGTGGAGCGAAAACCTGCGCCTGCTCGATCAGCGCGAGAAGGAAGTGGCGCAGCTTTCCGTCCAGCGTGACGAGTTGAAGAACCGCGTTGCCCTGCTCGATCCACGCCATGCCGATGCCGATCTTGCCGGGGAACTGCTGCGGAGCAACCTCAACGTGGTCCATCCCGATGAAATGGTGATGCTGCTGAAATAGCCGGTTGCCCAGCGGGGGCGGAGGCCAGGCAGGAAGCCGCTCGGAGGCTGGACAGGAAGCCGGACAGAAAATTGCTCGTTTCGGTAACAAAATGCGCATCCGGCGGTTTCCCTCCCGTTGCTGAGCGCATATAGCGCGTGAGAGACTCCGTCAGAGGACATTATCTTGGCCAAATCCGCGAGCAAATCAGCCAAGGAGGGCGAGGCCCTGTCAAACGGTTCAGGCGATGCCGCCGGCGACGACGCGCCTTCGCTGCGGGCGCTGCAGGAAGCCCATGCCGCCAATCCGCGCTATCAGGCGAGCGATGAGGAACTGCTGAAGTTCTATGAGCAGATGCTGCTCATCCGCCGGTTCGAGGAACGCGCCGGTCAGCTCTATGGCCTCGGCCTGATCGGCGGGTTCTGCCACCTCTATATCGGTCAGGAAGCGGTTGCGGTCGGGCTTCAGTCCGCGCTGAGCGAGGGGCATGACAGCGTCATCACCGGCTATCGCGATCACGGCCATATGCTGGCCTACGGGATCGATCCCAAGGTTATCATGGCCGAACTGACCGGCCGCGAGGCAGGCATCAGCCACGGCAAGGGCGGGTCGATGCACATGTTCTCGACCGAGCACAAATTCTACGGCGGCCATGGCATCGTCGGCGCGCAAGTGCCGCTGGGCACCGGGCTGGCCTTCGCGCACAAATATCGCG
>VMTF01000031.1 GCA_013791705.1 Sphingomonadales bacterium | reverse complement strand
GCGAGGCGCAGTTCCTCGAACATGCGCGGTTGTGCATGGAATATGGCGCGGCGGTGGTCGTGATGGCCTTCGACGAACAGGGCCAGGCCGATACCAGGGCGCGCAAGGTCGAAATCTGCACCCGCGCCTACCAGCTCCTCACCGGGATCGGCTTCCCACCCGAGGACATCATCTTCGATCCCAACGTCTTCGCGATTGCCACCGGTATCGAGGAACACAACAATTATGCGGTCGATTTCATCGAGGCGACGCGCGAAATCAAGGCGGCCTGCCCGCACGTCCATATCTCGGGCGGACTGTCGAACCTCTCGTTCAGCTTTCGCGGCAACGAGCCGGTGCGCCGGGCGATGCATTCGATCTTTCTCTATCACGCCATTCCGGCGGGCATGGACATGGCGATCGTCAACGCCGGCCAGCTCGACGTCTATGACACGATCGACCCTGAACTGCGCACCGCCTGCGAGGACGTGATCCTCAACCGCGAAGTCGATGGCTTTCCGGGAGGCGCGACCGAGCGGCTCGTCACGCTCGCCGAAAAGTTCCGCGGCACCGACGCGGCGGTCGAGAAAGCCGCCGAGGAATGGCGCGGGTGGGACGTGGTCAAGCGGCTCGAACACGCGCTGGTCAAAGGCATCGACGCCTATATCGTCGAGGATACCGAGGAAGCCCGGCTGCGCCACGCGCGGCCGATCGAGGTGATCGAAGGCCCGCTGATGGCGGGCATGAACACGGTTGGCGATCTGTTCGGCTCGGGCAAGATGTTCCTGCCGCAAGTGGTCAAGTCCGCGCGGGTGATGAAGAAGGCGGTCGCCCACCTCATCCCGTTCATCGAGGCCGCGAAAGAGCCGGGCGCCAAGGCCAAAGGCCGGATCATCATGGCCACGGTCAAGGGTGACGTCCACGATATCGGCAAGAACATCGTCGGCGTTGTGCTCCAGTGCAACGGCTACGAAGTGCTCGATCTGGGCGTGATGGTGCCGTGGCCGAAAATCCTCGAAGTCGCGGTGGCCGAGCAGGTCGACATGATCGGCCTGTCCGGCCTGATCACGCCCTCGCTCGACGAGATGGTGACCGTCGCCGAGGAAATGCAGCGGGCCGGGCTCACCATCCCGCTGCTGATCGGCGGGGCCACCACCAGCAAGGTCCACACCGCGCTGCGGATCGATCCGGCCTACGATGGCCCGGTGATCCACGTGCTCGATGCCAGCCGCGCGGTCGGCGTCGCCAGCCAGCTCCTCTCGGACACCCAGGCCACACCGTTCATCGCCGCCACGGCGAGCGAATACGATGCCGTGCGCGAGGCGCGCGCGGGCAAGGCAGGCTCGCCGCTGCTCTCACTGGCCGAAGCGCGCGCCAACGCCTTCGCGCCCGACCTCGCACACAAGCCGCCCGCACCCGCCCAGCCGGGGCCGCACGTGTTTGCCGACTGGGATCTGGCCGATCTGGCCGAATGCATCGACTGGACGCCGTTCTTCCGCGCGTGGGAACTGGCCGGGAACTACCCCGGCATCCTCGATGACGAAGTGGTCGGCGAAAGCGCCCGCTCGCTCTACGCCGATGCGCGGGCGATGCTGGACAAGATCATTGCGGAGAAATGGCTCACCGCCAAGGGCGTCGCCGCGTTCTGGCCCTGCCACCGCGAAAACGATGACGTCCGGCTGGAAGACGGCACGCTGCTTCCGTTCCTGCGTCAGCAGGTGAAGAAGAGCCGGACCCGCGCCAACTTCTGCCTCGCTGATTTCATTGATCCTGCCGGCGACTGGATCGGCGGCTTCGCGGTCGGCATCCACGGGATCGAACCGCACCTCGCCCGTTTCCAGGCGGCGCACGACGACTATAACGACATCCTGCTCAAAGCCCTCGCCGACCGGTTCGCCGAAGCCTTCGCCGAACGGCTCCACCAGCATGTGCGCACCACGTTGTGGGGCTATGCGCCGGGCGAGCAACTGACCAATCAGGCGCTGATCCGCGAGGAATATCGCGGCATCCGTCCAGCCCCCGGCTATCCGGCCTGCCCGGATCACAGCCTCAAGCCGATCCTGTTCGATCTGCTCAACGCGCAGGAAACGGCCGGAATCACGCTCACCGAAAGTCAGGCGATGCTGCCCACGTCGGCGGTTTCGGGCTTCTATTTCGGCCATCCCGAAAGCCAGTATTTCGGAGTCGCCCGGATCGGGCGCGACCAGCTCGACGACTACGCCGCGCGGCGCGGGATGGATCTTGCGGTTGCCGAACGCTGGCTCCGCCCAAACCTCGACTGAACTTTAGGTTTTCCGATCTGAACCCAAATATGGCCGGCCCGGCCACCCGCTATGCGGTTCGGGCAGGGCATCCGGGCCAGCGGCAGGAAACCCGTTCATACCGGCCCGAATTCGGGCGCGGGCCGGTTCCCTGCAGGCCCGCGATCTGCAATAGCATGGCCCGTGCTCGCCTCCGCTGCCCCTCCCGCACTCGAAGCTCTCCACGCCACATTCGGCTTCACCGCCTTTCGCGGTGTGCAGGATGATGTCGTGGCGCGCGTGCTGGCCGGGCAGTCGACCCTGGCGGTAATGCCCACCGGCGCGGGCAAGTCGCTCACCTACCAGTTGCCCGCGGTCATGCTTCCCGGCACCTGCGTGGTCGTTTCGCCGCTGATTGCGCTGATGCACGATCAGCTCCGCAGCGCCCAGGCCAACGGTATCCGCGCCGCCGCGCTCACCAGCGCGGACATGGATCGCGAGGAGACGATCGAGCGGTTCCGCGCCGGCGAGCTGGACCTGCTCTATGTCGCCCCCGAACGCGCCAGCCAGCCGCATTTTCGCGAACTGCTGACCAAGGCGCCGATCTGCCTGTTCGCGATCGACGAGGCGCATTGCGTGTCCGAATGGGGCCACGATTTCCGCCCCGATTATCGCCTGCTGCGCCCGCTGCTGGATGGCTTTGCCGATATTCCCCGCCTCGCGCTCACCGCGACGGCCGATGCGCACACCCGCGCCGATATCCTCGCCCAGCTCGGCATCGCGGACGAGGGCCTGATCGTCGCCGGGTTCGATCGGCCCAACATCCGCTACACCATCACCCCGCGCGATCAGCCGGTGCGCCAGCTCACCCGCCTGATGACCGAGCACCCCGGCCCGGGCATCGTCTATGCCCAGACCCGCGCGCAAGTCGAGCGGCTGGCCGAATCGCTCGGCGCGGTCGGCCGGGAGCAGGGCGGGCGCAAGGTCCTCGCCTATCACGCGGGCCTTCCGGCCGAAGTGCGCGCCGCCAATCAGTCGGAATTCGTCGCCAGCGAAGATATGGTGATGGTCGCCACGATCGCGTTCGGGATGGGGATCGACAAGCCCGATGTGCGGTTCGTCGCCCATGCCGGACTGCCCAAGTCGATCGAGGCCTATTATCAGGAGACCGGCCGCGCCGGGCGCGATGGCGATCCCTCGGTCGCGGTCCTGCTGTGGGGCGCGGACGATTTCGCGCGCGCGCGCCTGCGCCTCGGCGAAGTGGAAGCGGCGCGCCTGCCGGGCGAGCGGACCCGGCTCGATGCGCTCGCCGCGCTGGTCGAAACCGGCGCCTGCCGCCGCGCGGTCCTGTTGCGCCATTTCGGCGAGCACCCCCCCGAACGCTGCGGCAACTGCGACAATTGCCTGGTCGCGCCGGACATGGCCGATGCAACCACCACCGCGCAGAAGCTGCTCTCGGCGGTCTATCGTACCGGCCAGACCTACGGCCTCGGCCACGTCGAAAAAGTCCTCACCGGCGCAAGCGACGAGCGGGTGACCGCGCGCGGGCACGACCGGTTGTCGGTCTTCGGCATCGTCACGCCGGAAGAAGCCTATCTGATCAAGCCGCTCGCCCGCGCGTTGCAGGCGCGCGGCGCGCTGGTGCCGACCGAGCATGGCGGGCTGGCGCTGGGCGGGGATGCGCGGGCCATCCTCAAGGGTGAAATTCCGGTCAGCGTGGTGATCCCGCCCAAGCAGGATCGCACCCGCAAGCGCGGCGGCAGCCGAAGCGGCGGGGGCGGGGCGCTCAATCCGGTCGGCGATCCGCTGTTCGATGCGCTGCGCGCGCTGCGCCGCGAACTGGCCCAATCGGCGGGCGTGCCGCCCTATGTGGTGTTCCACGATTCGGTGCTGCGGGAAATGGCCGCGACCCGGCCGGCAAATCTCGATGAGCTCGGCCGGATCGGCGGCGTCGGTGCACGCAAGCTCGAAGCTTATGGCGATGCGTTCATTGCGGTGATCCGCCGGCACTGACCGGCACGCTGTCCCGCGTCTTCCACAACGACCACCCGATCCCCGCGCCGATCAGCGCGAAGGTGACCGCAAGGCTGGCCACTGGCGGGAACTTGTCCCCGCCCAGCAGGAAATCGGCCACGAAGATCTTCGAACCGATGAACACCAGCACCGCGGCGAGCGCGTACTTGAGGTAGTGGAACCGGTCGATCATGGCCGAAAGCGCGAAGTAGAGCGCGCGCAGGCCGAGGATCGCCATGATGTTCGAGGTATATACCACGAAGGTGTCGGTGGTAATCGCGAAGATCGCGGGGACCGAATCCACCGCGAACACGAGGTCGGCCAGATTGATCACCACCAGCGCGAGCAACAGCGGCGTGGTGGCGCGGACCATCCGTCCGGTGCGCTCATCCGGCACGGTCACGAAGAAGCGCTGCCCGTGCAGTTCCTTGGTGACGCGCAGATGCGTGGACAGCCAGCGGACCACCGGATTCTTCGCCAGATCGGGCTGAGCGTCGCCGGCGAAAAACATCTTCACCCCGGTGAACACCAGGAAGGCGGCAAAGATGTAAAGCACCCAGTATGCCTGGGCGACCAGCGCCGCACCGGCCGCGATCATGATGCCGCGCAGCACGATCACGCCGATGATGCCCCACCGCAGCGCCCGATACTGGTAGCGGGCGGGAATGGCGAAGAAGCCGAAGACCAGGCTGATGACGAAGATGTTGTCGATCGACAGCGCCTTCTCGATGAAGAACCCGGTGTAGTATTTCATCCCCAGGTCCGCGCCCTTTTCGAGCCAGACCCACACGCCGAACAGCAGCGCGATGGTGATGTAGAACGCCGAAAGCTTAAGCGATTCGCCGATCCCCATGGCCTTGTCCTCGCGGTGCAGGAAGCCAAGGTCGAACGCGGTGAGCAAGGTTACGAGGCTGAGAAAGGCCAGCCAGAACCAGGCCGGGGTGCCCAACCAGTCGGTTGTCAGGAATTCCATGGCAGCGGGTGCCCTTTCAGGCAGGGGCCGGCGCGGGCGAATGATCCCCCGCGCCGGCGTTTGGTATCATGCTGATTGGCCCGGCGTCAGTTCGGCCGGAGCGGACGATGCATGAGCCGCGCGAGGCGATCCTTGAGCGCCAGCTTCAGCTTCTTGATCCGCACAATCTCGTGCGGATCGGTCCAGCGCCGGCCAAGCGCGCTGCGCAACCGGGAATCGAGCTGCTGGTGGCGTTCCATCAGGCGGAAAACATGATCTGACATCGGCAATAAGCTCCTCATCGAAACGGTGTGCTTCGATCGGATGCGCCGAGCCGGGCGGGGAACGGGGGGCAGGCCCGGCATCGGCAACATCCGATGCGGTCCGACATCACGCAGCGCACCTGCCAGGGAGGGCCAGGCCCGGATGCCTGCCCAAGGGGCAAGGCAGGTCCGGTTTGCGCCGCGCCAGAGGGGCCCGGTCCGCTCCTGCTATTTACGATTGATGCGGGCCACTTTCAAGTGGGCGTTTTTGAAAGACCGGCAATGTCCGCGGGTTCACGTTTGCCGCAGGCACCGCCCCGGCTTGGGACAGCGGCCAAAACGGCTGAAAACCGTCCGAAATTCCGCTATGGTCGGTCCATGGCCCGACGTCACCTGATCCCGCTCTCCCGTCCCTTGGCTCTGGTTGTTCCTGCCATTCTGGCCCTGCTGGCCGCAGCGCCGTCATTCGCGCAAGGCGAGGCGCCCTATACCGTGGTGGAAACGGGGCGGCACTTCGCCCGCCTGCAGGATGCGGTCGATGCGATCGGCGGCGGCACGGGCACGATCCGCATTGCCTCGGGCCGGTTCGCCGATTGCGCGGTGCAGGAACGCGGCGACGTGTTCTACACCGCCGCCGTTCCGGGGCAGACGACGCTCGGCGGCAATGCCTGCGAAGACAAGGCCGCGCTTGTCCTGCGCGGGCGCTCGGCCCGGATCGAAGGACTCGCCTTCGCCGACATGAAGAGTTCCGACGGCAATGGCGCGGGCATCCGGCTGGAACAGGGCAACCTCGCGGTCGCGCAGGCGTGGTTCCGCGATAGCCAGCAAGGCATCCTCACCGCCGGCGACCCGGCCGGAACCATCACCATCGACAAGTCGACCTTCACCCGGCTCGGCACCTGCGAATTCAGCGGCGGCTGCGCCCATTCGCTCTATATCGGCGATTATGGCGCGCTCACCGTCACCCGCAGCCGGTTCGAACAGGGGCGCGGGGGTCACTACGTGAAGAGCCGCGCCGCGCGGGTCGCGATCCTGGATTCCAGTTTCGACGATTCGGGCGGCCAATACACCAACTACATGATCGATCTGCCCAACGGCGCCACCGGCCGGATCGCCGGAAACTGGATGGTGCAGGGCAGGCACAAGGAAAACTACTCGGCCTTCATCGCCGTCGCGTCCGAGGGCAAGGCGCATAGCAGCGCCGGCCTCACCATTGCTGACAACGATGCCCGCTTCGTCCCCGGCCTCTCACGCCACAGCGCCTTCGTTGCCGATTGGTCGGGCGATGTGCTGGCGATCGGCGCGAACACGCTGGGGGCCGGGCTCACCCGCTTCGAACAGCGCTGATCCGCCGCGTCAGCCAAGCATGTGGCCAGACTACCCCAGCAGGTGGCCAGACTACCCTAGCAGGTGGCCGGTCCGGTCGCGCTTGGTCGCGAGGTAGCGCTCGTTGTGGGGATTGGCCGGCAACTGGTGCGGCACGCGCTCGGCGATGGTGATCCCCTGCGCCGCCAGCGCGGCACCCTTGGCCGGGTTGTTGGTCATCAGCCGGATCGCGGGCACGCCCAGCAGCGCCAGCATCCGCGCCGCGACCGGGAAGTCGCGCGCCTCGGTCGGCAGGCCGAGCCGGTTGTTGGCATCGACCGTGTCGAACCCCAGATCCTGCAGCCGATAGGCGCGCAGCTTGTTGATCAGGCCGATCCCGCGTCCTTCCTGGCGCAGATACAGCAGCACGCCCCAGCCGCCGCCGCGCGCTTCCCCGGCCATTGCTTCCAGTGCGGCGTTAAGCTGCGGGCCGCAATCGCACTTGAGGCTGCCGAGGATGTCGCCGGTCAGGCATTCCGAATGAAGCCGCACCAGCGGCGCGCGGTCGCCGTTCTGCGCCCCGATCACCAGCGCGACATGTTCGCGCAAGTCGTCGGCGGAGCGGAACGCGATGATCTCGGCGTCCTCGCACGCGGCGATGGGCAGGTGCGCCCGGCTGGCGATGACGAGGTGTCCGGTGTCCTTCCACGCGGCCAGATCGGCCGTCGCCACCTCCTGCGCCTCGCCCGGCGGTTGCGGCTCCACCAGGAAGGCCGGAAGAATCCCCGCCAGTCGCGCCAGTTCCATCGCGGTGCGCGCCGCATCGAGCTCGGCGATCGGCTCGGCCAGGAACGGGCCTTTCAGCGGATATCGCAGGTCCAGCGCCGGATCGGCCAGCGCGCGCGCGTGGGCCAGGTCGAACGGTTCTGCCCCCCGGATCAGCACCGGCGCCTCGGGTACTGCCGCCGCGCGCTGGTTGGCGAGCTTGAGCGTCACCGCCCGCGCGGCCGAGATCAACATGCGGGGCGCGCTCACCCCCGGGCCAAACCCGGTTTCGGCGGGCAGCAGCGCCAGTCCGCCGTCGACCGTGATCGGCCAGCCGTGGCGCAGCGCGTCGAGCGCCAGCGCGACCCGGCGCGGGGCGCTGGTGGTCACAGATCGAACTCGGTGACGAGCGGGATATGATCCGAAGGCTGTTCCCAGCGCCGGGTGTCTTCCACAAAGCGGTGCGCGCGCGATTGCGCGGCCAGGTCGGGCGAGGCCCACATGTGATCGAGCCGCCGCCCCTGGTCCTTCTGCCGCCAGTACGAGCGATAGGACCACCACGAATAGTTCCGGTCGGGCGCGGGGATGTGCTTGCGGCCCAGATCGATCCAGCCGTGGGCATCGGCAAACCGCTGGAGCGTCTCGACTTCGAGCGGGGTGTGGCTGACGACCTTGAGCAGCGCCTTGTGGCTATAGACGTCGCATTCCAGCGGGGCGATGTTGAAGTCGCCCACGATCAGCGTCGGCCGGTCGATCGCTTCGGCCCAGCGCGTCATCCGGCCGAGAAAGTCGAGCTTCTGCCCGAACTTCGGGTTCACTTCGCGGTCGGGCACGTCGCCGCCCGCCGGGATATAGACGTTTTCGAGGATCAGGCCCTGGCCCGGTCCGGTCAGTTCCACGCCGATGTGGCGGGCCTCGCCATTGTCCTGCCAGTCATGCTTCGAAAATTCGCGCAAGGGGATGCGGCTGACGGTGGCGACGCCGTGATAGCCCTTCTGCCCGCTGATCGCGCGGTAGGTGTAGCCCGCCTGTTCGAACACATCGTGCGGGAACAGGTTTTCCGGGCACTTGATTTCCTGCAGGCACAGCACGTCCGGCCCCTCCTGCTGGAGGAACCGCACCACCTGATCGGCGCGCAGGCGAACGGAATTGATGTTCCAGGTGGCGATTGAAACCATCCGACGGCCTTAGGGAGCTTGTCGGCGGTTTTCCAGCCCGGCGCTGCTCCTGCGTGCCGGGAACATTTCGGCAGGCGGGTGGCGCGGACAAAAGAAAACCCTCGCGCCGGGGGCAGTGGCGCGAGGGTCCCTTTGCGTTCGTCACGCTTTGACGAGGCTGTTTAGGAGAGGATCGGGGAACAGGGGGGAAACCCGCCTCAGACCGCCTCGTCGAACACCGATATAGGTGCTGTCGGCTTGCTCGCAAGTGAACGAACATTGCAGGATTGTCGCAGCTTGTCGCACGCCAGTGGCATCATGCGGTCCAGCCGCCCGTTCTCATCGACGACGCGTCGGGCGCGGATCGTTGAATCTGAAAGCTTTGTCGGGAATTTCCATCCCATAGCTCTGATTCGCGAGGCGGATGGTCGTGCGCTGGTTTTGCGAATCGAGCGCGACCCAGCTCACCAGTTCGAGCCCGCCCGGCGCGCCCGCCCGGCGCAGGAAAATCAGCGTGATAACGCCATATTCGGGGTGCGAGCTGTCCCGCACTTCGATCGCCACCACGTTGGGCGCGCTCGCGGGCTGGAGCTTGCCGAATTTCCTGATGTCGCGGCTCGGATCGAGCAGTGCGCCCAGCGGGCTGTTCTTGATCGGCCAGCGCTGCACCTGGCGCACTTCGTAATCGATCAGGGTCAGGGCATGGCCATCGCCGACGATCAGCAGCGGCACGCCCTTTTCATACTGGAAGCGGATCTTGCCGGGGCGCTTGATCGTCAGTTCGCCGCCCACGCGGTTGCCGTTGCGGTCGGTCTGGACGAAATCGGCCTTCATCGTCGTAATGCGGCGCAGCGCCTCGACCGCGCGATCGAGGTCGCCCGAGGTTTGCGCCGCGGCCGGCGGCGCTTGCGCGATGGAGGGAGCAGCCGGCGCCAGCAAGGCGAGCGATGCGCCGGCAAGGCCCAGCGCAAAAACCGACGCCGCCGGAACGGCGGCGCGGGCGCATCGGCGAAACGTGTCGATCAAGCGGTTCATGCCTCGTTCCTGGGTTCGGGGCTTTGAACTCGACGTGAACCCGCCCGGCTGCCCTTGTTCACGCGGCCCATGTTCAGGGGCCGCTTGTTCAGGGTTGCCCGCTGATCGCGGGGCGGGCCGGCACGTCCACCGGATTACTTGATCTTGGCTTCCTTGAACTCGACGTGCTTGCGCACGACCGGGTCATACTTGCGGAAGCTCATCTTCTCGGTCGTGTTGCGCGGATTCTTCTTGGTGACGTAGAAGAAGCCGGTATCGGCGGTCGAGACCAGCCGGATCTTGACGGTTGCGGGCTTCGCCATGGCGACGCTTTCCTAAACAGGCATTAAAACGGATGAGGCGGCGCAGCAGGTGTGCACCGCCCGGCAAGGTTGCGGCCCTTGCGGTGGAATCACCCGAAAGTCAAGGCTGCCACTGCCGATCCACTGGCCACCCACTGCCGGCCCACTCAGCCCTTGTAGGGCTTGAGCGGCTCCACCACGGTAAACTTCTCCTGCTTGAGCCTGTGCTTGAGCGGCGGCAGCTCGATTTTTTCGTATGGTACCTCGGTGTCGGGCAGCCGGTCGAGCAGATCGCGAATCACCGTCAGCCGCCCGCGCCGCTGATCGTTGAAATCCACCAGCGTCCATGGCGCATGGCTGGTATGCGTCACCTTCAGCATCGCCTCGCGCGCCTCGGTATATTCCTCGTATTTTCCCCGCGCCTCGATGTCGATCGGCGAGAGCTTCCAGCGCTTCAGCGGATCGTCGCGCCGCTCGTCGAAGCGCTTCTCCTGCTCCTCCTGGTCGCAGGTCAGCCAGTACTTGAACAGCAGGATGCCGTCGTCGACCAGCATCTTCTCGAACGCCGGGGCTTCGTCGAGGAACTTGTCGACCTGCTTGCGGTGCGCAAAGCCCATCACCTTCTCGACGCCGGCGCGGTTGTACCACGACCGGTCGAACAGCACGATCTCGCCCGCGGCGGGCAAGTGCGCGATATAGCGCTGGAAATACCACTGGCCGGCCTCGTGCTCGCCGGGCTTGGCCAGCGCGACCACCCGGCACTGGCGCGGATTGAGCCGTTCCGAAATCGCGTGGATTGCTCCGCCCTTGCCGGCCGCGTCGCGCCCCTCGAACAGCACCACAACGCGCGCGCCGGTGGTCTCGCTCCAGCGGGCCATGCATTCCAGTTCCTCCTGCAGCGGCTGCAGCAGGTCGTCGTATTCGCGGCGTTTCAGCTTGCTCATCGTAAGGAAGTCCTCCGGTGGGCCATCCTGCATCGTCCTTGCGCGAAACGCAAAAAAAGACCGGCGGAGCTGCTCGCTCCGCCGGTCCCGGGGGGTGATGATGCAGGGCGTAGTCGGCGCCTAGCGAACCGATCCGCGCCGCACGAGGTTGACGATCGCGAGCAGCACGACCGCGCCGATGAACGAGACGAGCAGCGAGCTGACGGAGAAGTCGCCCGCCATGATGTTGCCGCCGCCGATCAGCGGATTGACGATGAAGCCGGCCAGCAGGGCGCCGACGATGCCGACGATGACATTGAGAAAGATGCCTTGCTGGGCATCGGTCCGCATCACGATGCTGGCGAGCCAGCCAAGGATGCCACCGACGATGACGAGAATGATAAGGCCCATGGGGAAATTCCTTGTGCTTGGAGTGCACACATTAAATGCGCCGTCCCCGGCATGGTTCCCCGAATGCGACGAAGCGCACAAAAGCCTTGTTTCCTGCGCTTCTGCGGTCAGCGCAGCATCAGCAGCGCGCCCGCCACCAGCCCGATAACGATGCGATACCACGCGAAGGGCGCGAACCCGGCGCGGCTGATATAGGCGACGAACCCCTTGATCACCGCCAGCGCGACCACGAAGGAGACGCAAAACCCGATCGCGATCTCGCTCCAGCCGACCGGGCCGGCCCCGTGCATCAGCGCCGCCTGGTTCTCGTGGAGTTCGAGCGTGGTGGCGCCGAGCATCGTCGGCACGGCCAGGAAGAAGCTGAACTCGGCGGCGGTACGCCGCTCGCTCCCCATCGCCAGCGCCCCCATGATTGTCGCGCCCGACCGGCTGACCCCCGGAATCATCGCGACGCACTGGAACAGCCCGACCCCGATGGCCTGCCGCGCCGGGAGCTGGCCGATCCCGGTGGCCGGGCCGGGCCTGGCGGTCCGCTCGATCGCGAGGATGGCGATGCCGCCCAGCACCAGCGCCCAGCACACCACCATCGGGCTGCCGAGCATGATGTCGATATAGGGCTTCATGGCCAGGCCGATCACCACCGAGGGCGTAAAGGCGAGCAGGATATTGCGCAGGAACGCCAGGCTCAGCGGCTCAAGCCGCAGAATTCCCCAGCCCACCGCCCAGAACGTGCGCCAGTAGAGCACCACGACCGCCAGGATCGCACCAAGCTGGATGACGACGTTGAACACCTTCCAGGTGTCCGCATTGAAGCCGAACAGCTCGGTGGCGAGGATCAGGTGCCCGGTTGAGGAGACCGGGAGGAACTCGGTAAGTCCCTCGACAATGCCAAGCAGGATGGCGGTGATGGTCAGCGTCATGGCCGCCGGTCATGGCGTCCGCAGCGGCCAAGTCAAGCCGGATCGGGGCAGTTTGCGATTGGAGCCGAAAAGTCCGGATGGCCCTTCCGTTTGGAAACGCGCGCGCGCCAGTCCGAGCCGATTGCGTTTGGTTCTGCGCGGCGAATGAACCCAAGCGACACCGATGACGGCAAGTGAAGTGCTGGAGCCCCGTCCTGATTATGACCACTGGTCAGCGGGCGCAGAAGAAATTGCCGGCAAACGCTACAATTCGATCCCTTGGTCGGGAATTATCGGGAACCTTAGATTTGGTGTTACATTGTTTCTAGGCGGCTTCCCGCCCTAGTGATACGATCATGATCTGCAGGGCTGTTGGCCAAAGAGGTGGCGGAAAATTTAAGTATAAGCGTATAAAGTGAGGTGTGAGCTATTACTTTATAGGAGCTCGTATTTATAAATCGAGCCCATGCGCTGGAGGGTGGTTGAAGTTATGGAATCAATAAAAGAATCCAGGATAATTTCCTTGGCGAATGAAATTGTTGAATTCGCCAAAGAAATTTCCGATGTACTATCCGTCGATAATTCGGCGGAGAGCTTGTTGATAAAACCAGAATCTATAAATAGAATAGATAATAGGGATAAGAGGGGAAAAGATGCTGGTCTTATTAACAAGTCTGAAAAAATGGGGTCTATCCCCTTGCCATACGTAATGGATTGAGCTATACAATGGGGCATGAGCACGAAGCCCCTCTCTACCACGCAGTTTTTCCGCCTCTTCCCGGACGATGAAACCTGCCTGAATCACCTGTTCGAAGTCCGCTTCGGGCAGGGCTTCACTTGCCCCAAGTGCGAGCGCCCTTCCAAGTGGTTCCGGATCAAGGCGGAGCGCGCCTATTCCTGCCAGTGGTGCGGCCATCACCTGCATCCGACTGTCGGCACCCCGTTCGAAAAGACCCGGACGCCGCTGCAACTGTGGTTCTATGCCATCCACCTGTTCACCACCACGCGGCACGGTGTCAGCGCCAAGGAATTACAGCGCCAGCTTGGCGTGACGTACAAAACCGCATGGCGCATGGCGGCGCTCATTCGCGAACACATGGCCGATGTTGACGGTGAACGCCCGATCGGTGGACCGGGCACGAACGTTGAAATCGACGAGACCCTGATGGGCGGCGCGAAGAAGGGCAAGCACATGCGCGGAAGCGCGGGAAAGACCATTGTCGTCGGCGCTCTGGAACGCGGGGGCGACATTGTGACCGCCGGTGTCCCCAATCAGCGCCGCGAGACGCTAGAGCCGTTCGTGACGACCAACGTCAAGGTTGGCGGCAACGTCCACACCGACGAATTGCGCAGCTACGGCAATCTGGCGAAGGCTGGCTATCGTCACGCCACGGTGAACCATGGCGCGAACGAATATGCCTATTACGACTACGGCCTAGCGTACACGGTGAAGGTCAACGGGATCGAGAATTTCTGGCGGCAGCTCAAGTTCTCTATCAAGGTCACTCACACCAGCGTTTCGCCGAAGTACGTTGGCCG
>VMTF01000242.1 GCA_013791705.1 Sphingomonadales bacterium | reverse complement strand
GAGGTTTCCGACGATCAACTGCTCGCCGCAATTCGCGCCAAGGTAAACGGCATCGTCTTCAAGCACGATGCCGAAGACAGTCTCCTGAAGGCGATCGACGCTATCAACAACGGCTTGCGATACGTGGCTGACGAACTCATCGACACGGCCATCGCTCCGGCCGGTGTCACGCGGACGTCAAGCTGCCTCTCCGCGCTTAGTCCCAAGGAACGCGGCGTTGCGCAGCACGTGGCGCGCGGCTTGCGCAATCGGGAGATTGCGGCCCTGCTGGCGACCACGGAAGGAACGGTGAAAGTCCACCTTCACAGCATCTATTCGAAGCTGGGGATTTCAAATCGCACCGAGCTGGCGATCAAATTGAATGAAGCCGACGAGTAGTCCACCCGTTCACCACGGATGCGCTCGATAGCGGGCCGGACCTGAACAACGCGCGGCAGCCATCCCAGACCAGGTACCGACTCGGGTCCGGATTGACCAGCGAGGCGCTGCGCCGCTTTCGCCAGGCCATGCCGCCCGATTTGCTTGGGCCAGGCTCGCGCAGAACGATGTGTTTCGGCAAGAACGGCTGGAAATTTGACTAACCAATGACACAAACTTAAGACTGGTTGCATAGAAGGCAAGTCTGCGACGGCCCGATATTTGATGCGTGCTGAAATTGTTTTGCAAGTGCTTGGCTTGATGTGCTGCGGTAATGCCCGTCATTCGCAGCTATGCACGCCCGCCGAGGCAGGGGAGGGGGTTCGAGTGGCATTGGCTTTCTCCGGATTGTTGCCCGCAGCCACCAACCGCAACATCTGCGACTAGTGCGCGATCCACGCCATCGCCCATGACCGGCCCCCCTCGTCCTTTCGGCCCGCCGCCCTCACACGAGTTCCTGCTGGATGAGCGGGCGGTCAGCCCCGTCGCCCGCCTCAGCGCTCTCTTGCGAATGAATTACGTTCCGCATTTCAATCACATGATTGCAATCAGCCGGACTATCACCGCCTGCATCCTGCTGCTTTTCACCTTGACTGATGTTCCGCTGTCCGCGCTTCCGAGCGATTTCGACGGCCTGTTCGCACTGGCATTCGCGGGCTTCGCCATCGTGACCCTGATACTTTCCTTCAAGAGCTGGTTTTTCGATTTTACGTTGTCTCAGGTTTTCATCGTCGTCGACGCCGCAGCATTCCTGCTGTTGTTGGCGCCGCAAATCGACACTGTCCCGGATTCCTCAGTACCGGCGCTATGCCTGATGGCCCACATCCAGTTCAGCAGCGTGATGCGCTGGCGGCTCGGCATCGGGATCCTGGTCGGCGCCCTTCTGGTTGCCCTGTGGATCGCTCACATTGTCGTGTTCAAATTGCCGCTCGCGAGTACGGCCCCGGGGCAGGCGCTGCGGTGGAGCCTGTTCGCCATGATCGAATCCCTGATCGTGCTGTGGGCAAGCGCGCAAATGCACCGGATGTCGTTGCCCCGGTTTGCAGGGTACGACCCCGCGCCCGAACTGCCACTGACGGCTTCGGCGGTTGGCTATGCCATGCGGACGGCAGGCGCAGCCGATGCGTTTCTGTGCTGGATCGATCGCAAGGATTTCGGTTGCTACATGTGCAGCGCGGGATCGCTGGACGACGAACTGCCGCCGACCAAACTGAGCTTCGTCGCCGCGGGCGGATTCAAGAAGCTCGCGCCGATGGTGTTCGACATTCCGCGCGTCAGGGCAGTGATTTCGGGCAATGGCCAAAGTTCTGCCCGCGCGGTGTCCGCCGTACCCGGGTATGCCCTGCTGAGGGAACTGGGCGTGGAAACCGGCGTTTGCATTCCGGCCGACAACGACCAGGAACAAAGCTGGTTGATATTGACCCGGATCCCGATGCTGGGGTGGGGGCACCTGCGTCTGGCCCGCGCCATCCGCGCGGAAGTTGCGCAGGGGCTGAGCTGGCAATTGGCCTCGGCAAATGCACTCGACGCGGCACTCTCGCGGCTACGCCGCACGGTGGCCTCGGACCTGCATGACAGCGTGGCGCAT
The DNA here is from genome assembly GCA_013791705.1 of Sphingomonadales bacterium. Lineage (GTDB taxonomy): Bacteria > Pseudomonadota > Alphaproteobacteria > Sphingomonadales > Sphingomonadaceae > Novosphingobium. Next base: position 15,202 of record VMTF01000242.1, on the reverse strand, counting down.
TCGCTGGCCGGCGCGAAATTCCTGCTGGTCGCGCTGCGCTCCAAAGTCAGTGCAAACTACGAGGTCGTCAAGGAAATCGATTCCATCAAGGACGCGCTAGACGCCGAACACCTCCAGGTTCGCAAGCTGATCGAACAGTTGCGCCAGACCGGCTCCGATTCGCGCGCACGAAATCTCATTGAGGATCTGGAAGGCATCCGCCCCACCCTCGCCGCGCGATGGCAAATCGAGCTTGAACTCGTCGATTCCGATTTTCGTATTCCGGTCCCCGTCTGGCTGTCGCTGGAAGTCCAGCAAATCGTGCGCGAGGCCGTTTCCAATGCGGTTCGCCACGGCAAGGCATCGAAGATTGCCATAAAATGCCAAAGGCGTTCGGGTTCGATCAAGATTCAGGTGACGGACAACGGCGCCGGATTTGCCGATCCTCACAAACCGGCCCTGCCCCGGTCCATCAACGACCGGCTGAGCCAGCTCGACGGATCGCTGGAAGTCGCCTCGCGACCGGGATCGACCACGCTCCGGCTCAGCGTTCCGGCCGGCGCGGTTGACTGAATGCCGCAGCCTGCCGCAAGGAATCGACAACAGGGCGAACGAACCTTTCCAGAGCGCGGAATCCGGATAGAGTGCCTTAACTCGATCGGATGAGTCGGGGGGAAAGGTGGAGACGGTCCAATGGCTGGTTCAGGCAGGCGTGCATTTCTGACGCGTCGTATCGATCGCTGTTATCTCATCGCCGCCGGCGCCAGAGTGCCGGAAAAGCGCCAGGTCCATCTCGAACTTGCGCGGCGCTACCGCAAGATTCTCGGCGGCATTTCGGATCATGCTCCGTCCGGTCAGGCCCGCTGACCGGAGCGGGCCGGGCCGTGCCGAAACAGAGCGACGTTAGGCTTTGTAAAGGCCGTCCAGCCTTGCCCCATAGCGATCCTTCAGCTTGTGCCGCCGGATTTTCATGCTCGGGGTCATTTCCTCGTTGTCGATCGCAAAGGCCTCGTCCGCGAAGGTGAACTGGCGGACCTTTTCGATCACGCTCAGCTCCCGGTTCACGCGGTCGATCGCGTCGCGGATCGTGCTGCGGAAGGCGGGGAGATCCTGCAGTTCGTGGAAATTGAACTTTTCGTCGTTGGTGCGAGCCCAGTCGAGCGCCCATTCGGCGTCGGGCACGATCAGGGCAACGAGGTAGGGCCGCTTGTCGCCGATCACCATGGCCTGCGAGATTTCGGGCTGCAGGGTGAGCATCCCCTCGATCTTCTGGGGCGACACGTTGTCGCCCTTGTCGTTGACGATCATGTCCTTCTTGCGGTCGGTGATCGCGATCCGGCCGCGTTCGTCGAGATGGCCGATATCGCCGGTGTGGAGCCAGCCATCGACGATCGCCTTGGCGGTTTCCTTCTCGTTGCGCCAGTAGCCGTGCATGATCTGCTCGCCGCGCACGAGGATTTCGCCGTCTTCGGCGATCCGCACCTCGACCCCGGCCAGCGGCGGGCCGACCGTGTCCATCTTGAGGCCTGAACGGGGGCGATTGCATGAAATGACGGGGCCGGCTTCGGTCTGGCCATAGCCCTGGAGCAGGGTGAGGCCCATCGCCTGGAAGAACATTCCGATTTCCGGATTGAGCGGCGCCCCGCCGGAAACCATCGCCTTGATCCGGCCGCCGAATTTGGCGCGCACCTTGGGCCGCAGCAGCAGGTCGATCAGGAAATCGAGCGGGCGGTCGACGAGGCGGATATGGTTGCCCTTGCGGCGCGCGGCGATCCTCAGCGCCCGGTCCATCAGGAAATTGGCGATGCGGCCCTGTTTTTCCACCTGCTTCATGATGCGGGTGCGCAGCACCTCGAACAGGCGGGGGACGACGATCATGATGGTCGGGCGGACTTCCGCGATGTTGCCGGCGAGCTTTTCCAGCCCTTCCGAATAGTAGATCTCGCCGCCCATGCCGATCGGCAGGAATTGCCCGCCGGTATGCTCATAGGCGTGCGAGAGCGGGAGGAACGAGAGGAACACCTCGCGGTGCCCGCCGGTCAGATCCCACCTGAAATCCTCGGCGATCACGCGTGCCGCGCCATCGACATTGCGCAGGATCATGCCGTGGTGCTGCCTCACCCCGCGCGGTGCGCCGCCGGTCCCGCTGGTATAGATCAGGCAGGCGAGATCGGCCCGGCCGATGGTGGCGATCCGGGCATCGACCGCAGCCCGCGCGGCGACCGGGTCGCCGGTGAGCAGGGCCGGCCATTCGTGACTGTCGGCCTGGCCAAGCTGGGGCAGCTTGAGGCTTTCGATGGTGATGACATGGGCGACCGAATCGGTCTGCAGCACGGCCGGGAGCAGCGGTTTGGCCAGTTTCGCGCTGCCCACGATCACCGCGCGGGCGCCCGAGTTTTCCAGCAGGTGGTTGTGATCGCGTTCGGTATTGGTGATGTAGGCCGGGACGGTGACGAGGCCCGCCGCCATGATCGCGAGATCGGCAATGCACCATTCGGGCCGGTTTTCGGCGACCAGCATGACGCGGTCGCCGCGCTGGAGACCCATCGCCACCAGCGCCTCGGCGAGCAGGCAGACCTGGTCGGCCACTTCGCGCCAGCTCAGCAAACGCCATTTGTTGTCGCGCTTGGCCCAGAGGAACGGCTTGTCGCCCAGCTCGTCCGCGCGGGAGAGAAACAGCGCAACGAGATTGGGACTGGAGTCGAAATCGGCTAGCTGCACCCGCGGCCCCTCATACCGTGCCGTCTGCAGCGGCCAGTTCGGGGGAACCTAGGCGTGCTGAACCCGGGCGGCAAGGGTGCCGCCACAGCAAATGGGGCTAGGGCGAAACGGCCTTGCCTTCGGAGCGCGGATCGACCGCGCCGGCCAGTTCGCCATCGACCACCTCGACCGCATTGGCCTTGAAGCTGGGCGGACGGGCGACAACCTCGGCATGGCCGAGCGCGACGAGTGCCGGGATCATCGTTTCCAGTGCGGTGCCCTTTTCGACGTAGACCGTGTTTCCGGGCGAAAACAGCGTCGGCAAGGCGATCGCGGACTGGGCGGACAGGTGCCAGTCGAGCACGCCGATCAGCGCCTTGGCGACTTGCGCCGGAATGGTCGCGCCGCCCGCCGCGCCGATCGCAATGCGCAAGCGCCCTTCCGCGTCATAGACAACCGTCGGGGCCATCGACGAGCGCGGCCGCTTGCCGCCGGCGGCGGCGTTGGCGGCGGGCTTGCCATCGGTGGTGGGGGCGAAGTTGAAGTCGGTCAGTTCGTTGTTGAGATAATAGCCGTTGACCATCAGGCCCGAGCCGAACGAGCTTTCGATGGTATTGGTGTAGCTGACCGTGCTGCCCGCGCGATCGACCGCGACGAAGTGGCTGGTGCCGTGTTCCTCGCCGGCGGGCTGGTCGGCGCGGACCAGCGCTTGCGCGCCCGGCGGCGTGCCGGGGCTGGCGCGGGCGAACGATTCATCGGGATCGATCAGCGCCGAGCGGGTGGCAAGGTAGGCCGGATCGACCAGCCCGAGCGTGGGAACCGAAACGAAGCCCGGATCCCCGATGTAGCGCTCCCGATCAGCATAGGCGAGGCGCATCGATTCGGCGATCAGGGGCCATGAGGTCGGCGAATCGGGGCCGAGCGCGGTCAGGTCGAAGCGTTCGAGCTGCTTGAGGATCGCATAGACCGTGGTTGCGCCCGATGATGGCGGACCCATGCCGCAGATCCGCCACTGACGATACATCCCGCACAGCGCTTCGCGGCCCGGCGCGGAATAAGTGGCAAGGTCCGCCGCGGTCATCGGTGCCGGGTTGTGCGCGGCGGTGCTGACTTTCGCGACGATCGCTTCGGCATTCTCGCCCGTGTAGAACGCGGCCTGGCCCTGTTTGGCCAGCCGGGCGAAGAACCTGGCGAGGGCGGGGTTCCGCACATTCGTGCCAACCGGCACCGGCTCGCCGGCGGCGGTGTAGAACAGCGCGCGGGCACCGGGATCGAGCGCGCCGGTCGCCTTGAACCGGCCGAGCGAGGCATGTAGCCGCGGCGTGACCGTGAAGCCCTCGCGGGCCAGCCGGATCGCGGGGGCGAACAGGCGTGACCACGGCAGCTTGCCGTATTTCGCGTGGGCGGCGGCGGCGAGCCTGACCGCGCCGGGAACGCCGACGCTCTTGCCGCCGGGCTGGGCTTCGGAAAACGGCATGGGCTTGCCGTTTACCAGCCACCAGTCGCCGTCCGCAGCGGTGGGGGCGGTTTCGCGGCCGTCGATCGTCTCGACCTGGCCCTTGGGATCGCCATGGCCCAGGAAGCCGCCCCCGCCGATGCCGGAACTCTGCGGTTCGCCCACGGTGAGCGCAAACATTGTCGCGAGCGCGGCGTCGGTGGCGTTGCCGCCGGCGTGGAGCATTTCGGCCCCGGCCTCGGCCGCGCGGGGATCGGCGGCGGAAACCACGCCCTTGGCAAAGACCGGAACCGGCGCGGGCCGCGCCTCGGCGGACGGCGGCGCAGTCAGCGCCAAGGCGGCAAGCAGCAGGGCGGGGCGGGAGAGCCGGAACAAAAAGGTCATCGCGAGGAAGGCTATTCGCTCCCGACCGCCTCGGCAATTGCAGAAAAGCCGTATTGCCGCATCAGCCGATCGAGACCCGTGACGATCCGCCGCGCGATGCCGGGGCCTTCGTAGACCATCGCGCTGTAAAGCTGGACGAGGCTCGCCCCGGCGCGGATGCGGGCGAAGGCGTCCTCGGCGGTGGCGATGCCGCCCACCCCGATCAGCGGAAGCGCGCCGCCCGAAGCCTTGCGGAAATCGCGCAGGCGCTGGTGAGCCAGATCCTTGAGCGGCGCCCCCGACAGTCCGCCGGCTTCGTGCGCGTGGGCCGAGCGCAGCGGCGGCCGGCTGATCGTGGTGTTGGAGACGATCAGCGCGCCCAGTTTGCGCTCGATCGCGATCCGGGTGATCGCGTCGATATCGGCCGGCTGGAGGTCGGGCGCGACCTTGAGGAACACCGGCGGGCCGGCCGCGCCCCCGGCCGCGCCCGATGTCCGGCCCGTGGCCGCCAGCACCGCATCGAGCAGGGCGCCCAGCGCGCCCTCGTCCTGAAGCGCGCGCAGGCCCGGGGTATTGGGGCTGGAGACATTCACCGCGAGATAGCTGGCAATCGGGGCCATCAGCCGGGCCATTGTCGCATAGTCGGCGATGCGATCGACCGAATCCTTGTTCGCGCCGATGTTGATGCCGACCACGCCGGGGCGTCCGGCGCGCCGCGCGAGGCGCCGGGCAGCGACTTCCGAGCCGCCGTTGTTGAACCCCATGCGGTTGATCACCGCGCGGTCCTCCGCGAGCCGGAACAGGCGCGGGCGCGGATTGCCGGCCTGCGGCAGCGGCGTGATCGAGCCGACCTCGGCAAAGCCGAAGCCCAGGCCCAGCAGCGCGTCGGGCACTTCGCCGTCCTTGTCGAACCCGGCGGCCATGCCCAGCGGATTGGGAAAGGTCAGCCCGGCAACGGTGCTGGCCAGCGGCCCGTCCGCAGTGTCGCGCGCGCCGCCGTCGCGCAGTTTCAGCGCCGCGATCGCGAATCGGTGCGCGCGTTCGGCATCGAGGCTGAACAGCACGGGACGAAGCAGGGAATAGAGCATCCTGGGGGCTATGGCAGCGCCGCCGGAAGCTGTCGATGGCCTTGGCGATGGCCTTCGAACCGTCCCTTTTCCGGAAAATGTCGCACTGCGGGAAAAATTCGTCTCCGCTAGGCGATATATGTCGAATCCATACAATTCGCTCCTGCGTTCCTCGGCCTAAGGGGGTCTTGCGACCCGAAGGGCTCACCGCAAATTTTTGCGACGGCTCTTTACCTTTCAAGGGCGGCGGCGCCGGCGCATTGCGCTCGGCACCGCCGCCTCTTTTTTGCATTGCAGCAGGCGCACGGACTGTCTCGCGATTGCAATATGGCCGCACCCGGTTTAAATAAGTAGAGCGAATCACTCTTATTTGTTGGAGCAATCCGTGCGCCTGTCGAGCATGGCCGACTATGCCGTCCTGACGATGACCGCCGCCGCCCGCCATTGTGGCACCGGCTTGCTGGCCGGGCCGGACGGCAAGAAGCGCGCACGCGTGAATGCCGCGCAACTGGCCGAGGAGACCGGCCTGCCCGCGCCCACCGTGCAGAAGCTGGTCAGCCGTCTGTCCGCAGCGGGGTTGCTTAAATCGGTGCGCGGTGCGGGTGGGGGTCTGATGCTGGCCCGGCCGGCGGCGGCCATTACCCTGGCGGATATCGTCGAGGCGGTTGAAGGCCCGATCGCGCTCACCTCCTGTGTCGAGCCGGGCAAGCAGGATTGCACGCTGGAGGCGGCTTGCACGCTCAAGCCGCACTGGCCGGAGGTGAACGACGTGTTGCGCGGCGCGCTCGCCGGGATCCCGCTGACGCAACTGGTCAAAACGGCGCGAATCGGAGCAGCGGCATGAACAGGCAAGCGGCCCTCAAGGATCAGGCGCCCAAGGATCAGGCGGCACGGGCGGCGGCAGACCGGGTGGCGGACTACGAGCATGGCTGGTCGTCCGAGATCGAGCAGGAATACGGGCCAAAGGGCCTGTCGGAAGAGACGGTCCGCTACATCTCGGCCAAGAAGGACGAGCCCGAATGGATGCTCGAATGGCGGCTCAAGGCCTATCGCCTGTGGCTGACCATGCCGACGCCGGAATGGGCCAAGCTGAACATCCCGCCGATCGATTATCAGGCGGCATACTACTGGGCCGCGCCCAAGGCGAAGAAGGAACTGGGCAGCCTTGACGAGGTCGATCCCGAAATCCTGCGGATCTACGAAAAGCTCGGCATTCCGCTGGAGGAGCAGAAAGTGCTCGCCGGGGTCGAGGGCGCGCGCAAAGTGGCGGTCGACGCGGTGTTTGACAGCGTTTCGGTCGCGACCACTTTCCGCAAGGAACTGGAGGCGGCCGGGGTGATCTTCCGCTCGATCAGCGAGGCGATCCGCGAATATCCGGATCTGGTGCGGCGCTGGCTCGGCAAGGTCGTGCCGCAGCACGACAATTTCTTCGCGGCGCTCAATTGCGCGGTCTTTTCCGATGGTACCTTCGTCTACATTCCCGAGGGCGTGCGCTGCCCGATGGAGCTTTCCACCTATTTCCGCATCAATGCCGAAAACACCGGGCAGTTTGAACGCACGCTGATCGTGGCCGACAAGGGGAGCTACGTCTCCTATCTCGAAGGCTGCACCGCGCCGATGCGCGATGAAAACCAACTCCACGCCGCCGTGGTCGAACTGGTCGCGCTCGACGATGCGGAGATCAAGTATTCCACCGTGCAGAACTGGTATCCGGGCGATGCGCAAGGCAAGGGCGGGATCTACAACTTCGTGACCAAGCGGGCGCTGTGCCAGGGCGCGCGCTCAAAGGTGAGCTGGACCCAGGTCGAAACCGGCAGCGCGGTGACGTGGAAGTATCCGAGCTGCGTGCTGAACGGCGAGGATTCGGTCGGCGAGTTCTACTCGGTCGCCGTTACCAACAATTACCAGCAGGCCGATACCGGCACGAAGATGATCCACAACGGCAAGGGCAGCCGCTCGACGATCATCTCGAAGGGGATCAGCGCCGGCCACAGCAACAATACCTATCGGGGTCTGGTGCGGGTCGTGCCGGGCGCGGAAGGGGTGCGCAACTTCACCCAGTGCGATTCGCTCCTGCTCGGCGCGGACTGCGGGGCGCACACGGTGCCTTATATCGAGGTGAAAAACCCCTCGGCGATCATCGAGCACGAGGCGACGACATCGAAGATTTCGGACGACCAGCTATTCTACGCGATGCAGCGCGGGCTGGGCGCCGAAGAGGCGGTGGCGCTGATCGTCAACGGTTTCGCCAAGGAAGTGCTGCAACAACTGCCGATGGAGTTTGCCGTGGAAGCCCAGAAACTGCTCGGCATTTCGCTTGAAGGGTCGGTCGGATGAGAAAGACCCTGTCGGTCAGCACCGACCAGCCGAACGCGCCCGCCACCGGCTCGAACTGGGGCGCGGGCGCGGCCCGGCTCGAACGGCTCAAGGAGCGCGCCCGCTTCTTGCGGCGCAATCTGACCGCGGCCGAGGAACTGCTGTGGTCGCGGCTTTCGGGCGCGCAGCTTGGCGGGCTCAAGTTCAGCCCGAAGGCGGTGGTGGGATCGGTGATCGTCGATTTCGCCTGCCCCGCACGCTGGCTGGTGGTTTCGATCACCGGCGCGGGCGTGAACCCGCAAGTCGATGCCCTGCTCGACCGCAAGTTGACCGATACCGGCATCCGCGTGCTGCGGTTCACCGAGCAAGATGTGACCGGCGGCCTCGATGACGTGGTCCGAGCCATCACGGCGATGACTAATGCCCCGTTCGACCGCCCCAGGGGCGCCAGCGGCTCCGCCGCGCGACGCGAACGGATTGAAGGATGACCATGCTTCAGATTACCGATCTTCACGCCACGGTTGCGGACAAGCCGATCCTTAAGGGCCTGTCGCTCACCATCAACGCGGGCGAAATCCATGCGATCATGGGGCCGAACGGCGCGGGCAAGTCGACGCTGGCCTATACGCTGGGCGGGCGGCCCGGCTATGCGGTAACCGGCGGCACGGCCGAGCTTGACGGGCAGGATCTGCTCGCGCTCGAACCGCATGAGCGCGCGGCGGCGGGGCTGTTCCTCGGCTTTCAGTATCCGGTCGAGATTCCCGGGGTTTCGTTTGTCCAGTTCCTGCGCGAATCGCTCAATTCGCAGCGCCGAAGCCGGGGGCAGGAACCGCTTTCGGGCGGCGAGTTCCTCAAGCTCGCGCGGGAAAAGGCGGGCCTGCTCAAGCTCGACATGGACATGCTCACGCGCCCGGTGAACGTCGGGTTTTCGGGCGGCGAGAAGAAGCGCGCCGAGATGGTGCAGATGGGCATCCTCGATCCCAAGTTCGCGGTGCTCGACGAGACCGACAGCGGCCTCGACATCGATGCGCTGCGGATCTGCGGCGAAGGGATCAATGCGATCATGCGCAAGCCGGACAAGGCCGTGCTGCTGATCACGCATTACCAGCGGCTGCTCGATTACGTGAAGCCGGACTTCGTGCACGTGCTGGCCGGTGGGCGGATCGTCAGGACCGGCGGGCCGGAACTGGCGCTCCAGCTCGAAGAAGAAGGCTACGAGGCCGTGGCGGCATGAGCGCAGTGTTGCCCCTGCCAACCCGCAAGGATGAGGATTTCCGTTATTCGGACCTCGCCGCGCTGGCCGGCGTCTGGCCGGTGGCGCGCGAGGAAATCCACGTCGCGGCGGGCGGGAGCGCAAGCCTCAGCCTGCTTCCGGACGGCGGGGATACAGTGGCGCGCCATCTTGTCATCACGCTGGACGACGGGGCGCAGTTCGATCTGCGCGCGCTGAACGCCGGACATGCCTTCGGCCGGATCGCGGTGGACGTGCGGCTGGGGCGGGCGGCACGGTTCACGCTCGGCGCGGCGCAGCTTGGGCACGCGGGCGAGACGCTGGAATTGGTGACCGAAGTTACCCATGCCGAGCCCGATGCGGTGAGCCGCCAGGTGGTCCGCTCGGTGCTGGGCGGGCGTGCGACCGGCACTTATCTCGGGCGCGTCGCGGTGGCGCGCGGGGCGGTCGGCAGCGATGCCGATCAGTCGGTGCGGGCCATGCTGCTTGACCGGACGGCGACTGCCAATGCCCGGCCGGAACTCGAAATCTACGCCGATGACGTCAAATGCGCGCATGGCTGCGCGGTGGGTGAACTTGATCCTGCCGGTCTGTTCTATCTGCAATCGCGCGGGTTGCCGCCGCCATTGGCCAAGCGCTTGATGTTGCAGGCGTTCGTTGCCGAAGCCTTCGTCGGCGCGGCGGACGAGGACGCGCTGAGCGCGGCGGCTCTGCAGGCGCTGGAGGCTTTGCTGTGAGCCCGGTGCTCACCCCGGCGCTCGCCCGGGCGGATTTTCCCGGCCTGGCCACCCGCGACGGGCAGCCGTGGCACTATCTCGATAGCGGGGCGAGCGCGCAGAAGCCGCAAGCCGTGCTCGATGCGACCGTGCGGGCGATGGGGGCCGACTATGCCACCGTCCATCGCGGCGTCTATGCCCGTTCGGCCGAGATGACGCGCGCCTTCGAGGCGGCGCGCCGCCGGATCGCGCAGTTCATGGGCGGGCGCGAGGACGAGATCGTGTTCACGCGGGGCGCGACCGAATCGATCAACCTGATCGCGCAGACCTGGGGGCGGATGAACCTGAAGGCCGGCGACCGCATCCTGATTTCGCTGCTGGAGCACCATTCCAATATCGTTCCGTGGCAGATGCTGCGCGATGCAACCGGCGTGCAGATCGATGTCTGCCCGCTGACCGAGGATGGCTGTATCGACCTTGATGCGGCCGAACGGATGCTGACCCCGGCGCACAAGCTGGTCGCATTCGCGCACGTTTCCAACGTTTTGGGCTCAGTGCTCCACGTGGAACATGCGGTGAAGCTGGCCCGCGGCGTCGGCGCGAAAGTACTGCTCGACGGGTGTCAGGCCGTCCCGCGCCTTGCAGTCGATGTCGCCGCGTTCGATTGCGATTTCTATGTGTGGTCGAGCCACAAGCTCTATGGGCCGACCGGGATCGGGGTGCTCTGGGCCAAGGCCGATCTGCTCGCCGCGATGCCGCCGTGGCAGGGCGGCGGGGCGATGATCGACCGGGTGACTTTCGAGCGGACCACTTATGCACCGCCGCCGGGCCGGTTCGAGGCCGGAACGCCCGCAATCGTCGAGGCCATCGGCCTTGCTGCGGCGATCGACTATGTGTCCGCGATCGGCCTGTCGGCGATCCACGCGCACGAAGCGGCGCTGGTCCGCACGCTGCGCGATGAATTGCGGCGGATGAACAATGTGAGCCTGTTCGGACCGGAAGACAGCGCCGGAATCGTCAGCTTCGCGCTCGATGGCGTGCATCCGCACGATCTCGGCACGATTCTCGACGAGGCGAACGTTGCGATTCGGGCCGGGCATCACTGCGCCCAGCCGCTGATGGATCATCTGGGCGTGCCCGCCACCGCGCGGGCGAGTTTCGGGCTGTACAACGACGAGAGCGATATTGCCGCGCTGCTGCGCGGGATCGAACGGACGAAGAGGATTTTTGCATGAGCGGCGAAGAGCCCCAAGCTACGGGAAAGGCGTTCACCGTGGAGGAAGTCGAAGCCGTGACGACGCCCCGGCGCGCCCGGGTCGAAGAGATCGGCGATGGCATGGCCCCGGAAGATTCCCCCGAAAGCGCGGGCGACAAGCTGGGCCGCAAGCGCGACTACCTTGAAGGCTTCCTCGCCCAAAAGCCCGATGACGTCGCGCCGGGCGAGCCGGGCGGGAACCTCTACGAAGCGGTGATTACCGCGCTGCGCGAGATCTTCGATCCGGAAATCCCGGTAAACATCTATGATCTCGGCCTGATTTACGCGGTGGACATTACCGCCGAAGGCGGGGTCGCAGTCACCATGACGCTGACCACGCCGCATTGTCCGGTGGCCGAATCGATGCCGCAGGAAGTGGAACTGCGGGTCGCCTCCGTCCCCGGCGTGCGCGATGCGGAAGTCAATCTCGTGTGGGATCCGCCGTGGGATCCCGCCAAGATGAGCGACGATGCCAAGCTTGAACTGGGAATGCTCTGAACTCTCCCCATATAGGTGCCACCATGACCACCGACACCACATCCAAGACCAGAGAGCGCCCCGCCGCGGTGATTCTCACGCCATCCGCCGAGGAGCGTGTCGCCAAGCTGATGCGCGAGGCGCCCGAAGGCGCGATCGGGGTCAAGCTCTCGACGCCCCGGCGCGGCTGTTCGGGCCTCGCCTATTCGGTCGATTATGTGAACGAGGCGGACCGCTTCGACGAACGGATCGAGACGCCGGGCGGGCTGTTCTTCATCGACGGCGCCTCGGTGCTCTACCTGATCGGCTCGACGATGGACTGGCAGGAAGACGATTTCACCGCCGGCTTCGTGTTTCAGAACCCCAACGCCAAGGGCGCCTGCGGCTGCGGTGAGAGCTTTACCGTCTAAGCCTGGCGGCCCTCTTCATCGGCGATGAAGCGCAGCAGTGCCTTTTCGAGCGGATCGAACTGGCGATCGGCTTCGATCTGTCCCTGAAGCCAGGCGTTTTCGTTTTCGCTGACCTTGCGCGCTGCGGCAGCCCCGGCATCCCGCTCGTCGGTGGCGCCCTTGCGGCCGAACCTGCGCACGCGGCTGGCCGCTTCGATGAAGTTTTCGCCCAGATCGGATTTCGCCATGCGCCCGAAGAAGCCGCCGACGCGTGACCGGGTGTCGTTCATGAAGGCATCGAGCTGCACTGCGCGCTCCGGCGAAATCTGCTCGAAGCTATTGTAAGCCATCAGGTAATTGGCGACCCCCTGCACGAACAGGAGTTCCCATTCGGAGGAATTCTCCGCGCCGAGCGTGGCATCCTTGAGGCGGAACAGCAGTTCGGCTTCGGCCTGGGTCACCCCGGCCGCACCGCCGCCGGCGAAGGCGAAGAGGAAGCGGCGCAGCAGGCGGCATTCGGTATCGGTGACGTTGGCGGCTTCGATCTGCCCGCCATCGCGGGTCGGGCCGGTGCCGGTGAGCACCACCTGTTCGATCTGGGCGATCGCATAGGCCTTGAGGCGCTCGGGAACATATTCGGCCCGGTCGAACAGCCAGCCGAGCAATTCCAGCTCGGCCATCGATTCCACACAGCCGTCGCGATCGAGATGGGCAATCAGCCAATCAGCCTGCGCCTCGCTGACGAAGCCGCGCGGACTGCCGCCAGCCAGCATGTATTCGCCGATCGCTTCGACAAAGAAATCGACCCACCGGGCGTCACGCGTGGCAAGGCGATGGTTGAGGACGAAGATCGCCTCGGCCTCGGCCGGTTCGATGCGGCCGTCGGCCCAGCCGTCACGGCGCAGTGCGAGGACTTCCTCGGCGGTGATGTGGCCATCGGCCTGCGCCTGCTCGGCAAGCGCGCGAAACTGATAGGTCATGGGCTCGGCCCCCCGTGTTGATCGGAGGCGCTATGCCCGAGCACGCGTTAAGGTGACGTTACCTATTGGAAGTGCGGCGCAACGCGCCAACACAGGCGGCCCGGTCGACGTCCCGCCCATCGCTCGCGCGGCGGGCATCGACATAAGTCGCTTGCGGTTCGCGGCCCGGGGCGGCGGGATAAAGATATATATCGAGTATGCAGGCGGAGCCGGAATATTGCAGCTTGCGTGCATCGCCTTCCCACACGTCGAGCCGGGGTGTGCCAAACTGGCGGGTCAGGCCGGAAACTGTCGCTCCGATAACGCCTTCGAGGCCGGGCAGCGCCAGCACTTGCGCCGAGGGCGGCGGACGGCGAACCGGAGCGCGGACGATCGGAGGCTTGGCCGGGGGCTGGACCGATGCACTGGCGCTCCTGACCGGGCCGGAGCCGCCGCACCCGCCGAGCGCGAGGATGAGGGCAAGCGGACCAAGCGCAAGTCTGAAAGCGGACCGGATATGGGGCATGGCGGCGGGCATCGCCCGGCCCGGCCCATTCTGTCAACCGCGTCGGACTTGCTGGCAGGGCAGGTGGGCGCTACGGACCGCGCCAATTCCCCGCTTTTCCTCCGCATTCTTCAAGGATCCGCGCATGACTCGACCTTCCATCGACGTGATCGCCATCGGCAATGCGATTGTCGACGTCATGGCGCCCTGCACGGATGAAGATATCACGCGGCTGGGCCTCGCCAAGGGCGGAATGACGCTGGTCGATACCGACCAGGCCCATGCGCTCTACGATGCGATGGGGCCGGCGCGGGAAATCTCGGGGGGATCGGCCGCCAACACCCTGGCCGGGCTCGCCGCGCTGGGCGCGAAGTGCGCATTCATCGGCCAGGTGGCGCAGGACCAGCTTGGCGAGGTCTTCGCCCACGATATCCGCGCGGGCGGGATTTCCTTCGCCACCCCGGCCCGGCCCGGCGAACCGCCGACGGCGCGCTGCCTGATTTTCGTCACGCCCGATGGCCAGCGGACGATGAACACTTATCTCGGCGCATCGCAGTTCCTGCCGTCGGCCGAACTGGACGATGCGGCAATCGCCGATGCGGCGGTGCTCTATCTCGAAGGCTATCTGTGGGATCCCGAAGAACCGCGCGCGGCCATGCGGCGGGCGATCGCGGCGGCGCGGGCTGCGGGGCGCAAAGTTGCCTTCACGCTGTCCGACGCGTTTGTCATCGCGCGCCACGGCGATGATTTCCGCGCGATGATCGCCGCCGGCGAGATCGACATCCTGTTCGCCAACGAGCACGAACTGGCGGCGCTGACCGGGATCGAGGACTTTCACGCAGGGATCACCGCGCTGGGCGGCCAGATCCCGACGGTCGTCGTCACCCGCAGCGAACAGGGCGCTTATGCGATTCACGCGGGCGAGCACGCCGAAGTCGCGGCCGAACCGGTCGCGCAGGTGATCGATACGACCGGTGCGGGCGATCTGTTCGCCGCCGGGTTCCTGTTCGGCTTCATCCGCGAACGCCCGCTGGCCGAGTGCCTGCGGCTCGGCGCGATCTGTGCGGCCGAAGTGATCTCGCACTATGGCGCCAGGCCGGAGGTGAACCTTACGGAACTGGTGGCCACCAAGCTGGGGTAACAAAGCCCGCTGCGGCGCGGGAACGTGCTTATTTGCCCTGTTCGCGCGCCACTTCGCGCCAGCCTATGTCGCGGCGGCAGAAGCCTTCGGGAAATTCGATCCGGTCGACCGCCGCATAGGCGCTCGCCTGGGCCTCGCCGACGGATGCCCCCTGCGCGGTCACGTTGAGGACGCGGCCGCCGTTGGCGGTCAGCGCGCCGTCGCCGCCGAGCTTCGTGCCGGCGTGAAAGACTTGCGCGCCGGTTGCCTCGGCCGCGAGGATGCCGCCGATCCGGCCGCCCTTCTTCGGTTCGCCCGGATAGCCTTCGCCGGCCATGACCACGGTCAGCGCGGTTTCGGGCGAGAAGCGCGGCACCTCGATCGACGAGAGGCGGTATTCGGCGCAGGCGAGCAGCAACTCGCCGAGATCGGAGGTGAGCCGCATCATCAGCACCTGGCATTCCGGATCGCCGAAGCGGCAGTTGTATTCGATCAGCTTGGGGCCATCGGCGGTCAGCATCAGGCCGAGATAGAGCACGCCGGAATAGGGCGTGCCTTCGTCGGCCATGGCCTTGACTGTGGGGGCGCGGGGGCGGTGGAGGCGGGCGGCGGGGCCGGCGGGGGTGGGGCGCCCGGCGGGGCGGGGGGCGGGGCGGGGGCCGGGGGGGG
>VMTF01000005.1 GCA_013791705.1 Sphingomonadales bacterium | reverse complement strand
GGCGTGGCGATAGGCCGGGTCGCGGGTCTGCGGTGTGCTGAGAGGAGGGCCTTCCGCGAAGGATGCGTCCTGTTCCTCGTTGTAGAAGTTGCGGAGGGTTAGCTCGCGGTGTTTTTCGTCTTCGGTCATCGCCTTTCCCTCGCGCGCCTGCGGCAAAAGCGCAATGCGCAAAACCGCAAGCGCAGCGCTTGGCGCGGTCACCGGGAGGTTGGCGAAAGCTCCGTCCCGGTCTCCGGCCGGGTTTCGCCGGCGAGCAAGGCCCGCGTCTGCGCATCGCTGCGTTCGGCCGCAGCGTCGAGCGCCTTGGCCTCACCCACCGTCACGCCGCCGGGGCCGGGCTCGTTGTCGGCCTTGTGGCAACCGGCCAGGGCGAACAGCGCCAGCGCAATCAGGCGGTGCATGGGGCAGGGCACGCGTGCGCGCGAACGGGAAAGGCGGGGGCCGCACCGCAAGCGATGGCGGCCCCCGCGATCCCGATCACATCTTCTTTTCGGCCGCGTCGATCGCCTTCTCGGCGTCTTCGCCCGCCGCGTTGAAATCGGCAGCGGCAGCGGCCGCGTTGGCGGCGGCGTCTTCAGCCTTCGAACCGGCATTGGGATCGGCGGCGTCCGTCGCTGCGGGAGCGGCATCGGGCTCGGGCATTGCCGCAACCGTGCTCACCGCTTCCTCGGCCGGCATTTCGGCGTTGTCCGGCGTGGCCACTTCGTTGGCGTCGTTCGAACTGCCGCAGGCGGAGAGGGACAGCGCGGTGGCCGCTGCGAAAGTGAAACAGGCGAGTTTCTTCATGGGGAATCAGCCCTCTCGAAAATGTCTTGTCAGAGCGTGCTCTCTAGCCAAGCCGCGCGGGCGAGGCAAATGGCGGAGCAGCGGAATCCCCGCTCTTGAACAGATATAAAGAAATCTTTATATGGCACTCCGATGAAGTTCGAACCCACCTTGCGCGCGCTTGCAGACCTGACCCGGCTGCGCATCATGCGGCTGCTGGCCGACATGGAGCTGGCGGTGGGAGAACTGGCACAAGTCCTCGGCCAAAGCCAGCCGCGCGTTTCGCGCCACGTACGCATCCTGTGCGATGCGGGGTTGGCCGAGCGGCGGCGCGAAGGCTCGTGGGTGTTCCTGCGCATGGCGATCGGCCAGGGGCGTGAAGCGAACGGGCTGGGCGCTGCCCTGGCCCACGTGCTGACGGCGGGCGAGAGGGCGGACGCCGGGTTCGCCGCGCGCTGCGCCGAAGATCGCCGCCACCTTGCCGCGATCCGCGCCGCGCGCGAGGCGCAGGCCGCCGCCTGGTTTGCCCGGCACGCGGCGGAGTGGGACACGCTGCGCTTGCTCCATTCGCCCGACGGGCCGGTCGAGGCGGCGCTGGTGGAAGCCCTTGGCACGCTCGGTGACGGCGCGGCGCTGGGCGCGCTGCTCGATGTCGGCACCGGCACGGGCCGCATGGTCGAACTGTTCGCGCAGCACGCCGATGCGGTCACCGCGTTCGACAAGAGTCCGGAAATGCTCCGGCTCGCCCGCGCCCGGCTACAGCACCTGCCCGCCGGGAAGGTCGATCTTCAGCAGGGCGATTTCACCGCGCTGCCGTTTGCCGATGGCGCGTTCGATACGGTGTTGTTCCATCAGGTGCTGCACTATGCGCAAGAGCCCGAGGCCGTGCTGGCCGAGGCGGCGCGGGTCACCCGCCCCGGCGGGCGGATCGCGGTTGTCGACTTTGCCGCCCACGGGCGCGAGGAACTGCGCACGCTCCATGCCCACGCCCGGCTCGGCTTTTCCGACGAGCAGATGGTGGCGTTGCTTGCGGCGGCGGGTTATGCGCCCGCACCGCCCGTCGCCATTCCCGGCCAGCCGCTGACCGTGAAAATCTGGACCGGCGCGCGCACCGCTGCGACCCCGCCGCAACAACCGACCCGAAAGGCCCCAGCGTGATCGCGCCCAATTCCCCGCTCTTTGCCGATATTCCCGGCGACATCTCGGTGTCGTTCGAATTCTTCCCGCCCAAGAGCGAGAAGATGGAAACGCAACTGTGGGATGCGATCACCCAGCTCGCCCCGCTCGATCCCAGCTTCGTCTCGGTGACTTACGGCGCGGGCGGCTCGACCCGCGAGCGCACGCACGCCACCGTTGCGCGGATCGTGCAGGAAACCGCGCTGGTTCCCGCCGCGCACCTCACATGCGTCGCCGCGAGCAAGGGTGAAATCGCCGAAATCGCGGATCAATACTGGGAGGCGGGCGTGCGCCACATTGTCGCGCTGCGGGGGGATCCGCCGCCGGCCGACGCGGGCCGCTTCACGCCCCACCCGGATGGCTATGCCAATGCCGCTGCGCTGGTCGCCGGGTTGAGGGCGCGGCACGATTTCGAGATCTCGGTTGCGGCCTATCCCGAAGTCCACCCCGAAGCCGCCAGCGCCGAGGCCGATCTCGATAATCTCAAGCGCAAGCTCGATGCCGGGGCGACGCGGGCAATCAGCCAGTTCTTCTTTTCGACCGACGCCTATTTCCGCTTTCTCGACAAGGCGCACGCGGCCGGGATCACTGCGCCGATCGTGCCGGGGATCATGCCGGTGACGAGCTTTGCCGCGATCCGGCGCATGAGCGTCAACACCGAAATTCCGCCGTGGATGGAGGCGATGTTCGAAGGGCTGGACGATCGCCCCGGCCCGCGCACGCTGGTCGCTGCGGTGGCCGCCGCCGATCTGTGCCGCCGGCTCTATGCAGGCGGCGTGCGCGACTTTCATTTCTACACGCTCAACAAGGCTGAACAGACTTACGCGATCTGTCACCTTCTCGGACTGAGGCCGAAATCATGACCCTTACTCCAAGCAAACCACGCGAAGCCCTGTTTGCCCAGGCGGCGAAGCGCATCCTCATCACCGATGGCGCGTTCGGCACCGAAATCCAGAACTGGAAGCTGTCCGAAGCGGACTATGCCGGAACGCTGGGCCTCACCAAGGACCAGAAGGGCAACAACGATATCCTCGCGCTGACCAAGCCTGCAGTGCCCGAGGCGATCCACCGCGCCTATTTCGAAGCCGGGGCCGACATTGCCGAGACCAATACCTTCTCGGCCAACCGGATCAGCCAGGCTGATTATGCCGCCGAACATCTGGTGCGCGAGATCAACCTCGAAAGCGCCCGGCTCGCCCGCCGGATTGCCGACGAATATCAGGCCAAGGATGGCCGTCCCCGCTTCGTGGCCGGCGCGATCGGGCCGACCAACAAGACCCTCTCGCTCTCGCCCGATGTCAACGATCCCGGTTTCCGCAAGATTGACTGGGACACGCTGGTGAGCGTTTACAAGGAGCAGGCCGCCGCGCTGGTCGAGGGCGGGGCGGATTTCATCCTGATCGAAACGGTGTTCGATACGCTCAACGCCAAGGCCGGGATCATGGCGATCAAGCAGCTCGAACAGGAACTTGGCCGCGAAGTGCCGATCATGCTCTCGATGACGCTGACCGATCTTTCCGGCCGCAACCTGTCGGGCCACACGGTCGAGGCGTTCTGGCACGTCGTCCGCCACGCCAGGCCGGTCACGATCGGGCTCAACTGCTCGTTCGGCGCGACCCAGCTTCGCCCGCATGTGAAGGCGCTGTCCGAAATCGCCGATACCCTGATCATGATCTATCCCAACGCCGGCCTGCCCAACGAACTGGGCGCCTATGATGAACAGCCCGACACCACGGCGGGCCTCGTCAGGGAATGGGCCGAGGCCGGGCAGGTCAATATTCTCGGCGGCTGCTGCGGCTCCACCCCGGCGCATATCGCGGCGATGGCCAAGGCGGTGCAGGGCCTGCCTCCGCGCAAGGTGCCGACGCCCGATGTGATCATCACCCGCCTGGCGGGCCTCGAACCGTTCGTGATGGCCGCCTGAGCCGACTGGAATTAGCATGACCACCCCAAGTTCCGCGCGCCCGAGTGGCTCCTCTTTCGTCAATGTCGGCGAGCGCACCAACGTCACCGGCTCGGCCGCGTTCAAGAAGCTGATCCTCGCGGGCGACTATGCCAGGGCGGTCGATGTCGCGCGCCAGCAGGTCGAAAACGGCGCGCAGGTGATTGACGTCAACATGGACGAAGGGCTGCTCGATGCGGTCTTCGCGATGACCACCTTCCTCAAGCTGATCGCCGCCGAGCCCGATATCGCCCGCGTGCCGGTGATGATCGACAGCTCGAAATGGGCGGTGATCGAGGCCGGGCTCAAATGCGTGCCGGGCAAGCCGATCGTCAATTCGATCTCGATGAAGGAAGGCGAGGCGCAGATTTCGACCTTGCGCGCCCTGGTATCGGCCTGGCCCTGTTCGTCGAAGGCCATCACGACCACCGCCGCGCCATATTCCATGCACAACCGCGCATGTTCGAGGAACTGCGCCTCGC
>VMTF01000114.1 GCA_013791705.1 Sphingomonadales bacterium | reverse complement strand
GATCCTGGCCAACAACACCGACGAAGGCCCGCAGGCCAGCCCGGCCGGAAAGAAGCTCGCGTGGATCGTGAACCCCCGGTCGGCGGCGGCGCCGACCGCGCTGGTGAAACTGGGGAACTGAACAGCGCTTGCCGCAAAATGTTGCGCGCAGCATTTGCGCTGCGTGACAAGGCGGATCATGCAAAAAACGCCGCGTTCCCGGGGGAACGCGGCGTAACTTGCCGGCGGGCCTGAGGCGATGGACCCGCGCGTGGAAGCAGTCTTAGTTGACCGCGTCCTTGAGACCCTTGCCAGCCTTGAACTTGGGCTGGCTGGACGCCTTGATCTGCATCGGCTCGCCGGTACGCGGATTACGGCCGGTCGATGCCTTGCGCTTGGCAACAGAGAAAGTGCCAAAGCCGACGAGGCGCACTTCGTCGCCTGCCTTCAGGGCCCCGGTGATCGCATCGAAGACGCCTTCGACGGCCTTGGTGGCATCAGCCCGGGTCAGTCCGCTGGTGTCGGCAACAGCGCTGATCAGTTCGTTCTTGTTCATTCGGGAACCCCCTACCTCGTGTGAAACCGTAGTGATTTGATGAATCGCCTCGGTGGCCGCGGAATTGAGCGATTTTTGCACCATCTGTCAAAGTGAAAAGCCGCCGGGAATGGCGGTTTGTCCCCGATTTGCCACAGATGCGCGTTCACTCGTTACCTGCAGAGCCGCGCGGGACGATTTCGCTGCACCGCAACAACCTCCACTGGGGGTGGAAATCGGTGCGATGCAGCGAATTTGGCGTGGAAGCCGTTCAGTGCGCGGTTGGCAGCGCCTGGGGAGCGGGCACGGGACCGCCCGGCTGACTGGCGAGATCATCGGCATCGGTCCATTCGATCGGCTCCACCGGCGCTGCGAGCGCGATCGCCAGCACTTCGTCGACATGACTGACCGGGAGGATTTCCAGACCGTCGAGGATGTTCGCCGGAATTTCGACCAGATCCTTGCGGTTCTCCTCGGGGATCAGCACCGTCTTGATGCCGCCGCGCAACGCCGCCAGCAACTTTTCCTTCAGCCCGCCGATCGCCAGCACCCGCCCGCGCAGCGTGACCTCGCCGGTCATCGCCACATCGGCCCGGACCGGAATGCCGGTCAGCGTCGAGACCATCGCGGTGACCATGCCAACGCCTGCCGACGGGCCGTCCTTGGGAACAGCGCCTTCGGGCAAGTGGATATGCAGATCCTTGCGATGGAAGATCGAGGGCTTGATCCCGTAAGCCGGCGCGCGCGCCTTGACGAAGCTGAACGCCATCTGGACGCTCTCGCTCATCACTTCGCCAAGCTTGCCGGTGGTCCGCACCGCGCCCTTGCCGGGAACGGTGACGCTTTCGATCGTCAGCAGTTCGCCGCCGACTTCGGTCCATGCCAGGCCCGTAACCGCGCCGACCTGCTGTTCGGTATCCGAAACGCCATGACGGAATTTGCGCACGCCGGCATAGTCGGCGAGGTTTTCCGGCGTGATCGTGACGGACGTTTCCTTGCCCTCAAGGATCTTGCGCAGCGACTTGCGCGCCAGCCGGGCGATCTCGCGCTCGAGCGTGCGGACGCCCGCCTCCCGCGTGTAGTAGCGGATCAGATCGCGCAGGGCTTCATGCTCGAGCGTGAACTCACCTTCCTTGAGCCCATGCGCCTCCACCTGCTTGGCAATCAGGTGCCGCTCGGCGATTTCGACCTTTTCGTCCTCGGTGTAACCTTCGAGCCGGATGATCTCCATGCGATCAAGCAGGGCCTGCGGCAGGTTCAGACTGTTCGCGGTGCACACGAACATCACGTCCGACAGGTCATAATCCAGTTCGAGATAGTGATCCTGGAACTTCGAGTTCTGCTCCGGATCGAGCACTTCGAGCAGGGCCGAGGCCGGATCGCCGCGGAAATCCTGACCGAGCTTGTCGATCTCGTCGAGCAGGAACAGCGGATTCGACGTTCCGGCCTTCTTCAGATTCGAGATCACCTTGCCCGGCAGCGAGCCGATGTAGGTGCGGCGGTGGCCGCGAATTTCGGCCTCGTCGCGCACGCCACCCAGCGACTGGCGGATGAACTCGCGGCCGGTCGCCTTGGCGATCGACTTGCCGAGCGAGGTCTTGCCCACGCCGGGAGGACCAACGAGGCACAGGATCGGCCCCTTCAGCTTGTTGGTGCGGGCCTGGACGGCGAGATATTCGACGATCCGGTCCTTCACCTTTTCCAGCGCATAGTGATCCGCATCGAGCACGGCCTGCGCACGCCCGATGTCTTTCTTGAGCTTCGACTTCTTGCCCCACGGCAGGCCGAGCAGCACATCGAGTTAGTTGCGCACGACGGGGGCCTCGGCGCTCATCGGCTGCATGCCCTTGAGCTTCTTGAGCTCGGACACCGCCTTGGCGCGGGCTTCCTTCGAGAGCTTGAGCTTGTCGATCTTGTCCTGCAGTTCGGCGACTTCGTTGGCTTCCTCGCCATCGCCGCCGCCCAGTTCGGACTGGATCGCCTTCAACTGCTCGTTGAGGTAATATTCGCGCTGGGTCTTCTCCATCTGCCGCTTGACGCGGCCGCGAATGCGGCGCTCCACCTGCAGCACGCCCAGTTCGCCTTCCATGAAGCTGAACACCATTTCGAGCCGGCGCAGCGGATCGTTTTCGGTCAGCAGCGCCTGCTTGTCAGCCACCTTGGTGCCGAGCTGCGCGGCGATCGCATCGGCAAGGCGCGAGGCATCGTCGATTTCGCCCAACTGGTCGCCCGCTTCGGCTGCCAGCTTCTTGTTGAGCTTCGCGTATTCGTGGAACTGATCCACCACCGTGCGCATCATCGCGGCGACTTCATTGCCCGACGCGGTGACCGGCTCGATCGGCTCGATCACGGCAGTGTGCATGTCCGCCGCCTCGACCAGCTCGGCCAGCTTGCCGCGCTGCTGGCCTTCAACCAGAACCCGCACGGTGCCGTCCGGCAGTTTCAGCAACTGCAGCACGCTGGCGACGACGCCGATATCGTAGAGATCGTCCGCCTGCGGATCGTCACAGCCCGGATCGAGCTGGGCGAGCAGGAAGATGTCCTTGTCACCGGCCATCGCCGCCTCAAGCGCGGCAACCGACTTTTCGCGGCCAACGAAGAGCGGCACGACCATGCCGGGAAACACGACGATGTCGCGCAAGGGAAGCAGGGGAAGCGTTATCTTTTCCATATCCGTCCATTCCGGAGTGCAGCGCCGTGGTAGCACGACTTCGCACCCTGTTCGGGCATCGATTGGCCCGGTTTGAAACAGGATATGGGGAGGCCCCCGGTGGGGTGCAATGGCTATGCGGCGAACGGCTGTGGATGACCGAATTGAAAATATGCATGGATTGCTCGGCAGTGTCCGATGTTACCGTATCAGGTGCACCGCAACTCCATCCGATTATTCCGTTATCTGTTTCCAGTCTGAAAAATACATTGTCCACGCGGTCGACTGTCTCGCTGGCAAT
>VMTF01000137.1 GCA_013791705.1 Sphingomonadales bacterium | reverse complement strand
TAGAGCGGTTTCCACACGAACTGACTCGGCGGGGATTCCCTTTTCGGCGGCGTTGTGATTCAGACTTCCTGCTGGTGGCAGGAGGCCAGCATGGATGGCACGAACGCTTTCACAGGATCTTCGGGACAGGGTTGTCGCTGCGATCGATAGTGGGCTGAGCTGCCGCGCTGCGGCGGCCCGCTTCGGGGTCAGTGTGTCGAGCGCGATCCGCTGGCGGCAACGTGCACTGGCGCATGGTAAGGCTGTTGCAAAGCCGCGCGGTGGTGACCGGCATTCAGGCAAGATCGAAGCGCACGGCTGCTTCATACGGGAACTGATTGCCGAGCAGGGCGACATGACCCTGGTTGAGGTTCAGGCGCGGCTGATCGAGCGCGGCGCGCTGGTCGGAATCGGCACGGTTCATCGGTTCTTCGTGCGTCATGGGATCACGCGCAAAAAAAGACCGGGCACGCGGTCGAGCAGGACCGCCCCGACGTCCTGAGACAGCGCCGACACTGGTTCGACGGTCAGATCGACCTCGAACCCGAACGCCTCGTCTTCATCGATGAGACCTGGA
The DNA here is from genome assembly GCA_013791705.1 of Sphingomonadales bacterium. Lineage (GTDB taxonomy): Bacteria > Pseudomonadota > Alphaproteobacteria > Sphingomonadales > Sphingomonadaceae > Novosphingobium. The sequence goes on along the minus strand of VMTF01000137.1, from coordinate 11,147 downwards.
CTGCCACCAATATGACCCGCAGTCACGGGCGCTGCCGGAAAGGCGAGCGGCTGCGGATGGGCTTCCCGCATGGCCACCGCAAGACCACCACGCTGGTAGCCGGTCTGCGCATGACCGGCATGGTCGCGCCGATGGTGCTGGACGGGCCGATCAATGGCGACTGGTTCGAAGCCTATGTGGCGCAGGTTCTGGTGCCTGAGCTTCGCCCCGGCGACGTGGTCATCATGGACAACCTCTCAAGCCACAAACGGGCTGCCGTGAAGGAAAGGATCGAAGCGGCCGGTGCAACCCTGCGCTTCCTCCCGCCATACAGCCCGGACTTCAACCCTATCGAGAAGGCCTTCTCCCGGCTCAAGGCCATGCTCCGCAAGATAGGCGAGCGAACCGTCACCGGCTTGTGGGACCTGATCGGCAGGCTCGTCGACATCTTCCAGCCCGACGAATGCACCAACTACTTCAGGTCCTGCGGCTATGAACCGGAATGAACGGAAAACGCTCTAATCAAGGCGGCCGACGAGCAAGCGAGTGCGCCGCCCACGAAGCCGTCGACCGCGCCAAGCGCGCCCTGGGCGAGTTCGGACCGGTGTGGTGGGACGACGGCGAACCCGACTTCAACCGGCACATGGCCCGGACGACCGCCTATGCCGATTGGTATCGCGACCCGGGCAGTTGATCGGTGCCGCCGCGTCGATCGCCTATATGCCGCAGATGAAGTAGCACTGGCAGTTCGGGCAGAAGCGCGGATCGTCCGGCTTGGCGGGGAACTGCCCGGCCTCGATGCCGTTGATCGCACCCCCGAAGGCCTTGACGGCCTTGTCCTCCTTGCCGGCCGGGAACTCCCGCGTTTCGCCGTCGCTGGGATAGTAGGCCCCGACGGTGATCGTCCTGCCCGGAAACCGCCGCTGCGCCGCTAGGCGCAACGCACCGTATATCGGCTTGTCACCCTCGCCCTTCGCTTGCCGACCGGTCCGGATGCGCTGCACGCGCACCACGTCGCCGGCATCAACCAGGCGGTCAGGCTCCATCGTAACGGTCCGCCCGGCGATCGTGACGTCGAGTCCCCCGTCGACGGACGCGCCCTGCTCGGTAGCGATGAAGGCCGCCCCATTGGCGACCATGCGGTTCGCCGCCTGCCGGTAGTATCCCTCGAATCCGTGGCCGACCGGACCGCGCTCGGCCCAGACCGCATCGAGATGCGCCAACGCCTCCGTAGCGGTGGTCACAACACCCTCGGCGCGCTGGTCCTGGATCCAAGCCAGCGTCCGGCGGACGCAGCGGTGGAAGTCGAGGAACGCGGCGCCGTCGGTGCCGGCACGCAGTCCCATCAACTGCTCGTAGCGGTATCTCGCGGGACAGCGGATGTAGGTCTCGAGCTCGCTGGCGGAATAGCTGGTCCGCTGTTCGACGACCACGGGTGTGCGGGCGATCGGCTGCGGTACACTGGAGGGAACCGTGCGGGTCGTCGCCGGTATCGCCGAGACCGAGTCCAGGAACTTCGACGCTGTCGAGTTCTGCGTGGTGTATCTCACGGCCCGTGTCAGCGAAAGGTGGTCGCGCGCGCGGGACAGGCCGACGAAGAAGAGGCACTCCTCCTCGGCGTCGTGGTCGTCTTTCGCCATGTTCAGCTGCGGGTATTGCGCCAAGGCAGGCGTCCTCGAGCCCTTGCGGCTCGCCGGCATGTATCTCGTCGCCAATGCGGGCAGATGGACCGCCGGGAACTCCAGGCCCTTGCTACCGTGGATGGTGAGGACGCGCACGGCGTCGATGTCAGTCGCCTCGGCCGATATCGCCCGGTAGACGCTGTCCTGATTCAGCAGCTCAATGCGGCGGATGCGCGCCAGCAGGCGCTTCCGGCTCCCGTCGCCGACGGCGTCGTGCTCGCCGCACACCTTGAGCAGGTGGTAGATCGCAATGAGCTTCTGATGGTCTGCCGGATCCGAACTGCGGATAAGGGGATCGAGGTAGCGGCCGGTCTCGAACAGCCAGCCGGTCAGCATCGACCAGGGCGACGTGCCGGGGCCGACGAACGCGAGCTCCGCGCCCAATTTCGTGAGACCGCTGCGTCCCGCGTCGGAAAGGCCGTCGATCTCGGAGATCCTGGGCAACGCCTGGATGACCGGCAGCTTCTCCGCCGCAGCCCAGGCGATCACCGCGAGGGCGTCCTTCTCGGTCGCGCCGTACGCGGGAAGCTGCGCGACCCGGACGAGTCCGAGCCCGCCAAACTCAGCGTCGAGCGCAACCAGCGACAGCAAGTCGCGGATCTCGCCGCGCTCGAACAGATCGCCGAGATACAGGAGGGGGACGTTGAGCCTCTCGAGCAGCGCCGTCAGGCGGCCAAGCGTCAGATGGCTCCGCGCCAGGATCGCCTGGTCGCGGTAAGGCACGCCCGCGGCCCGCAGCCGCTCGACCCGATCGCGGATCGCGCAGGCCTCGTCCTCGACGGTCGCGCAGACCTCGAGCGTGACGTCGCCGACCGCGCCTCGGTTGGCCTGCCACTGCGTCGCCGCGCCACCCGCCATGCCCCCGGTGAAGGCACCGAAGGCGCGGACCACCGGCGTGCCCGAACGGTAGTTGATACCGAGGCTGAGGCGCTTCCCGTCGAACTCTGTGGTGAAGCGCTCGACGTTTGAGGGCTCGGCTCCCCGAAACCGGTAGATCGACTGGCGATGGTCGGCGACCACCCAGATGTCGCGGCAGTCGTCGGCGAACGCGCGCAGGAGCGCCGAGCTGGCGAAGTTCACGTCCTGGTATTCGTCGACGAGCAGGTGGCGGTAGCGTCCGAGCACCTCCGTCCGGACCTGGGGATCCTTGAGCAGTGTGACCGCGTGCCGGATCAGGTCGCCGAAGTCGACCGCGTCAACCTCCTCGAGCAGGCGCTCGTAGATCACGTAGACTTCGCCGACCTCGACCGCCTTCTCCGCGACCTCCCGCACAGCCTCGTCGGTGCCCGCCGCCGCGAGGTCCGCCTCGGCCGCCGCGAGGTATTCGTCCGGACCGATCAGCTCGTCCTTGGCCCTGGAGATCGCGCTCACCACGAAGGCGAGTTCGAGCGCCGGTTCGAAGAAGTTCTGATAGTGGCGAAGCGGAAGCAGCTCGAGGTTGGCCTCGAGCAGCGCGAGGCTGGCCGTCGGATCGAAGATCCTGACCTTCTCGGTCCGGCCGATCCGCCCCGCGTAGCAGGTGACCAGCTCGAGCCCGAACTTGTGGAAGGTCCCGACCCACATCTCGATCGCGGCGTCGGCATCAACCGCCGACAGGCGCTCGCGCATCTCCTCCGCCGCCTTGTTGGAGAAGGTGAGCGCGAGGACCGACGATGCCTCGTCCTTCTTCAGGATGCGCGTGACGCGTTCGATCAGGGTGCGCGTCTTGCCGGTCCCGGGACCGGCGTGGACCAGGAGGGGTCCGTCCGACCAGTCGACGGCCGCCTGCTGGTCGGCATCCAGGTCGTAGACGACCTTCTCTCCCTCCTCGACCTCGTGGCGGACGAGGGGTGGAAGCAGTAGGGCACGGACGGCCTGCTGCAGGACGAGGTTGCGCGGCAGGCCGAGCCGGGCCGCGATCGCAGACGGCCGGGCGCCGGCGAGGAGCTCGTCCCTAAGCCAGTCTGAAGGACACAGGAACTCGCCCGCGAAGACATCGGCCTGGACCTCCTTGCGCTCGCGCGAGGAGTAGCCGTCGACGCGGGCGCCGCCGCTCTCCACCGGTTCGCCGGAGAGCCTCATCGACACGTCGGTGACATCGCTCTCGGCATCCTTGTGCAGCCGGAAGTGGCCGAGCTCGTGCGCAATGACGACGACCTCGTCTTCCTTGGCCTGACCGCGCGCGACGTGGACGATGCCGGGACCACGCTCGAAGAAACCCAGGACGTTGTCACCGGCCCGCGTGCCCGGATCGAACTCGACGATCTCCAGGTCGTGCAGGCCTGCCATCGCGTCAACCAGCTGGCGGGCTGTCGGAGCGGCACCCGCCTTGGCCAACGCGGCGGCGCGGCAGGCGCGCGCGGCGAGCCGGATGTCGCTCCAAGCGTCCATCAGGCGTCGGCCAACCAGTAGGCGATCTCTTCCTCGCTCATCCCGGACGACCGTATGATCTCCTCGAAGGTCCGCTGGTTCGCCACCGGCTGACCGACGGACTTGGCGCGGCCGCCAAGCGCCGGAATGCGAGCGGCGTGCGCATGGGCGACGTTGAATGCCGCCACCGACACGCCGAGCTCCCGCGAAATCGCCGTCGAGAAGCGTGGCCGCAGGTCGCGCATGCGCCCGGCGAACAGGTCCGCCACGACGACACGCTTTATCGGCAGCCTGCGGGCCAGTTCCGGTTGGGTCAGGCCCGCCGACTTGAGCATGTCATTGAGCGTCGGGCCCGCCACGGCGGTCGCGCCGAGGACCCGATCCCCGGCCTCCGCCGCGAACATGGCGGCCTGCACCCGGCTACGGCCGCGCGCGATCATGTTGTCGTCCAGTTGCGCGGGCTCCTCGCACATGTCCGCGATCATCGCCAGCCGGATGGCCGCGTGCTCTCGGATGTCCTGGGCCAAACTCGGGTGTGCCAGCGTCCACCGCTCCACGTCGCCGCGCGTCGGGATGTCGCACTCCTCATGGAACGCGATCAGCACTTCATCCCTTTCCTGCCGATTGTCTTCCATCACGATTTTCCGATCATCTTCTCTAACTGTTGCTTGGCGGACGCCAGCCTCTTCGAGGCGGTGTCCGGATCGATACCGAGGATGCTCGAAATCGACTCGCCCTTGATGCTACTGCAGCGGTAGCCCTGCATGTGGAGCTCGAACACGTCGCGCACGCCCTTGCCGCGGAGGCAGTTCAGTATGCGTTGCACGTCCGCTTCCTGCTCCGCTTCCGAGAAGTTCTCGGTCCGCGGATCCACCATGCCGCCAGGGTCATCGACCATATCGGGCATGAGCTTCATTTTCTTGAGCTCCTTGCGCACATGGTCGATCGCCCGATTGCGGAGCGTCGACTTGAACCACTTGCGCAAGCCCTCGCCATCGGCTGCCGTCGGCGACAGTAACGCCTTGAGCATCGCGTCGTGCACAGCCTCGACGAGGTCTCGGCCTCCGTCCGGGAAGGTCTTCGCCGAGATCTCGCCGCGCAGGATCGACAGCATGCGGTCGGAGATGAAGACGATCAACTCACGGACGAAATTCTGTTCGATGCCCTCGCGGCGGTAGTTGGTGCGTATCGCACTGACGATGACGCCTTCGGGGAAACGGGCCAGCTGACCCTCCTGGACAATCCGTCGCCATGTGCGGTGGTCGTCCGGCAGCGGAGGCTCATCGTCCGCGTCACTCATGAGAATCTCCTCCAAATCTGGACTTCAAAAGGAGAGGCGAATTCTAGCGCGGAAAATCCGGAAAAAAGCTCATGCGCGCGCGCGGCGGAGATTGGATGGCCACGACGTCGAGCGGCCTCCCGCCGTATCACAACCCGTCGACGCCTGACGGCGGCCGCTGCGTCGGTTGTGTCGGCCTCCGGCATCAAGCCACCCGCCGGATCACGACAGTGTACACTCGGAATGCAACTCGGCGCCGACAACGGACTTCGCGATCTGGACGAGGTGCGGGTGGTGTGTGAAGAACAGCACCTGGGTGCTTCGGGCCACCTCGGCCAAGACCCTTAAGCCAGCCTCGGCCCGTCGGTCGTCGAAGTTCACGAAGAGGTCGTCGGCGAGGAACGGCAGTCCGACGCCCGCCGCGACGGACTGCTCGAGGGCGGCGAGCCTTAGCGCGAGGAACAACTGGTCGGTAGTCCCCTCGCTCATCGCATCGACGTCGACCATGGTCCGCATATCATCGCGCATGCCCCGGAGCCGAGGGCTAGGTCCGTCGGTGTCGACCTTCAGCGTGGCGTAGCGGCCCGTCGTCAGCGTTGAGAACAGTTCGCCCGCGCGCAGAAGCAGCGGGTCCTGATGGCGTTCGCGATACTTCTCGATCGCCCACTTCAGCGTGACCGCCTGCGCCCGCTTCAGGATGTAGTCCTCCGCCAAGACCTCCAGCTCGGAGCGGGCCTGCTCGGCATCGGCAGCCGCATTGACGGCGGCGGTCCCGTCCGTGTCTATCGCCGCGAACGTTGCGCGGGCGTCGCCGTGGGCGGTTGCCGCCTCGTCCACCGCAGCGTTGAGCTCCTCGAGCCGGAATCCCAGCGACGTCAGTTGCGACGCCACCTGATCCGGGTCCGTCGCATCGACCGCGGCAACCAGTGCGTCGAGCCCGAGACCGTCCCCGGCCTCGATGATCGCGAGCTCGGTCGCGGAGACATCCTCGACCAACGCACGCCTAGCACGCGACCTCTCGATCGCCGTACCAAGCGCCGTCCTGTCCGCCGAGCCGGTCTCGACAAGGAGCGGCGCAAGAGCCTCGTCAGTCGCCTTGAGCTTGGCGTGCGCCTCCTGGAGCTCGCCATGGCGCCGCCGATCCTCCTCGTCGAGCGATTCATGCAGCGTCGCCGCGGTTCGCGCTGCCGCAAGTCGATCTCGCATCGACCGTATTCGCTCGGTCACCTCGCCCGCGGTAACGCCAAGCGTTTCGGCAAGCCGTCCGACCGCGGCCGCGTGATCCCGTGTGTCGCGTGCGATGCCGTCAATGCGCCGGCGCAGGAGCGCGTCCGACGCCGCCGCCTCGCGCAGCTCGTCCAAAAGGTCGAGGATAGCGTCGCAGGCCGGGACGTCGAAATCCAGGCGCGCCTCGGCAAGTGCCGCACTCCAAGCGGCAGCGTTAATCGTCGCTGCATCTTCCGCCGCGCGGGCCCTGCGGTCCAGCGCGGTCTTCTCGACGCCGACCTGATCCAACTCCGCCTGCGCCAGCAGGCGCTTGCGCGAGACATCCTCAAAGGCGGCGCGACGCGCATCCGCCCTTGCGAGCACGGGCGCGAGCGGGCCCAAAGCATCCGCGATCCCAAGCGCCGCAGCAAGCGCCGCCCGAGCAGCGCCGCGCCTGGCTTCTGACCGCTCGACCTCCGATACTAAAGCGCGCAGCTCAATCTGGGCCGCCTCCGCCACATCGCGATCAGCCTGCCAGGAATGAAACCTCCCCGGCTCCAACTCCGGCAGTCCGGCATCGCTGAGCCGACGTCGCCACCCGGCAAGAACCCGCTCGTGGTGGTCACGGGCCGACTTTGCGCGAGCACTGGCCTGATCGCCCGCGAGGTCGTGCGAGGCACGCGACTGCTCCAGCATGGACAGCCTGCCCGACGCGTCCGCGGTCGCATAGCGCGCGTCGGCGCGCCCGTCTGCCGCTGCGACGCCGGTCTCAAAACCCGCGACTGCATCGACCGCTGCCGGAAGGTGCGCGCCATCCACCAAATAGTCGCGCAACGGCCGCCAAAAACGGTCGCGCTCAGCCCGTATCTCCACGATGTCCTCGGCCGACACCGCGGTTCCGGTCGCTAGTTGCGAGATCTCGAGCGCTGCGGCAGACGACTGGTCCGACGCACGCTGCGCGGCCTCCTCCTCGCGACGGACGTCGGCCAGCAGGGCAGCCAGGGCGTCTCGTGCCTCCTGGATCTCGGTGGCATCCACCTTGGGAAGGCGAGCGAGCGCGTCCGCACCACCCGCCCACGGTGCCAGTCGGGCCAGCGCGTCCGAGGCGCGGCGTCCTGCGCCGTCCAGCCTCCCACGCGCGGCGTCGCAGCGGCTATCGACGTCGGTGCCAAGTGCCCGCGCCTCGTCGACAGCAGACGTTAAGGCATCAGCTGAATCGCCAACAACGTTGACAGAAAGCGAGGCTTCCGCGCGACCCCGCCGCTCCTCGATGCGCCGACGTTCGTCCTCAATCTGGCGCTCCGCCAGACGTTGCTCGCCGTCCACACGGGCGAGATCCCGCAACCGCGCCGCGAGTTCGCGCGGCGGCGCCGCATCGGCATTCGGACCGGCCTCGGCGCGGAGCCGGCGAACGGTCGCTGTCGCGTCGGCGTGTTCGGTCTCCAGGCTGACAAGGTCGCGCTTCGGCTTAACCTCGGCGCCCGCCTCAGCGACAAGGCGATCGACCTCATCCGCTTCCCCGAGTACCTGCGCGTCAATCAAAACGGCCGCACGTCGGTCGGCGATGTCGGCCCGCAGGCTCTCGGCGGCCGCAATTGCGCGGACGGCCTCCTCGGCCTCCCGCACCAATCCTTCCGCGGCTGTCTCGCGCTGACGGCCGAGATCGACGACGCCTTCGTATCCGGCGAGCAACGCCGCCTGCTCCTCGCGATGCCGGACGAGCGGCGCGAGGCGCCTGACGCGTTCGGCGGACCTGGACTCGGTCTGGACGGCATCGCGGTCGCGGCGCGCCGCTTCCAGCGCCTCGCGCGTCCGCTCGGTGGCGATCCTCGCGTCCGACCAGGCCTTCGGCTTCAACGCATCATCCCGCACGACCTTCGTGGACTCGGCAAGTTGGCGCTGGGCCTGCGTGAAAGTCCGGCTGCCACGGACGGTCGGGCCCCAGATCGCGTCGGCCTCGGTCTCCAGGCGTCGCAGCTCGTCGGAGACGCCGGTCAGGCCCGACCCCGCCGCGAATAGGGTCCGGCCGACGTCGTTCTTCGCCTCGACCATCGCCTGCCCGCCCACGCGGAGCGCCGCCTGATCCAAGCTGAAGGAGAGGCCGAACGTGTCGCGGGTGTGGCCACGCAGCATCGCGGCAAGCGGCGCATCGTCGATCGCGGCGTCGTCGGCACCGAGCAACGTGCCGCTCGTCCCCTTTTTGCGACGGCAGGCGAGCGTCGTGTCACGATCCTCGAGCACTGCGCCGACGCGGAGCAGGGAATAGTCGAACAGAAAGTTATAGGGCGAACGGACGGGAAAACCGAAGAGAAGGTCGGAGACAGCGGCCAGCGACGTTGTTTTCCCCGCCTCGTTCTCGCCATAGATAACATGGAGGTCCGGACTGCCCGAGCGAAAGTCGAGGTCGCAATCCTCGAAGCGGCCGTAGCGCTCGAGCGAGAGGCGAGAGAAGCGCATGCTTAGCCCTCCCTTATTAAACGCGACCGCAACGCGGTCGACGCGGTGCCGAGGACGCCCGCCCAGTCGCCCTGCGCCGCTGATTGCCGTAGCTCGCCATCCTCGGGCTCACCGAGCGACGTGCTCGCCGCTAGCATAAAGCGCTCCAGGTCACGGCCGAGGATACCGGCGAGCTCGGGATCGGTCGCTGCCTCGTGAATCATCGCGTTGAGGTCTTCGTCGACCGTCCAGGTCGTCCGCGCCGGCTCGGTTACTTCCACGCGGACCTTTTCGACGAAGAGGTAAGGGGAGATCGAGGAGGCGATGGCGCGCACGTCGTCGCGCAGCGTCGCGGCGCCGTTCCGCACCGCGCCGGCGTCTGGTGTCTCGCCGGTCAGCGTTACGCGCGCGATCAGCGGCCGACCGGAGGCGTTTGAGCCGTGGAGCCCGACAAGCGCGGAGCGCAGGAGATCACTGACCTCGTCCATTCGGGTATTGGTGCAGTCCACGTCGAGATGCGCCCATCGGAATACGTCGAATTCGACCCGCTCTACGGACGTGACTTCTCCGTCGGCGACATCGACTAGGACCGCGCCCTTGGCACCCGTCTCCCTGATCGTCCGGCCCTGTACGTTCCCGGGAAACACGACGTGTGGCTCAGTGCTGACAACTTCAAACTCGTGCACGTGACCGAGCGCCCAGTAGTCGTAGCCACGGGATCGAAGGTCATCGACGCTGCAGGGCGCATAGTCGGCGTGACCCTGACGGCCGGCCAGCGCGGTATGGAGCATGCCGATGTTGAAAGTGTGCGCCTCCGCCGGCGGATAGGCGAGAACGAGGTTGTCCGTGACCGCTGGGGTCGAAAAGCTCTGGCCGTGGACCGCGACGGAAATTTCGGGCAGGCGGTGGGTCTCGGGACGCCGCGAATTGAACAGCCGCACGTTCGGCGGCCAAGGGACGGTGCGTGAGAAGACCGAGGCGGCGTCATGGTTACCAGCGAGGAGAAACGCCGGGATGCGCGCTTGGTCCAGGCGGCCCATCGCTTTCGCGAAGTAGAGGCCGGTTCCCATGTCGCGCCAGTCGCCGTCGAACAGGTCGCCCGCGATAACCACGAAGTCTACCGCCTCATCGACCGCACACTGCACCAAGTTGTCGAAGGCCGCGCGCGTGGCGGAGCGGATCTCGTCGACGGGCAAGCCCTCGTATCTCGATAGGCCATGTAGCGGGCTGTCGAGATGGATGTCGGCAGCATGCAGAAACCTAAAGCTCGTCAACTAATCCCCCTTAGCAGAATCGGTGTCTTGTGTTGTGCCGCGCGATCGAGGCCGCGAGTAGTTGCTCTTCGATGTCTATTACCGACAATTGCACGGCGATGTGCCAAGGCGCGACATATTTCTGTACGAAATTAAAGAAGAGATGGCTGGGTCGCGGCCGGCGGCGGCTCGCCGTTGCGCCAGCGATCGTCCGTGCGGGCAACCGCCATCGTGACCGGGTTGATCCGTGTTCGAAACAAATTGCGGTCTCGCTGCCGGAACGTCCGTTATTCCGATTTGCGCTCCTGAAAGGAGCCATTCCGGATTGTCCGCAACCCCCGTCATTCATCGCTCGATTTTCAGCGATAAAAATGAATGACAGCGCAGCGGTCTATATGGCGTCAGTATGGACCTGGCCCCCGATCAACGAACCACGAGCGGCCAAGCTCAAAATCCGCATCGGGTGACACCAGCGGCCCATCCGGTGCCTCGCAAACATAGGGCGACATCAGATCCCTGCGGCGAACCCTTGACCGGCTAAGCCATGCGGCCGTGCGGCCACGCGCCTTGAGGATGGCCAGCAACCAATCCATCGCTTCTGCCATTTCACCGACGCCGCGCCCGGCCATGCAATAGTAGATTGCCCGCTGAAAATCGTCGCAAGCCGTGCTCAGGATCGTCGCAAGTCGCGCGCGTCCGCCGTCCGCGCCTTCGTTGACCAGAGACACTGCCTCGCGCAGTTCGCGTACAGATAGCCAGGCATCGTCGATACCAACCCCGATGCACAGCGCGGCGATCGCGCGCCTGACTGGCGGGACACCCGCGTCACACGACACATCGCGCAGCACGATGTCGAGATCGAACCCGCCCAGAACGTCATCCACCTGCATCCCAATTCCTTTCGAGTTCGGACCGTAGCGTGACCGCGCTCACCCCGGAAATTGGGGAAGGGAGGGGAGGGGG
>VMTF01000239.1 GCA_013791705.1 Sphingomonadales bacterium | reverse complement strand
GCTGTCGACGATCCGCGAGACAAAGCGGCGATCGAGTTTCAGTTCGTCGCTGGGCAGATCGGCAAGGTAACAGAGGCTCGCCTCGCCCGTTCCGAAATCATCGATCGACAAGCGGAAGCCCATTGTCCGCAGTTCCTGCAGGTTGCGGATCGCGTCCGGCCGGTTGTAAACACTGGCCGTCTCGGTGACCTCGATCGTCAGTAGCCTGCAATCGATCCCGCGCCGGTGGACGATTTCTGCGGTTGCACTGACCAGCGACGGTTTATCGACAAGCTGGGCCGAGAGATTGATGCTCATCTGGAAGCGCGCGCCCAGCGTGTTGAAGGCCTCCGCCGAAGTGATCGCCTGCTCCAGCACCCAGTAAGTCAGTGCGTCGATCCGTCCGGCCCGTTCGGCCTGGAGGATGAATTCGTCCGGCCGGATCGGACCGCGCACCGGATCGTTCCAGCGGATCAGCGCCTCGGCGCCGCTAATGCGATTGTCCCGGTATTCCCACTGCGGCTGGTAGGCGAGCCAGATGTCGCCGTTCCGCATTCCCTCGTCGATGCGAGCGAGCAACGACAGTTCCCACGGCGCGTTCGCGAGACGGTTTGCCTCGAATTGCTCGACCGTCCGACCATGCCGTAGCGCTTCGGTCGCACTGGCCAGCGCGGTGTTCAGTCGCGTCAGGGTATCGAACTGGCCGTTCCGATCGATCCCGAAGTGGACATTGGTATCGAACATGTGGCCGCCAACGAGCAATGGCGCCGAAAATAGCGCACGCATCCCCTCGAAATGCTCGACCCGGTTGTCGGCAGCGCTGTCCCGTTCGAGCCAGGCAAAGTGTCCGCCATCGCCGTGATAGATTTCCGCCGTTCCGCAGCCCACGGAGAAGCGCCGGGCGATCTGGCGGGCACACTCGCCATGCAAGTCCTTGGGCAGGGTCGCCAGAAACTCCTCGTATCGGCCGATCACAGCCACCACCAGAAGGAAACCGGCAGGAATCGTCTGCTCGCCGAGGGCAACGAAATTGGGCAAGCCTGAGTTGCCAGTCCGAAGGACGCGAAGACGCCAGCGAGACCACATTCTCCAGGCGGAAAATACTGCCATAACGACCAGCGTACTTCCCGCATTTACGACGTAGCCAAGACGCTCAAGCACCGCCGGGCCGAATATAGCCATGCAAGCTGCCACCCCGTAAGCCAGCCAACGCCAACGCTGCCTTCGGCAGCGTTGGGCAGCGATGGCAACCAGAATAAACAAGGTTAACAGTATCTCGAACTGGAGTGCCTTGGCCTGCCCACGCTGCGCACCTGCTGCAGCGGCGATGTCGACGACCACAAGTGGCTGCTGGAAGCGTCCGAAATAGCCGACCGTCCCAGTACCCCCTTCTACGGACGGTGTGACGATGACCGTCTTGCCGGAAAGCGTCGCGCGAGGAACATTGCCCGCGAGCAGATCGCGAGCAGAGACGCTTGGTATCCTGTGAGGGTCAACGCTGAAATCGGGACGAATTTCCCCCCCTTGACATGTGACCCCAGCCAAATCCGCACCAAACCCGGGATAAACCGTGTCTTCGACGCGAAACGCGCACGGTGCGAAACCCACATATTTCCAGAAATTCCCTTTGTATCCGGAAACAACCACCTGCTCTTTGGCAATTACGGAAGCGTCAGGAAGTTCAATGGAGCCAAACGAAAACCTATTTAGTTCCGAACTAATCTGGTTGAATCGCGCAACGAGGGAAATCCTGTCTCCCCAGGCACGGATTTCGTGCTTCAATGCGGCGCTCCCGTACTTGATCTTCCCGTCCAGATAAACCTTCCGGGGCGAGGCGACACGCAACCTTTCGAGAATTTTTGCTTCAAAATCAGCGCTGCGATCCGTTTGGTCGTCAGACGAATTCATCTGGACCAACACGATGGACTGCGGCGGCGAACTATCTCCGAGCGCGAAACGGGCGTTCCAATAGACTTGGTCAATCGGCGCGGATACGAAGAGCCACGCGACAAAATAGGTCGCGAAAGTCGCTATAAAAATCGGCAGGTTACGATACGTTCGCATTGTGCGCCTGGCTGACCCTTCAAGCCTCGTCTAAGCGATAGCGTTTAAGAACTGCTTACCATCTTTCGCGCGCGCCCATCCAACGCGCGCGCCACGCGCGCACCCGCCCGCCTCACACCAGACCAAGCCGGCCGAGCGAGCGATCAAGCATCAGCAGTTGCCACAGCAGGCGCGAGTTGTCCGCATGCCCGGCAATATGCGCTTCGGCGATTTCCCGCAGGCGCGCAGGGTCGAACCAGCCGGTCCGCGTGATTGCCGCGCTGGCGGCGATCCCGCGCGCTGTCCCGGCCAGCGGCCCGCGGAACCACTGCGCGATCGGCATGACGAAGCCCTGCTTGGGACGAAACAGGATCTGGCCGGGCAGATAGCGCCGCATCGCCTGTTTCATCAACCATTTGCCCTGCACCCCGCGAATGCGCAGGCCTTCGGGCAGCCGCGCGGCGAATTCGATCAGGCGATGATCCAGCAGCGGTTCGCGCGCTTCCAGGCTGACCGCCATGCTGGTGCGATCAACCTTGGTGAGGATGTCCCCGGGCAGCCAGAACTTCAGATCGGCATATTGGGCACGGTCCAGCCCCGAACGGGCCGGCGCGCCGCGCATCAGCTCGAGCAAGGGCTGCTCGGCGCGGTAATCGCCCCGCAGCCTGCGAAAGTCCGCGCTGAACAACTGCTCGCGCTGCTCCGGCGTCGTGACGGCCAGCGCCCGCGCATAGCCCTCCTCGCTGGACCCGGCGAGCGACAGCAAGGTCGCCTTCGCCCGCAGCGGCCGGGGCGCCCAGTCGGCCTTGGGATAGACCGACCCCAAGGCGCCGAACAGCGGCCCGCGCACCGCTTGCGGCAGCAATCCGCGCAAGCGGTCCTCGCCATGCTGGAAGCGCTGGCGGCGATACCCGGCGAACGCCTCGTCGGCCCCGTCGCCCGAGAGCGCAACCGTCACCGTTTCACGGGCCAGTTGGCACACCCGCCAGGTCGGCAGGGCCGAAGCATCGGCGAACGGTTCGTCGAACATCGCGGCAAGCGTATCGATATCGCCAAAATCGTCGGGTGAAACGGTCCGGCTGCGATGGTCGGTGCCGAACTGGCGCGCGATCCGGTCAGCATAGCCGGTTTCATCGAGCGCGCCCACGTCGAACCCGATCGAGCAGGTTTTCACCGGGGTGGAACTCGCCTCGGCCATCAGCGCGACAACGCTGGAACTATCGACCCCGCCCGAGAGGAACGCGCCCAGCGGCACGTCCGCGACCATCCGCGAGGTAACGGCCTGACGCAGCAGATGCACCAGTTCGGCTTCGAGATCGGCGGGCTTGCGGCGATTGCGCTCCGCAAACGAAACGTCCCACCACTGCACCGGGCGCGGCAGCGGGGCGCCGTGCCGCAACAGCAGATAATGCCCCGCCGCAAGCTTCTCCACGCCCTTGAGCAGCGAGCGGCTGTCGGGGACATAGCCCCAGGCCATGTAGTCTTCCACCGCCAGTGGATCGGCCTCGCGGCGCAGCAGCGGGTGAGCGCACAGGCCCTTGAGTTCCGAAGCGAAGGCAAGGCTGCCGTCGCTGAGCGGGGCGAGAAACAGCGGCTTCACGCCCAGACGGTCGCGCGCCAGGAACAAGGTGCGCCGGGTCAGGTCATAGATCGCGAAGGCGAACATGCCCGACAGGCGCGGCAGGCAATCGACACCCCAGCGCTGCCACGCCGCCAGGATCACTTCGCTGTCCCCGTCGGTATGGAATACCGCGCCCAGTTCGTGCAGTTCGGCCCGCAGCTCGCGGAAGTTGTAGATCTCGCCGTTGAAGACCAGCATGGCCCGGCCGTCGGTCGAGGCCATCGGCTGGGGCGAGCCCGCGACATCGATGATCGAGAGGCGGCGATGGCCCAGGCCGACGCCGGGCGCGGTCCACACCCCGCCGCCATCGGGGCCGCGATGCACCATTGCCTCGCACATTTTCCCGATCCGCGCCGGATCGACCGGCTTGGGCGTGGTCAGGTGAAACAGGCCGGCAATTCCGCACATATCCGCCCGCCCCTACCGCAGCCCGGCTATGCGGTCCATCCATGGCCCGAGCGGCCCGGTCGCAGCGCGGAACGCGGCGGTGGCCCGCGCGGGATCATGCCCCGGCTGGCGTTCGGCGGAAAGGATCAGCAGCATCGTCGGTTCCTTGCGCAAGGCGAGGCGGCCGGCAATATTGGCGAGCTTCAACCGGGCGTTGCTACCGGTCAGCAGCGCGCCGGTCCGGTAGTAGGTTTCGGCGAGCCGTTCGACGGCGCCGCGACCGAGCAGGACATCGCTTTTCCCATGCGCCGCGCCCGGCCCCGGCGCGCGCCAGGCCCACGCGGTGTTCGGGGTGAGCGCCCCTTCGCCGAACCCGCCCGCCTTGCGGCCTTCTGACTGGCTGGAATACAGCGCATAGAACACATCGACCGTGTTGCCCCGGTCATCGGCATAGCGCCCTAGCAGGCGGTGGTCGGCGCCGGATGCACGCGGCTCCCACCATAACGCCGGACGGTAATCGACGCGGTGCCAGCCCGGCACTTGGGGCAAGTCGATCTGGCGCGGAACCGGCGCATCAAGGCGATTGGCCGCGAAGACCCAGCCCTGCCCGGCGATGACCAGCGCCGCCATCGCCGCAAGCAGGACCGGCATACGAATGGTCTGCGCGGCGAGCCGGCCGAGCGCCGGCGAGGATCGCAGTTTAGGCACGTCCACCAGTGGCGCATCGGAGGCACGGTCGAAGAACGGCCAGCCCGCCGCGATGACGAGTGCGATCACGACCGCGAAGAAAATCCAGCCATAGACAATGTGATCGAACCCGCCCGCATAGGCCGCGCCCTTGAACTGGGCGATGTAGATCGTGCCCCAGGCCCGGACCCCGTTGGCGAGCACCGGCACGGCGACCGCGATCAGCATGAACCCCGCGCGGCGCGGCCAGCTCCGGAAGCAGACATGGCCCGCCAGGGCGCCGAACGCGACCATCGCAATCAGGAACTCGATGCCCGAACAGGCCTCGGCCACTTCGAACAGGCCGGCCGGCGTATCGATGAACACGCCGTTGATGGCGGCCGGAACCTGCGAAAGATGGACCAGCGCGATCGCCAGTTTGGCAGTGACAAGTTGCAGCGGTGGAACCAGTTCATCGCCAAAGGGAACCAGAAACACCATGTAGGCCAGCGGAAAAGCCAGCCCGGCACCAACCCGCGGACCAAGCAGCGCGAGCACCGCCGCGCCAAGCATCGCCACTATTCCGGCCTGCCTGACGAGCGCGACCGCACCAAACGAGCCCAGCACCCAGAGCAACAGCGCGGCGCCGAACAGGGCCAGTCCCGGCCACCAGGTCGAAGGCGTGAGCCGCCGCAATTGCGGCCAGCGCTGGTGAACCAGCCAGCCGATCACCGGCGGCACGAACAGGATGTGGTTATAGGTCGAACTGTTCCACCACTGGCCCGCCATCCCGGCCCAGTCGCGGCCGAAGGCCAGGACCAGCAGAGCCGCAACCGTGCCAAGTGCAATCATCGGAACGCGCCAGACCGAAGGAATCAGGCGGGCGATGCCCCCCGTTACAGATTCCGGCGCGTGCCTATCGGATGGCGTTTCAGGCGGCATGGCGCACGCGCGCGCGCGGCGGCGCGCCGATCAGGCCCTCAAGCGGCGCCAGCACGGCCTGCCAATTGTGCGCTTCCTCGACAAACCGGCGCGCGGCGAGGCCCATGGTCCGGGCGCGGGGGCCCGGCCCCCCCCCCCGCCCCCGCCCCGGTGGGCGGGGGGGGGGGGCTTCATCCGCCTTCTCCCCCCCCGCGCCGCCCACGGGCCCTCGGGGGGGGGGGGGGGGGGGGGGGCGGCCCCCCGCGCCCGGACCATGGGCCTCGCCGCGCGCCGGTTTGTCGAGG
>VMTF01000050.1 GCA_013791705.1 Sphingomonadales bacterium | reverse complement strand
TCGATCACCGACCACTCGAAATCTGACAAATCAAACCGTGCCATCACCAATCTCCCCGTCCGGAAGACTGAATCACACATCAGCCGATTTGTGAATCCTGTTTATGGGTATGTGACCTAGAGCCCGAATGCAGGGGCCGGAGTATTCGGGTGCAGCCAGAATGCCACGTGCAGGTGCAGTTCCATGCGCCACCAGCGGAACTACGCCGCTATTTTACCACGTTCTACCTCGTCGAACTCACGGTAGCGGCGGGTTGCCGCGTCACGGACCATCTCCACCCGGAATGGGCAAACCTGCGGTTTGTCTCGGGCGACCTTCCCGATGCCGAAGCGCACGGGGGCACAGTCCTGTCGCACACCAATTTCTGCGTAACTGGTCCAAGCAGCCATACGGTGCGCGTCGAACAGGGTTCTGCGCGGATGTGGGGCATCGGCCTGCTGCCGCTTGGCTGGGCCAGGTTCGTCGGGGTTCCCGCTGTGCAATATGCCGATTCGGTGATCGACGGAAACACCCATCCGGCGTTCAGCGCATTCACGCCGCTCGCGGCGACGCTGTTCGGAGCGGAACCCGATCCGGCGGCGTAACTGGCGCGGATCTCGGATCATTTCCTGGCCCGTCCGGCCAGGGAAGTCCCTGATGAGGCGCGCATTCTGGCGATCCACGGCGCGCTGATCGATCCCGATCTCGCAACGGTCTCGCAACTGGTGGAGCGGACCGGGGGCAGCTTGCGGACAATCGAACGGGCCTGCGCCCGCGCCTTCGGATTTTCACCCAAACTGCTGCTGCGCCGGCAGCGGTTCATGCGCAGTCTTGCGCAGTACCTGCTGGACCCGTCGCTCAAATGGATCGGCGCCATCGACGGGCAGTATCATGACCAGGCGCAGTTCGTGCGCGATTTCAAGCAGTTCGTGGGGATGTCGCCGCGCCAATATGCTGCGCTCGACAAGCCGATCATCGGCGCCGTGATGCATGCGCGGGCGCGCTTTGCCGGGCACGCGGTGCAGGCGCTCGATCGGCCGGAGGGCGGCGCGGCGCGCTAGGTTGCGGCCATCCGGCCTAGTCTCTAAAGGCCGCGGCTGAACACGTTACCGAACGGACAGGCACCAGTGGACTACGCAGCAACCGGACAAGCAGCGCAGGCGCGGATCGCGGCGGCGCAGGATCTCGAAAGCGTCGAGCGGTTGCGCATCGAACTGCTCGGCAAGCAGGGCTCGATCTCGGCCCTGCTGAAGACGCTGGGCGCAATGAGCCCCGACCAGCGCCAGGCGCAGGGCCCGCAGATTCAGGCCCTCCGCGAGGGCGTTACGGCCGCACTGGCAGATCGCAAGGCGGCACTGGAAGGGGCCGCGCTCGAGGCGCGCCTTGCCGCCGAGCAACTTGATCTTACTTTGCCCGCGCCGGATCTGCCGAAGGGCTCGGTCCATCCGGTCAGCCAGGTGATGGACGAACTGGCCGAGATTTTCGCCGACATGGGCTTCGCGGTCGCTTCCGGTCCCGAGATCGAGGACGACTGGCACAACTTCACCGCGCTCAACATGCCGGAAAGCCATCCCGCCCGCGCGATGCACGACACGTTCTACTTTCCGGATGCCGCTCCGAACGGCGGCCGGATGGTGCTGCGCACGCACACCTCGCCGGTGCAGATTCGCACGATGCTGGCCGAAGGCGCGCCGCTGCGGATCATCGCTCCCGGGCGGGTCTATCGCTCGGACAGCGATGCGACGCACACCCCGATGTTCCACCAGGTCGAAGGGCTCGTGATCGACAAGGGCATCCATCTCGGCCACCTCAAGTGGACGCTGGAGACTTTCCTCAAGGCCTTTTTCGAACGCGAGGATATCGTCCTGCGGTTGCGCCCGAGTTACTTCCCTTTCACCGAGCCTTCCGTCGAAGTCGATGTCGGCTTTGCGCTGGTCAAGGGCAAGCGCGTGCTCGGCGGCAGCGGCGATGCGCCGGATCACGGCTGGATGGAGCTGCTCGGCTCGGGCATGGTCAATCGCACGGTGATCGAGTTCGGCGGGCTCGATCCGGACGAATGGCAGGGTTTCGCGTTCGGGATCGGGGTCGACCGGCTCGCCATGCTCAAATACGGGATGGACGACTTGCGTGCCTTCTTCGACGGCGACCAGCGCTGGCTGGCCCACTACGGATTTTCCGCGCTCGACGTGCCGACCCTGTCGGCTGGCGTCGGCACGCCGGCATAAGGGGCAGGCCAATGAAATTCTCCCTTACCTGGCTCAAGGATTATCTCGACACCGAGGCGGGCGTTGAAGAGATTTCGGCCCGGCTCAACGCGATCGGCATCGAGGTCGAGGGCATCGAGGATCCGGCGGCGAAGCTGTCGGGTTTCCGTGTGGCGAAAGTGCTGACGGCTGAGCGGCACCCCGATGCCGACAAATTGCAGGTGCTCACCATCGATACTGGCGAGGGCGCACCGCTGCAGGTGGTGTGCGGCGCGCCCAATGCGCGAGCGGGCCTGGTCGGCGTGCTCGGGCTGCCGGGCGCGGTGGTTCCCGCGAACGGGATGACGCTCAGGAAAGCGGCGGTGCGCGGGGTCGAATCGAACGGGATGATGTGTTCAACCCGCGAACTGGAACTGGGCGAAGACCATGACGGCATCATCGAACTGCCGGCCGATGCGCCGGTCGGGATGGCCTTTGCCGCCTATCATGGCGCGGACCCGGTGTTCGACGTGGCGATCACGCCGAACCGGCCGGATTGCATGGGCGTCTATGGGATCGCGCGCGATCTGGCGGCGGCCGGCCTCGGCGCGCTGAAGCCGATCGCGGTGCTGGCGGTGGATGGCACGTTCCCCTGCCCGACTGAAATTCGCACCGACGACCCGGCCGGCTGCCCGGCCTTCTACGGACGGGTGATCCGGGGCGTTAAGAACAGACCTTCGCCGCAGTGGTTGCAGGATCGGCTGAAGAGCGCCGGACAGCGGCCGATCTCGGCGCTGGTTGATCTTACCAACTACCTGATGCTGGGCTTCGGCCGCCCGGCCCACGCTTATGACCTGACCCAACTCAGCGGCGCGGTCGTTGCCCGGCGCGCGGCGGATGGCGAGAAGGTGATCGCGCTCAATGGCAAGGAATATGCGCTCGATCCCGCGATGACCGTGATCGCTGATGATTCCGGCGTGCACGACATTGCCGGGATCATGGGCGGCGAACATTCGGGTTGCTCGGAAGCGACCAGCGACGTCCTGCTGGAAATCGCCTATTTCGATCCCGAGCGGATCGCCGCAACGGGCCGCCAGCTCAACCTTACGTCCGATGCGCGCAGCCGGTTCGAGCGCGGGGTCGATCCGCAGTTTCTCGATACCGGGCTGGAGATGCTCACGCGCCTGATCCTCGAAACCTGCGGCGGCGAAGCCAGCCAGGTGATCCGCGCGGGCAAGGCGCCGCTGGGCCTGACGCGGATTGCCTACGATCCGGCGCTGGCCGAAACGCTGGGCGGGATTGCCATTCCGGCGGGCGAACAGCGCCGCATTCTTGAAGCGCTCGGCTTTTCGGTCGCCGACGACTGGACGGTCACGGCGCCAGGCTGGCGGCCGGACGTGGCCGGAGCGCCCGACATCGTCGAGGAAGTCGTGCGCATCCGGGGGCTCGACGCGATCGAATCCGTGCCCCTGCCCCGGGCGGACGGCGTCGCCCGGCCCACCGCGACGCCGGTGCAGAAACTGGAACGCCGCCTGCGCCGCGCGGCCGCAGCGCGCGGGCTCAACGAGGCCGTCACCTGGTCATTCCTGCCGACCGACGAGGCCGAGGCTTTCGCCGATGGCCCGCTTTGGGTGCTCGACAACCCGATCAGCGAGGACATGAAGGCGATGCGGCCTTCGCTGTTGCCGGGGCTGCTCTCGGCGGCAAAGCGCAACCTCGATCGTGGCGCTGCGTCTCTGCGCCTGTTCGAGATCGGGCGGCGCTATTTGCGCGGGGCCGACGAGCGCAGCGACGAGCGATTGACGCTGGGCGTCGTGCTGGCGGGCGAGAAGGCCGCGCGCGGCTGGGCAACCGGCAAGGCGCAGGCATTCGACGCCTTTGACGCCAAGGCCGAAGCCTTCGGACTGCTGGCCGAAGCCGGTGCGCCAGTCGAGAACCTGCAGGTAATGGGCGAGGCCGGCGGCCAGTTTCATCCCGGCCAGTCGGCCACGCTGCGGCTCGGGCCCAAGACGGTGCTGGCCCGCTTCGGCATGTTGCATCCGGCGACCGCCAGGGCGTTCGACCTTGATGGGCCGGTGGCTGCGGTGGAGCTGTTTCTAGATGCGATCCCGGGCAAGCGCGGAGCGAGCGGGTTTGCCCGCCCGGCCTATGCCCCGCCAGCGTTGCAGGCGGTGACGCGCGACTTCGCGTTCCTCGTGGCGGCCGGGACTCCGGCGGGTGATCTCGTTCGCGCGGTTCGGGGGGCGGACAAGGCCAATATCGTCGGCGCGCGGCTGTTCGACGATTTCCGCGGGCAGGGCGTGCCGGACGGGCAGAAGTCGCTCGCAGTCGAAGTGACGCTCCAGCCGGCCGACAAGAGCTATGGCGAGGCCGATCTCAAGGCGATTGCCGACAAGGTGACCGCCGCTGCGGCCAAACTCGGGGCACAGTTGCGGGCATAGCGGGCGCGCGGATCGGAGGCGATGTGACGGAGCTGGTATCGATTGCGTCCGACCGGATCAGCGCCGGGATCAGCCCGCTCGGCGCAGAGTTGTGGTCGCTGCGAGATGCACAGGGCGGCGAGTACATGACCGACGCCGATCCGGCTTTCTGGACGGGCCATGCCCCGCTGCTGTTCCCGATCGTCGGCGCCTTGCAGGGCGGCTGCTACCGGATCGGCGAGCGGATGTTCGCAATGTCCAAGCACGGTTTCACGCGGACCAGCCGGTTCGAACTGGTTGACCATGCCGCCGCCATGGCTCGCTTCCGCTTGTGCGACAGCGAGGAGACGCGCGCGGCCTATCCGTTCCGGTTCGTGCTGGAGATGGAGTTCCGGGCGGAGGGAGACTGCTTGCGGATGGTGGCAACCGTGACCAATCCGGCCGCCGAGCCGATGTGGTTCAGTTTCGGGTTTCACCCCGCTTTCGCATGGCCACTGCCGGGCGGCGCGGCGAAAGGTGCGCATCGCGTCAAGTTCGCGGTCGACGAGCCGCAGCCGGTCCGCCGGATTGACCCGCCGAGCGGGCTGCTTCTGCCCGATCCGCAGCCAGCGCCGGTCGCGGGGCGCGAGTTTGCGCCGGATGCCGCGCTGTTCGAGGCCGACGCCCTGATCTGGGACCACCTTGCCAGCCGCTCGCTGACGTTTGGCGCGGAAGGCGGGGCCCGGCTCGAAATCGGATTTCCCGACACGCCGATGCTGGGCATCTGGCAGAAGCCGGGCGCGCGCTATCTGTGCATCGAGCCATGGCAGGGGATCGCCGATCCGCAGGGCTATGATGGCGATTTCCGCACCAAACCGGGCATTGTCGCACTTGATCCGGGCGCGACGCGCAGCTTCCGGATGGACGTGCGGGTCGTGCCCGGCTAGTGGCCCGACGCGATGACCAAGAGTTCCAGCCGCCGCACTTTCGCGATCATTTCCCACCCGGATGCCGGTAAGACGACCCTTACCGAGAAGCTGCTGCTGCAAGGCGGCGCCATTCACCTCGCCGGCGAGGTCAAGGCGCGGGGCCAGGCGCGGCGGGCTCGATCGGACTGGATGAAGATCGAGCAGCAGCGCGGCATCTCGGTGACCAGCTCGGTCATGACCTTCCAGAAGGCCAATGAAAACGGGGAAAGCATTACCTTCAACCTGCTCGACACGCCGGGCCACGAAGACTTTTCCGAAGATACCTATCGCACGCTGACCGCAGTCGATTCGGCGATCATGGTGATCGATGCGGCGAAGGGCATCGAGCCGCAGACGCGCAAGTTGTTCGAGGTCTGCCGGATGCGGTCGGTGCCGATCATCACCTTCATCAACAAGGTCGATCGCGAAGGGCGCAGCCCGTTCGAGACGCTCGACGAAGTGGCCGATGCGCTGGCGCTGGATGTCGTGCCGATGTCGTGGCCGGTGGGCATGGGCGGGACTTTCCAGGGCGTGCTCGATTTCAGCACCGGCCTGATCAGCCGCCCGGAGGGCGACAGTCGTGAGTTTCTGGGCAAGGTCGAGCGGGCCGAGCTGCCTCAGGAGATCGCCGATGAGGTCGAACTGGCGCAAGGGGGCTATCCCGAATTCGACCTTGCCGCCTATCGCCATGGCGACCTGACGCCGGCCTATTTCGGTTCCGCGCTCAAGAACTTCGGTGTGGCCGATCTGATTGATGCCATTGCCAAATATGCGCCGCCACCGCGCCCGCAGCAATCGGACCAGGGCGAGATCAGTCCGGAACGGGCGGACGTCACCGGGTTCATCTTCAAGGTCCAGGCCAATATGGACCCGCAGCACCGCGACCGGATCGCGTTCATGCGGATGGTTTCCGGCACTTTCAAACGCGGCATGAAGCTGACGCCGTCCGGCCTCGGCAAGCCGATCGCGATCCACTCGCCAATCCTGTTTTTCGCGCAGGACCGCGAGATTGCCGATAGCGCCGAGGCCGGCGACATCATCGGCATTCCCAATCACGGCACGCTGCGAGTAGGCGATACCCTGTCCGAGAAAAACGACGTGCGCTTTATCGGCCTGC
Source organism: Sphingomonadales bacterium (assembly GCA_013791705.1). GTDB lineage: Bacteria > Pseudomonadota > Alphaproteobacteria > Sphingomonadales > Sphingomonadaceae > Novosphingobium. Next base: position 8,560 of record VMTF01000050.1, on the reverse strand, counting down.
CCAACTTCGCGCCGGAAATCCTGCGCCGGGTCGCGCTGAAAGATCCGACCAAAACCAAACAGTTGCGCAAAGCGCTCGACGATCTCAGCGAGGAAGGGGTGATCCAGGTGTTCTACCCCGAGATCGGCGCACAGTGGATTGTCGGCGTGGTCGGCCAGTTGCAGCTCGACGTGCTGATTTCGCGGCTGGAGGCGGAATACAAGGTTGAGGCGGTGCTGGAGGCATCGCCGTTCGACACCGCACGGTGGCTCAAGGGAAGCGATGCGGCGCTGAAGGCTTTTGCGGACATCAACAAGGCCACCCTGGCCAAGGACCGCGACGGTGATCCGGTGTTCATGGCGCGCTCGGAGTGGGACGTCAGCTACCAGCAGGAAAAGAACCCGGAACTGACTTTCAGCGCAACAAAGGAACGTTGACCGCCGCGTGCAAGCGGTTTGCAACGGCGCTGCAACACGGCACAATCGCACCATGCAACTGACGGTCGCCAGCTACAACATCCACAAGGGCATCGGCCTCGACCGGCGCCGCGATCCCGAGCGGATTCTGGCCGTGCTGCGCGAGATCGACGCCGACGTGATCGCGCTGCAGGAGGCGGACCGCCGCTTCGGGAATCGCGCCAGCGTGCTGCCGCGCCAGTTGCTCGACGATCACAGCCCGTGGCGGCCGGTGCATTTCAACATGCGGCCGGACAGCATCGGCTGGCATGGCAACGCGCTGCTGGTGCGCCGCGATATCGAAGTGACGGCGGCGGCGGTGGTGCCGTTGCCGATGCTTGAGCCGCGCGGTGCGGTGCGGGCTGACCTGCTGGTCGAGGGGCGGCCGGTACGGGTTGCGGGGATGCACCTTGACTTGTCCGGGCTGCGGCGACGCCATCAGGTCCGCGCGGTGCTGGAGCACCTTGCTGCGTGCGACGACGACGCCAACGGCAACGGCCGCTGCCCGATGGTGCTGATGGGCGACTTCAACGAGTGGACCCACGCCGGCGGTTGCTTGCGCGAATTTCGCGAGGATGCCTGGCGGGTGCTGGCGCCGGGACGCAGTTTTCCGACGCGGCGCCCGGTTGCGATGCTGGACCGCATTGTCGCCTCGCCCGAGTGGGACTGCGGCGATTACGGCGTGCACCACAGCGCGCTGTCCGCGCGGGCATCGGACCACTTGCCGGTGTTCGCGCAGATGCGCCTGCCCAAAAATTAGGCAGGTTGCACAGGATTCGAGCGCCCGGCCGGGTCGATCCTCCGGCCCCGGCAGCGGACTCACTGGGAATCCTAACGAATTCCTAAACTGGCACGCCGCTTGCGATGCAGTGATCGCCGGCAACGGGTCCGGTAGGCTTCCAGGGGGGCAAGGATGAAATTCATCATCGCCATCATCAAGCCGTTCAAGCTCGACGAGGTACGTGAGGCTCTCGGCGCCATTGGCGTCGCCGGCATGACCGTTTCCGAGGTCAAGGGGTTTGGGCGTCAAAAGGGTCAAACGGAAATTTACCGTGGCGCCGAATATTCGACCAACATGTTGCCGAAAGTGAAAATCGAGGTCGCGGCAAGCGACAGTCTGACGCCGCTGATCATCGAAACGATCCAGCAGGTCGCCAGCACCGAAGCGATCGGCGACGGCAAGATTTTCGTGCTCGACTTGTCCGAGGCGGTGCGGATCCGCACCGGCGAAGCCGGGGATACCGCGCTATGACCGGCCCGATGACGCAGGACATGTCCGACAGGAGGGAATCCACCATGAACCACAGGCTTGCCGGGATCGGCAAAATTTGTGGCGGCATCGGCGCGCTCGGAGCTTCGCTCTTTGCCGCTACCGCCGCTTTCGCGCAGGACGCCACGGCGGCTGCGACCGATGCGGCAGTCGCTGCCGCAGAGACCGTCACCGAGGCGGCCACCGCCGCAGCGGAAGTTGCCGCAGCCACGGTCGACAAGGGCGATACCGCCTGGATGATGACCGCCACGTTGCTGGTGCTTTTGATGATCATCCCGGGTCTGGCGCTGTTCTACGGCGGCCTTACCCGCACCAAGAACATGCTTTCGACCATGACGCAGATCGGCGCCGTGGCGTGCTTCGCCATGCTGATCTGGGTGATGTACGGCTATGGCATGGCGTTTGGGCCGGAAGGCAACGCCTATGTCAGTTGGGGCAAGTGGTTCCTGTCGGGCGTCGATGCCTCGAGCCAGGCCGCGACGTTCACTGACGGGGTCGAGATCCCCGAATATGTGTTCATCGCCTTCCAGATGACTTTCGCCGCGATCACCGTGGCGCTGGTGCTGGGTTCGGTGGTCGAACGCATGAAGTTCTCGGCCGTGATGGTGTTCGCCCTGGTGTGGCTGACAATTGTCTACTTCCCGGTCGCGCACATGGTGTGGGCCGGTGGCGGCCTGTTCTTCGAAATGGGTGCGCTCGATTTCGCCGGCGGCACCGTGGTGCATATCAACGCGGGTGTTTCCGCGCTGGTCGCAGCACTGATCCTCGGCAATCGCATCGGCTACGGCAAGGAAGTCATGGCACCGCACTCGCTGACCATGACCGGGATCGGTACAGGCCTGCTGTGGGTGGGCTGGTTCGGTTTCAACGCCGGTTCGGCGCTTGAAGCCAACGGTTCGGCCGGGCTTGCAATGATCAACACGTTCGTTGCCACGGCTTCGGCGGGGCTGACCTGGATGGTCGTCGAGCGTGCCATGGGCCACAAGGGCTCGGCGCTGGGCTTCTGCTCGGGCATCATTGCCGGTCTGGTTGCGGTTACTCCGGCTGCGGGCAATTCCGGCCCGTTCGGCGCCATCATCCTCGGTGCCGTTGCTTCGGTGATCTGCTTCTTCTTCGTGACGGTCATCAAGCCCAAGCTGGGCTATGACGATGCTCTCGATGCGTTCGGCATCCACGGCATCGGCGGCATCGTCGGCGCGCTAGGCACCGCGATCGTCTTTGCTCCGGGCTTTGGTGGTCCGGGCGACGGCAGCACCGGGATCGGCGCGCAACTGGGCATCCAGGCCGCGGCCGTCGGCACGACCATCGTGTGGGCTGCCATCGGCACGGTCGTCGCCATGTATGTCGCCAAGGCTCTCACCGGGCTGCGGGTCAGCCCGGAAGTCGAACGGGAAGGTCTCGACCTCGGCGAACACGGCGAACGCGCCTACAACTACTGAGTTTGCCCGGTTTGGCGGGGCAGGGGCAACTTCCTCTCCTTCTCCCCGGTCCCGCCATCCGACGTTCGTCCTGCGAACGCAAACTCAAGGGCCGGAGCCAGCCGCTCCGGCCCTTTTTTGTGCTTATGGGATAGGGGCCGGAGCCAGCCGCTCCGGCCTTTTTTGCGCCAATGGGATAGGGACGGGAGCCAGGCGCTTCAGCTATTTTTGCGCCGGGGAATGGGTCCGGAGCGCGTCGCTGCGGCCCTCGTTCGTGCCGCGACGGTTTCCCTATGGCAGCGCGAGGACAGCAGGCGTTCGCGCCGGTGCGCTCGCTCTATTGCGGACCACGGCGAAGTGCACGCGGGCCTGGCCCGATGCTTTCCGGAGAATTATCCGAAGCGCTTTTCAGCCGCGCGAGGCGAGCACGTCGAGCAGGCTGCGGATCGGCGATACATCGTAGCCGGCACGGGCCGCGGCGAGGGCGACCTTGTCCGGCTCCGCCCCCGTGCTCGCCTCGGCCAGCGCCCACAGCAGGGTGGAGCGGGTGCCCGAACGGCAATAGGCGAGGACCGGACCGGTGGCGGTTTCGAGCGCCTGGGCCATCGCGGCTACCTGCGGTTCGCTGAACCCGGCGTGCGTGACGGGAATGGCGATATAAGCGAGGCCGGCGGCGCGGGCGGCGGCTTCGATTTCGGGGCCGGGAACCTGATCGGGGCCTTCGTCTTCGGGCCGGTTGTTGATGATGAGCGTCACCCCCATGCGCGCGGCTTCGGCGACTTCGGAAAGGCCGATCTGCGGGCTGGCATAGACGCCGTCGGCGAGCTTGTTGAACATCGCGCGGCTACTCCTTGGGGGTGATGCCCGGGCCGGCGACTCGTGCTCGCGCCCGGCGGTTGCGGCTCATGATGTTGAGGGTTTCGACGAGGCCCGAAAATCCCATCGCGGCGTAGACGTAACCCTTCGGGATGTGGACCCCGAAGCCATCGGCGATAAGGACGAGGCCGATCATCACGAGGAACGCCAGGGCCAGCATCACGAGGGTCGGATTCTGCTCGATGAATTTCGCCAGCGGATCGGCGGCGACCAGCATGATTCCCACGGTGATCACGACGGCGGCGACCATGATCGGGATTTCATCGGTCATCCCCACGGCGGTGAGGATCGAATCAACCGAGAACACAACGTCGAGCGCGATGATCTGGGCGATCGCGGCAGCGAAACCGATGACGACGCCGCCCTTGTCGTGATCGAGCAGTTCGCCGCTGGCCGGCTCGGCATCGATATTGTGGTGGATTTCGGTGGTTGCTTTCCACAGCAGGAACAGGCCGCCGGCGATCAGGATCAGGTCGCGGCCCGAGAACGCAGTCTCGAATGAAGGTTCGCCGTGCGGGCCGGGCGTGCCCGAAAGGCCGAGATCGATCATCGGGGCCTGCAGCGTAACCAGCCAGCCGATCAGCATCAGCAGGGCGATGCGCATGACCAGCGCCAGGATAAGGCCGATGCGGCGCGCGCGTTGCTGCTGCTCTGGCGGAAGCTTGTTCGACAGGATCGCGATAAACACGAGGTTGTCGATGCCCAGCACGACCTCGAGCGTGATGAGGGTGATGAGGGCAGCCCAGGTGGCCGGATCGGAAAACAGGGCGAGGAGGTCCATTTGCCGTCTCTGCCAATTGCCCGAACCGCTGGCAAGGTGGCATGAACGATCGGGGTGCGTAATCGGACCAGTGCCGAAATGGAACGGCCGGCGCGAGATTCCGCGCGGCCTGTCCGAATCTGTTCGCGATTGTCCAAATTTTCCGCTATGCCTCAAAGTGCAAAGGAGAGGGCTGCGCGTGTGCGCTGCCGCTCGCCGTGACGCCTGGCGGGTTTCGTCCGCGCCGTTCGGGCGATCCGTGGAAGGGGCGAAGCGAAGGTACGTTTGGGTTTATGGGTTTCGATAGAGGACGTCGCGGCCGGGGTCGCGACAAGCGGGACGGTTTCGGCGAAGAAAGTTTCGATCCTTTCCAGTCGGGTGGTGATCGTGGCGGTTTCGGCGGCGGCGACCGGGGAGGCTTCGGTGCTCCGCGTGGCGGTCCGGGCGGCGGTGGTGGTGGCGGCTTCGGCGGCCCGCGCGGCGGCGGCGGTGGTGGCGGCGGCATGCCGGCCCAGGTCGTTGGCCAGGGCAAGGGCGTCGTCAAGTTCTTCAACACGCAGAAGGGCTTCGGCTTCATTCAGCGCGAGGACGGCGGCGAGGACGTGTTCGTCCACATCAGCTCGGTCGAGCGTGCGGGGCTTGAAGGCCTCGCCGAAGGCCAGGGCCTGGAGTTCACGCTGGTTGATCGCGGCGGCAAGATCTCGGCAAGCGACCTGGTCGTTGTTGGCGATGTCATTCCGGTGGAGAAGCGCGAGGCCGCGCCGCAGCGCGAGCTGACGGGCGACAAGGCGACCGGGACGGTCAAGTTTTTCAACACGATGAAGGGCTTCGGCTTCATTACCCGTGATGATGGCCAGCCGGATGCGTTCGTGCACATCAGTGCGGTCGAGCGCTCGGGGCTGCGCAGCCTGAACGAGGGCGATCGCCTGGAATTCGATATTGAGGTCGATCGACGAGGCAAGTACTCGGCGGTCAACCTGGTGCCGCTTCAGGGTTGATCCAGCCCGCGAGACCTTCGGGAATTTGACCGGAGGAGCGCGACACCATAGATGCGTGCAGGTGGCGGCCCGAATGGGTCGCCATTTGTCGTTTATGCTTCATTTGCCCGATGTTCGCATCCGCCCGAAATTCGCGAATGCAAAGGATCCGTTCGATGTCGATCACTCCGTTGATGCCCGTCTATCCCCGGTGCGGGTTCCGCCCCGTGCGCGGCGACCACTGCCACCTGATCGGTGAGGACGGGCAGCGTTACCTCGATTTCGCAGCGGGCATCGCGGTCAATATCCTGGGCCATTCGCATCAGGGCCTGATCGGCGCGATCCAGCGCCAGGCGGAAACGCTCATGCACGTCTCCAATCTCTACGGCAGCCCGCTCGGCGAGCGGCTGGCGCAGCGACTGGTCGACCTGACCTTCGCCGACACGGTGTTTTTCACCAATTCGGGCGCCGAAGCAGTCGAGTGCGCGATCAAGGCTGCGCGGGCCTATCACAGCCACGTCGGCAACGCGGAAAAGTACGAGCTGATCACGTTCAACAACGCGTTTCATGGCCGGACGATGGCGACGATCAGCGCCTCGAGCCAGGAGAAGATGCACAAGGGTTTCCTGCCGCTGCTGCCCGGCTTCAAGTATGTCGAGTTTGACGATCTGGATGCGGTGAAGGCGGCAATCGGGCCGCACACGGCAGGCTTCCTGCTGGAGCCGATTCAGGGGGAAGGTGGCATCCGCCCGGCCAGCGATGCGTTCATGCTGGGCTTGCGGCAACTGGCCGACGAGCGCGACTTGCTGGTCATTCTCGACGAAGTGCAATGCGGCGTGGCGCGGGCCGGCACGTTTTATGCCTATGAGCAGTATGGCTTCACGCCGGATATCGTCGCGACGGCCAAGGGGCTCGGCGGCGGCTTTCCGCTGGGCGCATGTCTGGCCACCGAACGGGCGGCACGCGGCATGGTGCCCGGCACGCATGGCTCGACCTACGGTGGCAACCCGTTGGCGATGGCGGCTGGCATGGCTGTGCTGGATGCGGTCGCGAACGACGAGTTCCTCGCCCACGTGCGGGCGATGGGCGAGCGGCTGCGGGCGCGACTCGAGCAGTTCATCGGCAATTACCCGGAGCTGTTCGAACTGGTGCGCGGCCGGGGGCTGATGCTCGGTGTGAAGATGAAGGTGGAGCCGCGTGAATTCGTGGCGCATTTGCGCGACAATCACCAGTTGCTGACCGTTTCCGCCGGCGACCAGACTTTGCGCCTGGTTCCGCCGCTGGTCATCGATGAGAGCCACATCGACGAATGCATGGACAAGTTGTCTGCCGCGGCGGCCAGCTACATGGCGCTGGAGAAAGCCTGATGACCCGGCATTTCGTCAACCTGAGCGATGCAGGCGGAGACGCCATCGCGGCGATGCTCGGTGATGCCCACGACCGGAAGGCGGCCCGCGCTTCGTGGCCAAAAGGGCAACCGGACGCAGATGCGCCGCTCGCCGGGCGGGTGCTGGCCATGATTTTCGAGAAGAATTCGACGCGCACCCGCGTGTCGTTCGACATGGCGATGCGCCAGCTCGGCGGAAGCGCGATCGTGATGGACGCGGGCGGCATGCAACTCGGGCGCGGCGAATCGATCGCCGATACCGCGCGGGTGCTGAGCCGAATGGTCGATGCGGTGATGATCCGCACCGACGATCACGCCAAGATCGAGGAACTGGCGGCTTGTTCGACCGTGCCGGTCATCAATGCCTTACGGATCTTTCGCACCCGTGCCAGATCATGGCGGACCTGCTGACCGTGATCGAACACGGCAAGGCGCTGCCGGGGCTAGAGGTTGCATGGCTGGGTGATGGCAACAATGTGCTGAACTCTATCATCGAGGCGGCTGGTCTGATGAAGTTCAGCGTGCGGATCGGGGTGCCCGAAGGCTACGACTCCGATCGCAGGTTCATCGAGCGCGCCGTGGCGAACGGCGCGCAGGTGAGCGTTCACCGCGATCCTGGCGCTGCGGTGCGCGGTGCTGACGTGGTCGTGACCGATACCTGGATATCGATGGGTCAGGACCACGCCGAGCAGAAGCTGGCGGCGATGGGGCCGTTTCAGGTCAACGAGGCGTTGATGGCGCAAGCCAGGCCCGACGCGATTTTCCTGCACTGCCTTCCGGCGCATCGCGGCGAGGAAGTGACTGATGCTGTCATCGACGGGGCTCGATCAGTGGCCTGGGACGAGGCCGAAAATCGCATTCACGCGCAAAAAAGCGTATTACGCTGGGTGTTTGGTCAATTGTGAGCACGGCGAGCGAGCTACCTTCGGACAGTGCCGGATTCGACCGGGTGCTGTCTTTCACTGTGCCCGGACGCAATGCCCGGGGCCGAACGGTGCGGCTTGGGCCGGTGCTCGATACCGTTCTGGCGGCACACGATTATCCGCCGGCGATCCGGCACCTTCTGGCAGAAGCGCTGGTTCTGGCCGCGTTGATCGGCTCGCTGCTGAAGGATGAGGACAGCCAGCTTACGATCCAGGCCCAAACCGAGGGCGGAATAATCGACCTGCTGGCTTGCGACTATCGTACTGGTGAGTTGCGTGGCTATGTCCGGCATGATCAAGACCGTTTGGCCGCGCTGGGCGCAAACCCCTCGCTGTTTGCGCTGTTCGGCAAAGGCTATCTCGCGGTAACATTTGACCTTGCCGCGACCGGGCAGCGTCGGCACCTGTTCGGACTGCCCAAAATAGCGTTCGCAAGCTTCAGCCAGCGAATCCCCTTCCAGCGGCACGATCCCCTGGTAACGCTGCCCGGTCGCGGCAAGGTCAAATGTTACCGC
>VMTF01000084.1 GCA_013791705.1 Sphingomonadales bacterium | reverse complement strand
GGCTCGGGAGTGGGGGGCGGGGGCCGCCGCCCCCCCCCCCCCGCCCGCCGGGACCTTGGACTCCCGGGGGCTGGGGGGGGGGGGGGGGCGCGCGCGCCCCCGCCCCACGGCACACCTAGTGCCACAACTTACCACTTCAGCCCCGTTCCGGTCCGGCCGGGACGGTGCTAGTCTCGTGCCATGTCCATCGAAATCATCGACGGCGCGGGCGACGCCGACATCGCCGACTGGATTGCCGACAAGCTGCTGATCGCGCTCGATCATGCCGGTGCGGCGGGGATCGCGATCTCGCTGCCGGGTGGTTCGACCCCGTTCCCGATCCTGGCCGATCTGGTCACGCGCCCGATCGACTGGCGCCGCGTTTCGGTGTGGCCGGGAGATGACCGGATCGTTGCCGAGGATCATGCGGCCAGCAACGTCGGCCGGATTCGCGCGCTGCTGGAACCGGCGGGCGCGAACATCGTGCCGCTGGCCGAAGGGCGCGAGCCGCCGCACTTCGCGCTGGTCTGGCTCGGCATGGGCGGGGACGGGCATGTCGCCTCGCTGTTTCCCAGCGCAAATCCGCGCGCCGACGAGGCCCGCAAGCTGGTGCGGCTGACGCCCGCTCCGCTCCCGCCCGAAGCGCCGTTCGACCGGCTCTCGCTTACCATCCCGGCGCTGCTCGACAGTGACGCGCTGCTGTTCGTGATCCGGGGCGCGGACAAGCGCGGGCTGTTCGAGGCGGCCGCGCTGGGCGCGAACGACCTGCCGGTCGCCCGCCTGCTTGCGGCCCGTCATCAGCCGGTTACATGCTTCACCTGATCCCGGCACCGCTGCACATCGCGGGGCTGCGCATGGCCCACGCGGTGCGGCTGCGCTGGTGGCGCATCGTGCGGCCGCGGGTGCGCGGCTGCCGCGTCCTCGTGCTCGACGCCGAGGAACGCGTGCTGCTGATCCGCCATTCCTATGGCTCGGGCGAGTGGATGCTGCCGGGCGGCGGCCTCGCCCGCCGCGAGGAGCCGATCATGGGCGCCTTGCGCGAGCTGGGCGAGGAAACCGGCTGCACGCTCGATCCGGCGCTGCCGCTCGGCCGGATCGACGAGCCGGCCTCGTTTTACGAAACGCATCTGGTCGTCGGCTGGACCAGCGACGCGCCCCGCGCCGACCGCCGCGAGATTCTGGAGGCCGCGTTCTTCGCGCTGGAGGCTTTGCCCGAGCGCACCGCGCGCGTGCTCGCCGCCCACCTGCCGGACTGGGTTACAGCAGCGAAAGCTGCCCGTCCGCCGCGCTGATCGGTCCGGCGCCGGGCGGGGCGTCCGCGCGCTCTCCTTCCAGCGAGGACAGGGTCAGCCCCATCAGCCGGACGGGCTGGGGCAGCGGCAGCAATTCATCCAGCAGGGCGTGGCCGACTTGCGCGAATTCGGCCTTGCCCGACACCGCGCGCGGCAGCGAACGGGCGCGGGTGAGCGTGGTGAAATCGCTGTGGCGCAGCTTGAGCGTCACTGTCCGGCCCTTGGCGGGGCCGTGGCCGGCGCCGGCCTGTTCGATCCGTTCCCAGACGATCGCGACGATCGTGTCGAGCGTCTCGCGCAGCACCGGGCCGGAGGAGAGATCGTGCGCAAAGGTCCGCTCGCCGCCGATCGATTTGCGGGGCCGGTTGGCGCGCACCGCCCGCAAATCGATCCCCCGCGCGGCGCGGTAGAGATATTCCGCCAGACTGCCGAAATGGGCGCGCAGGAACGCCAGATCCTTGTCCCGCAAGTCCGCCCCGGTGTGGATGCCGAGCGCGGCCATCTTCTCGGCGCCGCGCGGGCCGACCCCGTGGAAGCGCTTGACCGGTAGCGGGGCAACGAATTGCGCGCCTTCGCCGGGGCGGATCAGGCACAATCCGTCCGGCTTGTTCTGATCGCTGGCGAGCTTGGCGAGGAACTTGTTGTACGACACCCCGGCGCTCGCGGTCAGCCCGGTCTCGGCCCTGATCCGCGCCCGGATCAGTTCGGCGATGCGCGTGGCCGAGCCGATCCCCTTGCGGTCGTCGGTCACGTCGAGATAGGCCTCGTCGAGACTGAGCGGTTCGACGAGGGGGGTGTAGTCGAGGAAAATCGCGCGGATCTGCTGCGAGACGGCCTTGTAGACCTCGAAGCGCGGCTTGCGGAAAATGAGCTGCGGGCAGAGCCGCACCGCCCTGGCCGACGCCATCGCCGAACGGACGCCGAACTTGCGCGCCTCGTAGCTCGCCGCCGCCACGACCCCGCGATCCGACGATCCGCCCACCGCCACCGGCAGCCCGCGCAAGCCCGGCTCGTCGCGCTGTTCGACGCTGGCGAAGAAGGCATCCATGTCGATGTGGATGATCTTCCTGAGTCCCTGGCCCTGATCCTGGCCTTCCTCGCCGCCATATCCCCCGGAGTCGTCCATCGGGCCATCATAGGGCCACAACCGCCGCTGCGGGAAAATCGAATTCCGCTTTTGCGCAATTGCGCGCATGGCGCCGGAAACCGCTGGCCTCTCCCACGGCAAGTCGGCATGGGGAGGGCATGTCCTCTCCCGAAGTGCCGAGTCATCCGGCCGCCGGCCTGCCGTTTCCGATCGGCCAGCGCGAACTCGTAGTCATGCTGGCCTTGACGCAGGCGCTTCAGGCGCTCGCGATCGACGCGATGTTGCCCGCGCTGGGCGATATTTCCCGCGATCTGGGGCTGACGGACCCGAACCGGCGCCAGTTGGTGGTGGGGCTGTTCCTGGCGGGGATCGGCGTCGGCGCGCTCGTCCCCGGCCCGCTGGCGGACCGGTTCGGACGCAAGCCGGTGCTGCTCGGCTGCATCGCCGGTTACGTCGCGATCAGTCTGGCCTGCGCGGTGATCCGCGATTTCACCGTGCTGGCCGCGTTGCGGTTTATCGAAGGCGTGCTCTGCGCCGGGCTGGCGGTGGTGCCCCCGGCCATTATCCGCGACCGGTTCGAGGGCGACCGCATGGCCAGCCTGCAATCGATGATCATGGTGATCTTCATGGTCGTGCCGATGCTCGCGCCCTCGCTGGGCCAGGCGGTGCTGCTGGTCGCGGACTGGCGCTGGATCTTCGGGGTGATGGCGCTGCTGGGCATGGTCATGGCGCTGTGGATCGCGCTGCGGCTGCCCGAAACGCTGCACCCGGAATTTCGCCAGCGGATCGATCCCCGCACGATCGCCGGCAACATGAAGGACACGCTGACAACCCGCGCCTCGATCGGTTATGTGATGGCCAGTGCCTGCACGATGGGCGTGATGTGGGGCTATATCCAGAGCTGCGAGCAGTTGCTGGGCGAACACTTCGGCGCCGGCCGCGCCTTTCCGCTGCTGTTCGGCGCGATGGCGCTTTCGATGGCGCTGGCCAACTTCACCAATTCGAAGATCGTCGAGCGGTTCGGCGCGCGGCGCGTGGGGCACACCGCGCTGCTGTTCTACATCCTGTTCGCCGCGATCCAGTTCTGGCTGGCCCATGGCCCGCACGAAACGCTGTGGCAGTTCGTGATCGTGATGACGCTCAGCATGACCTGCGGGGGCTTTACCGGGGCCAATTTCAGCTCGATCGCGCTTCAGCCGTTCGCGCGGATCGCGGGGGCGGCCAGTTCGGTCCAGGCGTTCATCCGCAACTGCACTTCGGCGGTGATCGGGATGCTGATCGGGCAGGCCTATGACAATTCGGCCCGGCCGCTCTCGATCGCGCTGCTGCTGGCCGGGAGCGTATCGCTCGGGCTGGTGCTGTGGAGCGAGAAGGGCAAGCTGTTTCGCCGGCTTCACCCGCCGGGCGCGTCGCGGCCTGCCTGATCGCGCGCGCGCAGGGCCAGTTCGCCGCGC
>VMTF01000168.1 GCA_013791705.1 Sphingomonadales bacterium | reverse complement strand
GAGATCGACGAACGCACCGTAGTCGGTGATGTTCTTGACCACGCCTTCGATGATCTGGCCTTCGGCGAGGTTCTGGATCAGGCCCGAACGCTGCTCGGCGCGGGTTTCTTCCAGCACGGCGCGGCGCGAGACGACGATGTTGCCGCGGCGGCGGTCCATCTTGAGGATCTGGAAGGGCTGCGGAATATCCATCAGCGGGGTCACGTCGCGGACCGGGCGGATATCGACCTGGCTGCCGGGCAGGAAGGCCACGGCGCCGTCGAGGTCGACGGTGAAGCCGCCCTTCACGCGGCCGAAGATCACGCCTTCAACGCGCTTGCCTTCGCCGAATTCGTTTTCGAGCTTGTCCCACGCGGCTTCGCGGCGGGCGCGATCGCGCGACAGCATCGCTTCGCCATCGGCGTTCTCGACGCGGTCGACATAGACTTCGACTTCGTCGCCGACCGACAGGCCGTGCGGCTGGCCGGGCATGGCGAATTCGCGCAGGGCCACGCGGCCCTCGCTCTTCAGGCCCACGTCGATGACGGCCTTGTCGTTTTCAATGGCGGTAATGGTGCCCTTGACGACGCGGCCTTCAAAGCCGCCGCTGGCGGCGCCGCCGAGCGATTCATCAAGGAGAGCCGCGAAATCGTCGCGGGTCGGGGTAGCCGAAGTGGCCATGCAGGGATCCTAACTCTATCGATGTTTCCGGCCTGGCGGTTTGTCCGCCGGTCTTTTCTCCACGGCTCGCCCCATGCGAAACGTGGGCCAAAGGGCCGAAGTGCCGCGAGGGCCGAATGCCGACCGCGGCGCCCCTTAAGCCGAATCCGGCCGTCGGGACGCGCGGCCCTTATGCCCGCAGCGGCCGAAATGCAAGGGAATTGGGACGAAGCGGGGCGGCCGGAGCCCGGGTCGGGGACCAGGCCGGCGGCGGGGCGGCGCGGGCGAAGTTTACACAGTTGGCACTGTCCCGGCCGGAACTGTCCGTCCGGTCCGCGAGCTTGCGCTGCTTGCTTGCGCGCGCGTTACTTGACCACGCGCAGGGTGTCGGAACCTGCCGCCGCGTTAAAGGCGCGGCTCCAGGCGCGGCCGCCGTGTTGCCGCAGGATTTCCCGCGCGATCTCGCGCTGGCTAGCGGCCATCCGGGTGTCGACCGACACGAAGATTCTCCCATTCCGGGCCTGCTCGTCGTAGTAGGCCGCCGCCACGCCATCCACATCGTGGTCGGTCAACATCCTGGCGATGGCGCCGCCGGTCGCGCCGATCGCGCCGCCCACGGCGGCAATCGACGAATAGGCCGCCGCCGCTGCCGCGACCGGAGCGACGCCGGGCAGGGCGATCATCGCAACCCCCAACATCGCGCCGGCCATGCCGCTTCCGGCGACGGCGCCGGCGACGCTGAGTTTGCTGTGCCCTTCGCGCGAGGACGCGACCGGGTCCAGGAACTGACTGGCCCGCCACAACAGCGAAATCGCATCGACGGGGATGCCGGCGGCTTTCAGGGCCAGGGCGGCCTGTTCGGCATACTTGCGGTCAACGAACATGGCCGTGACCTGATAGCGCTTTCGGGCACTTTCGTGATCGCGCGCGGCGGCAAGTTCTGCGGCGAACGCATCGCGATCCCGGTCGGACCGGAATGCCGCCCGCAGCCCGGCGGAACGATGGAGGCGGACAACGCTGGGCGAGGCCATGTCATGGAACAGCGTCCGCAACAGCATCTCGACGGAAGAAGGGCGCAACTTCTGATCGGTGCCGCGATTGATCCACTCGACATATAACGGACGAGGGTGGTCAGCGGCGATATAATTGAGGCTGGGTAATTCCCAGGGCTTGATCACAAACGTCGCAGTAGGGGTTGCGTCGAGTTCCATCCGTTCTGCAATACATCGCCAGGCGAACTTTCGTCCACAACGCAAACAGTAGTGTCTCAGGATCGAACATCAGGCTCCCGACGGTCGAGGGCTTGCTCGCAGGCTTCGCTTCATTCCGGCCGGAACCGCGACGCTGCGGCGCGCTAGCGTTTCGGCAGGTAGCCCGGTCTGCGCAAGGTGAGCATATAGGCGGTGAGATCGTCGATCCGGGCCGGGTTCACGGTGAAGTTCATGGCGGCCGGGAAGTTGTGCGAATCGCTGAGGAACGCCGCGAACGTGGACGTATCGAGCCCGGGCTTGTTGGCGATATCATCGAACGGCGGCGATTCCGGGTGGGGAGAACTGCTGTTCGCCGTCACTCCGTGACATTCGGCACAATGCGTGCCGGCGAACGCGAGGCCGCGGCTCGCCTGCGCCGAAAGGGCCGGACGGGACGCCGAGACTGCGGGCGCGAGCGGCCGGCAGGCGGCGAGCGCGGTCGTGGCGGCGAGCAGGATGCCGGCCGCCCGCACAAGTTCCGCAGTCTTTGGAACCGTCGGAGCCGGGGCGGGAGTGCGCTGCATTGGCAAAGTCCTCTTGCGTTGCGCCGTGAACGGCTCGCGGTTGTGCTCCGCCGTGAACGGCTGGGGCTCCGGTTGAACCCGATTTGCCGTAGCAGGTTCTTGTCCTGCCGCAATTTGCCCGGCGGCGGATGTCTGCGCCCGGTTCACGGCCAGCGAATCCGGTGTTTGCGTCGCGCCTAACGTTGGCGCCGCGCTTCGACCAAGGCAAGCGCCGCCGCAATGGCGGCCTCGGCGGACAACGCCGAAGTATCGAGCGTTACTGCATCGGCCGCGGCAACCAGCGGGGCTTCCGCGCGGGTGCGATCCCGCGCGTCGCGCGCGGCCAGGTCGGCCTCGATCGCATCGAGAGTCACCGCGATCCCGCGTCCCTGCATCTCGAGAAAGCGGCGCTGCGCGCGTGCGGAGACGCTGGCGATGATGAACAGCTTGGCCTCGGCCTCGGGCGCGATCACGGTGCCGATATCGCGGCCATCGAGCACCGCGCCGCCCGGCTGGGTCGCAAATCCGCGCTGGCGTTCGAACAAGGCGCGCCGGACGGCCGGATGGACCGAGACCCGGCTGGCCAGCCCGCCGGTTTCCTCGCTGCGCAGTGCCGGATCGTCCAGCAGACTATCGGGAAAGGCGGTGGCCGCCAGCGCGTCGGCGGGATCGTCGGGGTCGGTTCCGGCGAGGAACACCTGCCGCCCGACCGCGCGATAGAGCAGTCCGGTATCGAGATGCGGCAAGGCGTAGTGTGCGGCGAGCGCGTGGGCGATCGTGCCCTTGCCGCTCGCGGTCGGCCCATCGACGGCGATAATCAAGGGTGGCTCCCAGATGTCTGGCGCGATGGCGATTCCCGGCGCGCTGTGCGCAGGGCTTTCAGCAGCCCCCAGATCGCGATCGCGCCCCAGAACCCTTCGAGCACCATCGAGGCCGGGTTCATGTTCACCGTCAGCGAAATCGCCAGCAGGATCGCGCCCAGCAGGTTTACCCCATGCTGGATGAACGGGTTGGGCTTCGTGCTGCCCGTGACGTAGCCATAGGCGAGCACGACGCAGGCCATGCCGGTGAAACCGGCGACATTGGCGAGCGTGTGTCCGACCGAGAAGATCATGCCGCAAGTCCGTCGAGCAGGCGCTCGAACGCCGGGAAGCTGGTGGCGATCGGCCGCGTGTCGTCGATTTCCACGCCGGCGCAGCTCGCGAGGCCGGCCACGGCCATCGCCATCGCGATGCGGTGATCGAGCTGGGTGGCCACCACCGCGCCGGCCGGCGTGCCGGGCAGGGGCTCGCCGCCCGTGCCGTCGATGATCAGCCCGTCGGTGGTTTCGGTCACCGCCGCGCCCGCCAGTTCCAGCGCGGCGTGCATCACCGCGATCCGGTCCGATTCCTTGACCCGAAGTTCCTCGAGCCCGGACGTTACCGTGCGGCCCTGGGCCAGCGCGGCGGCCACGAACAGCACCGGAAACTCGTCCACCATGCTCGGCACCACCGCCGGATCGACGGCGATGCCGGTGAGGGCCGAATGGGTGACGTGCAGGTCCGCCACCGGTTCGCCGCCGACCTCGCGCCGGTCCAGCTCCGCGATGCTGCCGCCCATCTGCCGGAGCACAGCGAACAGGGCGGCGCGGGTCGGGTTGAGGCCGACGTTCTCTATCACCAGGTCCGACCCCGGCACGATCAGCGCGGCGACCACGAAGAACGCCGCCGAGGATGGATCGCCGGGGACCGCGATTCGCTGCGGGCGAAACTCGGCCTCGCCCCGCAGGCGGATGATGCGCGTGCCATCCGCTTCAACTTCAACCTCAAGTTCTGCACCGAAGCCCTTGAGCATCCGTTCGGAATGATCGCGGGTGGGCACCGGTTCGATCACCGTGGTGATGCCGGGTGTGTTGAGTCCGGCCAGCAGGATCGCGCTTTTCACCTGGGCCGAGGCGACGGGCAGCCGGTAGGTGATCGGAACTGCCGGGGCCGCGCCGCGCACCATCAGCGGCAGGGTCTGGCTGCCATCCGCTCCGGGCGAGGCGGTGAAGTCCGCGCCCATCTGCGATAGCGGTTCGATCACCCGGCCCATCGGCCGCCGCGAGAGGCTCGCATCGCCGACGAAACTGGCGGTGATCGCGTGGCTGCTCACCAGGCCCATCAGCAGGCGGGTCGATGTGCCCGAATTGCCCATGTCGAGCGCGGCTTGCGGCTGGAGCAATCCGCCGACGCCGACGCCGTGGATGCGCCATTCGCCATCGTCCCGGCGTTCGATCTGCGCGCCCATCGCCCGCATCGCGGCGGCGGTGGACAAGACATCCTCGCCTTCGAGCAGGCCGGTCACGCGGGTTTCGCCCACCGCCAGCGCGCCGAGCATGATCGAGCGATGGCTGATCGACTTGTCGCCCGGCACGCGAATCCGCCCTTTGAGGGGGCCGGTGGGCGCGAAGCGGCGTGGTTGCATCCCGGAGGGATCGGAGTGGCTCACGAAGCGGGACTTTCCTTGGGCAGCTATTAAAGCGCGCGGCTTTTGACAGCGGGCGCGGCCTATGGCAAGGCGCGCGCCCTGTTGGTGGCTGGACGCTGGATGCCTGTGTTCCGCCCTTGTCATCAACGCGAACAGTTTTGCGGCCCGGGCCGATGCGGCGGGTCAAGACAAGGAATTGCAATGGTCAAGCCTGAATGGGGCTCCAAGCATGGTTGCCCGAAGTGCGGCGCCCGCTTCTACGATCTGGGCAAGGATGACCCGGTCACCTGCATCGATTGCGGCTATGCCTGGCAGCCGGAGCCCGTGCTGAAATCGAAGCAGCCGATTCCCTATGAGGAAGTCAAGAAGCCGGTGGTCGCCGATACCGATCTGGCCGACGACGACGATCTCGACATCGACGACGACGGCGACAGCCCGGACAACGACGTCGACCTTGGCGGCGACGACGATCTGGGCGTCGGTGTCGAAAGCAAGGGCAAGGACGACGGCGACGATCATTGATTGATTTCCCCTCTTGCCAAGCCGGAAGGCCGCAACTAGAGGGCTGCCTCTCGGCGGCAAGCCGGGTCCGGACGGCCTCCCAGGTCGGCCGGAGATGAATGGCACGGGGCCTTAGCTCAGCTGGGAGAGCGCCTGCATGGCATGCAGGAGGTCAGCGGTTCGATCCCGCTAGGCTCCACCATTCAAGACGGAAGTTTCGCCATTGTGCGATACGCTGGCTGACGAGGTTTCGTCCGCCGGCGTTTTTCGCTTGATGGATTCGCAAGGGATGCCGGTCGGCGAGGTTTCGCTCACCGGCACATCGCGCGTTTGGCCGGGAACGGTCGGGGCAGGGTTTGGCCGGAAGCGGCTGTGGCACGGTTTGGCCGGAAACGGCCGTGGCAAGGAGTGAGTGGCGCATGTTCGACACATTGTCCGATCGCCTCGGCGGGGTGTTCGACAAGCTGCGCGGGCGCGGCGCGCTCAAGGAGCAGGACGTTCGCGATGCGATGCGCGAAGTCCGCATCGCGCTGCTCGAGGCCGATGTCGCGCTCCCGGTGGTCCGCCGCTTCATTGACGGGGTGACCGAACAGGCGGTTGGCCACGCGGTCCTGAAGTCGATCACGCCTGGCCAGCAGGTCGTCAAGATCGTCAACGACGCGCTGGTCGAGATGCTCGGCGGTGACGAGACGGTCGGGCTCGATCTTCATGCGACGCCGCCGGTCGTGATCATGATGGTCGGCCTGCAGGGCTCGGGCAAGACCACGACGACCGCCAAGCTGGCCAAGCTGATCAAGGAAAAGCACGGCAAGAAGGCACTGATGGCGTCGCTCGACGTCAACCGCCCGGCCGCGCAGGAACAGCTTGCTGTGCTGGGCGAGCAGGTCGGCGTTGCCACGCTGCCGATCATCGCCGGTCAGCAGCCGACCGATATCGCCACCCGCGCGCTCAACGCGGCGAAGCTCCAGGCGGTGGATGTCCTGCTGCTCGATACCGCCGGCCGGCTCCACGTCGATCAGCAGTTGATGGACGAGATGAAGGCGGTTTCCGCAATCTCGGCGCCGCAGGAAACCCTGCTGGTGGTCGATTCGCTGACCGGGCAGGACGCGGTGAACGTCGCGCAGAGCTTTGGCGGGCAGGTCGATCTCACCGGCGTGATTCTCACCCGCATGGACGGCGATGCGCGCGGCGGCGCGGCGCTTTCGATGCGCGCGGTGACCGGCAAGCCGATCAAGTTCGCCGGCACCGGCGAGAAGATGGACGCGATCGAGCCGTTCCATCCGGGCCGCGTGGCGGGCCGCATCCTCGGCATGGGCGATATCGTCTCGATGGTCGAAAAGGCCGCCGCGACGATCGAGGCTGACGATGCGGAGCGATTGGCCCAGCGCATGGCCAAGGGTCAGTTCGACATGAACGACCTCAGGATGCAACTGCGTCAGATGCAGAACATGGGCGGGCTAGGGATGCTCGCCGGGATGATGCCAGGCATGAAGAAGGCCAAGGCGGCGATGGCCTCCTCCGGCATGGACGAGCGCGTGCTGCTGCGGATGGACGCGATCATCGGCTCGATGACGCCGAAGGAACGGGCCAAGCCCGAACTGCTCAACGCCAAGCGCAAGATCCGCGTCGCCAACGGTTCCGGCACCCAGGTGCAGGACGTGAACAAGCTGCTCAAGATGCACCAGGAAATGGGCCGGGCGATGAAGCAGATCAAGAAGATGGGCGGGCTGAAGGGTCTGGCCGCGATGTTCGGCAAGGGCGGCCTCGGCGCCGCGATGCCCGGGCTTGATCAGCCGGGGATGGGCGGAGCCGGAATGGGCGGGGGCATGGGCGGCGCGAGCCTGCCCGGCCTTGGCGGGATGCCCTCGAACCTCGGTGATCTGCTCAAGAAGAAATAATTTATCGAATTTTCAGAATTTTAGGAAAGGTATTTCAGATGTCTGTTTCCCTGCGGCTCTCGCGTGGCGGCTCCAAGAAGCGCCCGTATTACAAGGTCGTCGTCGCCAACAGCCGCGCCGCGCGCGACGGCAAGTATCTCGAACAGGTCGGCACCTACAACCCGCTGCTCGCCAAGGAAGACGAAAACCGCGTGCGCCTGATCGAAGACCGCGTGCGCTACTGGCTTGGCGTCGGCGCCCAGCCGACCGACCGCGTTGCCCGTATGCTCGACAAGGCCGGGATCAAGGAACGCGCCGCGACCAACAATCCGAACAAGGCCGAGCCGGGCAAGAAGGCCAAGGATCGCGCCGAGGACAAGGCCGCCAAGCTGGTCGAGGCTGAAGAAGCCCGCGTCGCCGCCGAGGAAGCTGCCAAGGCCGCTGCGGCCGCTCCGGCTCCGGCTGAAGAAGCGCCCGCCGCTGAAGAAGCTCCGGCTGAAACTGCGGCCGAAGCTGCCGCTGAAGACCAGGCCGAGGCCTGATCACCATGTCGGACCGCCCCGTCACGCTCGCCGCCGTTTCCGGCGCGCATGGCGTGACGGGCGAGGTTCGTCTGAAACTGTTCGGGGAGGGTGTGGTGGAGCTGAAGCGCCACCGCACCTTCAATGATTCCAGCCTGACAGTTCAGAAACTGCGTGAAGATGGCAAAGGCGGTGCCATTGCCCGGTTCGCCGAAGTGACAGATCGCAATGCGGCCGAAGCGCTGCGCGGCACGCTGCTCACTGTCCCGCGCTCCGCCTTGCCGCCGCTGACCGAGGGCGAATATTACTATGTCGACCTGATCGGCCTCCCGGCTGTCTCCACCACCGGCGAGCCGCTGGGGACATGCATCGCGGTCGAAAACTTCGGTGCGGGCGACGTGCTGGAGATTGAACGCCCTGCCACCGCAGACGGCAAGCGCGGCCAGCGCTTCATGGTCCCGATGCGGACCGAAGCGGTGCCCGAGTGGGACGGTAATCGCTTGGTCATTGCCGCGACTTACGCCGAGCAATGACCTTCGCCGCCACGGTCCTTACGCTTTACCCGGAGATGTTTCCCGGGCCGCTTGGCGTTTCGCTGGCGGGCCGGGCGCGGGAGGAGGGCAAGTGGTCGCTCGATGCGGTGCAGATTCGCGATTTCGCGGCCGACAAGCACCGTACAGTCGATGATACGCCCGCCGGGGGCGGGGCCGGAATGGTGCTGCGGGCCGATGTGCTGGCGGCGGCGGTGGATTTTGCGCGGGGGGGCGGCGGCGCTCGCCCGGTGTCGGACAGCCCGCCTGTGTCCCTCCACCAGCCTGCGGTTGATCCTCATCCCCGTGGCGGGGAGGAACGGCCCGTTATCGCGCTCACCCCGCGCGGCAGTCCGCTCACCCAGGCCCGCGTGCGCGAACTTGCCGCCGGCCCCGGGGTGATCCTGCTGTGCGGCCGGTTCGAGGGATTCGACGAGCGAATCTTCGCCGCGCGCAACGTGGAGGAAGTCTCGGTTGGCGACATCGTCCTGTCCGGCGGCGAACCGGCGGCGCTGATGTTGCTCGACGCTTGCATTCGGCTGCTTCCCGGCGTAATGGGCGCGCCTTCCAGTGGGGCCGAGGAGTCGTTTGAAAACGGCCTGCTCGAATATCCCCACTATACCCGACCCGCTCTGTGGGAAGGGCGCACGATCCCTGAAGTGCTGCGATCGGGGGATCATGCGAAGATCGCTTCCTGGCGGAAAACCCGCGCGGAAGACGATACCCGGTCACGCAGGCCAGACCTTTGGGAGCGCCACATCGGCGTTCGGGTCCAGCCTGCCTCTGGCGCGCAGCGTGAAACGAAGGAACCTGATCAGTGAATCTGATTCAGCAGATCGAGGCCGAGGAAATTGCCAAGGCCGCCAAGGAAATTCCGACCTTCCGCCCGGGCGATACCGTCCGCATCGGCGTGAAGGTCATCGAAGGCGAGCGTACCCGCGTTCAGGCTTACGAGGGTGTGTGCATCGCTCGTTCGAACCGCGGGTTCAACTCGAACTTCACCGTGCGCAAGATGTCGTTCGGTGAAGGCGTCGAACGCGTCTTCCCGCTCTATTCGCCGAACATCGACAGCATTACCGTCGTCCGTCGGGGCGTGGTGCGTCGTGCGAAACTCTATTACCTGCGCGGACGCACCGGCAAACGCGCCCGCATCGCCGAACGGCGCGACCCGCGCTCGGCCGGCTGAAGCTGATCAGGGAGGGCTCCCGGCCCACGCCGCGAACGGTACGAAAACCGTAGAGGGCGCCCTGGCCAACCCCGGGGCCCCCATGTTCATATGGGGCTGGGCCACCGCGTGCCCGGGCCACCGCACACCAAGAGCCGCAAATGGCCGCGCGGCGGTGTGGAAAGCAGGGTTTGCGGGGTGGT
>VMTF01000100.1 GCA_013791705.1 Sphingomonadales bacterium | reverse complement strand
GCTGGAACCCTGCCGCTGGCGGATCGATTCGTTGAGCAGATTGCCGACGATCCCGGCCACCTGAAACATCGTCTCGGCCTCAAGCAGCGAGTTGCTCCGGTCCTTGGGCATCTTGCTGCGCTCTTCGAGCTGGCTGATCACATATTGCGTGGTGGCCAGATTGCCGGCGGTCATGACCGAAATGATCCGCTCCCCCGGCACCTGCCAGTGGATCATCTTGCGAAACACCGAGATATTGTCGACGCCCGAATTGGTGCGGGTGTCGCTCATCAGCACAAGCCCGCGATCGAGCATCATGCCCACGCAATATGTCATTCAAAAGCCCGCCCACCAGAATCAATGCGCTACAGTTGGACTGCCTGCTGCTCGACTGCAAGGCTGACGGACAACGTGCTGGCGCTGGAGCCGAAGCTTATCCCCGTAACCGGGGCAGCTTCGCCATAGTCACGCCCCGATGCAACCCGGACATAACGTGCATCCGGACTGATCCCGTTCGAAACGTCGAACCCCACCCAGCCGAGCCGGTCGATGTGGGCTTCGGCCCAGCCGTGTCCCGCTTCCTGCTCGATCCGGTCGTTCATCATCAGGTAGCCGCTGACATAGCGCGCCGGGATGCCCAGCACCCGGCAGCAGCCGATGAAGATATGCGCATGGTCCTGGCAGACGCCCTTGCCCGCCGCCAAGGCCTCTTCGGCACTGGTGGCCACATCGGTGTGTCCCGGTGTGTAGACAACCGCATCGAGCACTGCGGTCGACAGCGCGTGGAGCTGCCCCAGGGTATCTTCCGGCTCTCTGTCCAGCGACGCAAGCAGCGCCTTCATCTTCGGCCCCGGCTTCGTCAGGCCCGACTGGCGGGCAAACGCCCACAACGGCAGGCGCCCGCCGTGCTTGCCCAGCACGCCGGCGCGGTCGGCGGTATCGACCACGCCCTGACAGGTGATCGTCAGTTCAGCCGCGCCCGGCAAAACCGAAATCAGCGTCGCGTGATTGAAATTGTGATCGTCGTAGGTCGCCTCAAGCTTGCCGCCGGCGAGGTCCATCGACCATTCGGCAATCGATTGCCCGTGGGTTTCCTTGGGCGTGAGCCGCAATCGCTGCAAACCGTGGACCAGCGGTGGATCGAACCGGTATTGGGTCACGTGGCGGACGGCGAGGCGCATTGGGGAGCTCCTGCTCGGTGAAACGGTTCTACTCGTAGAAGCGATAATCCTGGGCGATCGCTTTCGCGATCCGCATGTTGCTGGCAATGAAATCGACGACGAACTCGTGCAAACCAACATCGACAATCTGCTCGATCGAGGCCTGGTGGAGACCGGATACCGCATCGCGCAGCAGTTCGTGCGCGTGCGTTTCGCCGCCATATTCGCGTGCGAGACTGCCCATGTTGCTGCGCAGTTTTTCATAACAGAAAGCGAGACTTCTGGGAAACCGGCCATCGAGAATCAGAAACTGGGCGATGCCGCGCGCATCCATGCCGCCGGCATTGAGCCAGCGATAGGCGCGTTCCCCGGCGACCGAACGCAACACCGTTTCCCACTGCACATGATCGAGGCTGGAGCCGACCCACGCGACCGAGGGCAACAGGACATGGTATTTCACGTCGAGAATGCGGGCGGTATTATCCGCCCGTTCGACAAACGTTCCGATCCGCGCGAAGTTGAAAATGTCGTTGCGCAGCATCGTCCCGTCCATCGCCCCGCGCACCAGCGTGGCGTAGCGGCGGATCTGGTCGAGCACTTCACCAAGATTGGTCTCGCGCACCGGACGGGCCAGGATATCCTTGAGGACCATCCACGCTTCGTTGGTCCCTTCCCACACCTGGCGGGTAATCGCGGTGCGAACCATGCGCGCATTGGTCCGCGCGCCCTCGATCATCGCGAGGACCGAATCCGGGTTCTCCTTGTCGCGCAGGATGAAGTTGCACACATGCGCTCCGGTATATTCACCGCCCTTGTCTGCAAACTGGCTGTCCAGCCCCATCGTGATGAGCACCGAACGCCATTCGGCCGAGCTCGCCGTATCCCCGCGGGTGAGTGCCAGACGGAAGCCCGCGTCAAGCAGGCGGGCGGTGTTTTCCGCCCGTTCGAGATAGCGGAACATCCAGAAGATGCCGGTGGCTGACCGTCCGAGCATCGCGTCAGTCCTCCAGAACCCAGGTGTCTTTGGTGCCGCCACCCTGAGATGAGTTCACGACCAGCGAGCCCTTCTTGAGCGCAACCCGGGTCAGGCCGCCCGGCGTGATGTCGATGCCGTTGGGGCTGACCAGCACGAACGGCCGCAAATCGACATGGCGGGGCGCCAGGCCGGACTTGGTGAAGATCGGACAGGTCGACAGCGCGAGGGTCGGCTGGGCGATGTAGTTTTCCGGCTTCGCCCGCAATTTGGCCTCGAACGCGGCAATTTCCTTCTTCGAGGACGTCGGCCCGATCAACATGCCATATCCCCCCGAGCCGTGGACTTCCTTCACCACGAGTTCGGGCAGGTGTTCGAGCACGTATTTGAGCGAATCCGGCTCGGAACAGCGCCAGCTCGGCACGTTCTGGAGGATCGGCTTTTCGCCGGTATAGAATTCCACGATATCGGGCATGAAACTGTAGATCGCCTTGTCGTCGGCGATGCCCGTGCCCGGCGCGTTGGCAATGGTGATTCCGCCCGCGCGATAAACGTCCATGATGCCCGGCACGCCCAGCATCGAGGGGGGGTTGAAAGTGAGCGGATCGAGGTATTCGTCGTCGACCCGGCGATAGAGCACGTCAATCGCCTTCCAGCCGCGTGTGGTGCGCATCGCCACGCGTCCGTTGTCGACGCGCAAGTCGCTCGCCTCAACCAGTTCGGCGCCCATCTGGTCGGCCAGGAAGGCATGTTCGAAATAGGCCGAGTTGTAGATCCCCGGGGTGAGCACCGCCACGGTCGGGCGTTCGCCCTGTCGCAACTGGGTGGCCGGCGGCGCACAGGCGGCGAGGCTGCTCGCCAGGCGGCGCGGATAGTCGCCCACCGGCCGGACCCGGGCCCGGGTAAACAGCTCGGGACACATCGCCATCATCGTTTCGCGGTTCTCCAGCATATAGGAGACCCCCGAAGGCGTGCGGGCATTGTCTTCCAGCACCATGAACTCGTCCGGCCCGGTGCGGACCAGATCGACCCCGACGATATGGGTGTAGACGCCGCCGGGCGGGACGAACCCCGCCATTTCGGGCAAGTAGGCATCGTTCACGCGCAGCAGACGTTCGGGCAGCTTGCCGGCGCGGACGATCTCCTGCCGGTGATAGACATCGTGGAGGAACGCGTTGAGCGCACGCACACGCTGTTCGATCCCGCGCGACAGCTTGCGCCACTCGATAGCGGTGATGATCCGCGGCACCATGTCGAACGGGATCAACCGTTCTTCGCCGTCACCTTGTCCATAGACGTTGAACGTTATGCCGGTCCGGCGAAAGACCCGTTCCGCCTCGCGGGGCTGCTTGCGCAGCCAGCCATGATCCTGCGCGCCATACCACGCATTGTATCCGGCATAGGCGGCCCTGACGGCGCCTGCGTCGTCGAACATCTCATCGTAGGTCGGCTTGTCAGTTGTTGGCATAGACCCCCGCTTGGCAATGGTCTGCACCACCCGGCCGCCTTTGCCAAGCCCCAAATGCTGCAGTTGCGAGAAGTCGTTCTCAACGCGCCTCAGGCTACGGCGAGCGAACCAGGATCCTGCTGGGACCGGCCGCTTTGTCCGGCATCGACCGCCCGGTTGCGGCCTTCGCTTTTCGCCCGGTAGAGCGCAGCGTCCGCGCGGCGATAGAGCTCGCGCCACTCGTCGTCGCTGCGGACCATGCCCGCGGCCATGCCGATGCTGACGGTCACCCTTACGCCGTCGGTCATGGTCCGGCTGCGGATATCCGCGAGAATGCCGAGCGCGACCGCCTCGCTGAGTTCCTCGGCGGTTCCGATCAGCGCGAATTCCTCGCCCCCGATGCGGGCAACGCTGGCCCGCAGATCGGCCCGCATCGCCAGCACCTCCGCCACCTCGCGCAGCACCTCGTCGCCGACGAGGTGGCCGTGGCCATCGTTGATCAGCTTGAAGCGATCGATATCGACCAGCAGCAGCCGCAGCGACTCCGGGCTGGACCATTCGACGACCTGTTCCAGCAAGGCGCGGCGGTTGAGCAGGCCGGTCAGCGAATCGACGTTGGCCAGCTCGCGCGCGGCGCGTTCATCGGCCAGCGCCCGATCGCGTTCAGCGGCAATCAGCTTGATCCGGAAAGACATCGCCAGTGAAGACAGCAACGACTCGATGGTCATCGCGACAATCAGCGAATAGCGCACGACCATATCGCTGTCGAAAATGTGAAAAGCACTGGCGATGCGGACCATCGTCACCACGATCGGAACCAGCCAGGCGATCGCCAGCACGCGGATTGCGGTGCTGCCCCTTCGCCATGCGATCACCGTCATCGCCGCGCCCAGCGGCGGCAGCAGCATGAACGTGGCGACATAGGCCCGATCGGCGAGCGGGCGCCATTCGGGCGGCGCCACGATCACCGCGAGCGCCGCGACGATCGAGGCAAATCCGGCGTTGCGCGCAATCGCGCGCAGGCGCCGGGGAATCTTCCCCTTCTCGATGAAGTCGGTGAAGAATTGCAGCGAGAGCGCCCCGACGAACGCCAGCATCAGATAGCAGGTCGCCAGCCGCGTCGTGTGGGGGGTGTCCGGAAACTGCACCGCCATTGTGCCCGAACTGGCCCAGACGTACGCCAGCATCGCCAGCAACGAGAGACAATAGGTTAGCTGGAAGCGTTCGCGGATCGTCAGCCAGAGCACGAAATTATAGCAGAACAGCCCGATGCCGAGCCCGGCAAAGGCGGCGAAGACTGCGGTGGCGACCAATTCCTCGCCGTGCAGCCCCTTGGCATCAAGCACTTGCGGATCGGTGATGAGCCCATAGGCGTTAAGCGCGCCGTCGATCCGGATCAGGACGTCGGTGACCGGTGGCTCCGGCCCGCCGAGCGAAATGCCGATGCCTTCGCCGATCCCGGTCAGGCGCGACAGATCGGTGTCGTCGAACCATTGCGATACGATCCGGCCGTCGGCGTCGCGCGTATGGAACGCCAGCATCCGCTGCCACTGGGGCACAAATCGGAAAATCGGCGCCTGATCGCCGTCCCCGGCCATCGCGGCACCCGCCGCAGCGGGAATGGACAGCCGCATCCAGTAATCCCCGGCACCCCATGCGTGTTCCGACTTGCGGCAATCGAACCGGGCTGGATCGGCAAACAGACGGGCCGGGTCGTCGCCCGGGCGCTGCGGGGTTATGCAGCCGGTAAGGTCAATCGCACGCGGGGCGCCCGGGTCGGCAAACGCCGCTGCGCCCGGCAAAATGGTGCCGTGCAGCATCACAAGCACCAGCAGCACCGCCAGGCGCGCCGCCAGTCGCTTGATGAGTCGATTTCCCCAATTTCTCATCACCGCTCGGGATAAGCGGCAAATGATAAGAATAGTTTAGCGGCAGACCTCGCGGCGAGGAAGACTGTGCGGATAATGAATTAGCGCGCACCCGAAACTTGCCGAGCGCCCTAAATCTCCCACTGGAGCGGCAAACGCGTCACGCTCCAGACGGCAGCCGGATCGAATTCCGCCTGGTCTCCCGGCGCGATCCGGAAATTGCCGATCCGCGCAAACCATTACTCGAACACAATCCGCATCTCGCGCCGCGCAATGTGAGCG
>VMTF01000053.1 GCA_013791705.1 Sphingomonadales bacterium | reverse complement strand
GGCGCTCGTCCGCGCCGGCCAGTTCGGCCTCGGCCTGCTTGCGCTGTTCGGCCAGATCGGCGGCGGCCCGGGCCAGCTCCTCGCGCCGCGTGGCAAGACGCGCCTTGGCTGCCTCGGCCTGATCGAGTGCGCGCAGGGCGGCGCGTTCGGCCTCGGCGGCGGCGGCGGCGGTGCGTTCCCGCGCGACCAGTTCGGTCTGAAGCTGGGTCAGCTCGTTCGCAGCGGCGGCTTGGGTCGCCTCGGCCTCGGTCACGGCGGCGCGCAGTGGCGGCAATTGCTCGCCGAGCGCGGCGAACCGGTTCTCGGCCTCAAGCCGGGCTGCTTCGGCGGCCCCTTCGCCGCGCGCGACGAACCCGTCCCAGCGGCGCAGGAGTCCGGCTTTGGTCACCAGCCATTCGCCCGGCGCCAGCACGCGCCCATCGTCCTCGTCGGAGACGAGGACCAGCGCGAGGCCCGCGGCGAGTTCGGCGGGACAAGTGGGGACATGGGCGGCGAGGTTGTCCGCCACCGCAGCCGGAACGCCGGCGCCGGTCCAGAACCGGCCGTCCTCACCGGTGGGAGCAGGACCGAGCCCGGACTTGGCGTCGCGCCCGAGCACGGCGGTGAGCGCCCGCTCGTAGCCCGGCGCGGCGCGGACCTGGTCGAGCGCAAGCGGCAGGCCGTGCCGGGCGCTGGCCTGCCTCGCTCGGGCTTCGCGATCGCGCTGAAGCGCCTGATGTTCGCGTTCGATCCCGGCCAGGTCCGCCCGCGCGGCGGCCAGCGCGCTGGAGGCGGTGTCACGGGCCGATTGCAGTGCGGCCTTGCGGGCCTGCCCGGCTTCGAGTTCGGCGCGGGCGGCGGCGAGCGCCGTTTCCGTCTCGCGCAGCCGGACCTGAACCGCGGCGAGGGCCGCATCGGGGTCACCTTCTCGGGACAGCGCGGCAAGGGTATCCGCCTGGCGCGCGGCCTCGCCGTCAAGCCGGGCTAGGCGCGCGCTGGCACTCGCCGCCTCGGCGTCGGCAACCCGCCACTCGGCTTCGACCCCGGCTTGCTGCGCGGTCGCCTGTGCCAGCGCCAGTTCGGCCGAACGGGCGGCGCGATCGGCATTTTCCAGCGCCATCGCCACGGCCGGCCGCTCGGCCTCGGCAGCGGCGAGCGCGGCTTCGTTCGCAGCAAGATCCTGTTCCAGTCCGGCCAGCGCGGCGGCCGCGTCGCTGGTCAGCCGATCGGCATCGCCCTTGTCGCCTTCCAGCCGGGCGCGCTGGCGTTCAAGGTCGGCAAGTCGTTGCTCGGCGCTTTCAAGCTGGCTGGTGAGCGTGGCGAGGCGGTGGCCGTGGGCGCTGGCATCGTCGCGCCGGTCGGCCAGTTCGTCACGCGCTGCGGCCAGCTTTTCGGCCGCGTCCCGCTGGTCGGCCTGTGCGGCTTGCGCGGCGGTTTGCGCGGCGGTTACGCGGGCTTCGGCATCCTGCGCTTCCTTGCGCGCGGCCTCGGCGGCGGCGGCGGCATCGCGCCAGCGGGCGAAGACCAGCCGCGCCTCGGCGGTGTGAATCCGGTCCGACAGGGCGGTATACCGTTCGGCGGCACGGGCCTGCCGCCGTAGCGCGGAGACCTGCTGGTCGAGCCCGGCGAGCAGGTCTTCGAGCCGGGCAAGGTTGCTCTCGGTCGCGCGCAGCTTCTGCTCGGCATCCTTGCGGCGCACGTGCAGGCCGGCGATGCCCGCCGCTTCTTCCAGCATCTGGCGCCGCTCGGCGGGCTTGGCGGCGATTACCGCAGCGATCCGGCCCTGGCTGACCAGCGCGGGGCTGTGCGCGCCGGTCGCGGCATCGGCAAACACCAGCGCCACGTCCTTGGCCCGCACATCGCGTCCGTTGACCCGGTAGGCGCTCCCCGCGCCGCGCTCGATCCGGCGGACAACTTCGAGTTCGTCGCCATCGGCGCCTGCTGCGTGGAGCACCACTTCGGCGAAATCGCGCGGCGGGCGCTGTGCGGTGCCGGCGAAGATCACGTCTTCCATCCCGCCGCCCCGCATCGATTTGGCCGAGCTTTCGCCCATGACCCAGCGGATGGCTTCCAGCAGGTTGGATTTGCCGCAACCGTTAGGGCCGACAACCCCGGTCAGTCCCGATTCGACGCGCAGTTCGGCAGGCTCGACGAAGCTCTTGAAACCACTAAGCTTCAGCCGCCGGATCTGCATCAGGCCCGATCTCCTCGCGTCGCCGCTACCTGACGCCGGCGGTTTGCAGGGCAGTGTCGAGTTCGGCCCAGGTTGCCCCCTCGACCTTGCGGTCATTGATCAGCAGGGTGGGAGTGGATTCGACCCCCTTGGCGCCATAAGCCTCGGAGAACTTGGCGATTTTCGAAGCGTTGTCGAAGTTGGCGAGGCAGGCGTGGGCCTGATCCTTCGAAACGCCGCGCGCGGCGAAGAATTCGGTGAAGCCGAGCGCGTCGCTGAGGGCGATGAAGCGCTGGTTGTCCGGCAGTTGCATCGCGGCGTTCGCGGAATCTGCGCCTTTCATGGTCCGCTCGGTCACCGCGTCGAAGTTCTTGTAGACCTCCTCCAGCAGCGGGAAGAACGTCTCGGTGCCGGCGCACTGAACGAGCATGGTGAGCGGAATATCCTGCGGGTGGATCGCGAAGCTGCGGAATTCCAGGCTTACCTTGCCGCTGGTGACGTATTTCCCCACCAGCGTGGGATAGCCTTCCTGCGTAAGCGTGGCGCAGTGCGGGCACGACAGCGAGCCGTATTCGATCACTTTCACCGGGGCTTGCGGATTGCCCATCACATAGCCCCCGTCGGGCGTTACCGCGACCAGATCGGTCCAGGCCTGGCCGGCGGGCGGGGCCACGGCCGCGACCGGCGCGGCGCTTGCGCCGCCTGCGGCGTCCTGCTTGCAGGCGCCGAGGCCGAGCGCGAGCGGGAGCAGCGCGGCAACGAGGGTCAGGCGGGAAATTGCAGAGCGATCCATCGGGTAGTTCCTATCGGGACGGTGATGCCTCTTGGGACAATGCCGCTTGGGACAATTTTGCCAAGGCGAGCGAAGCAGGGCGGCCAAGGCTAGCGAAGCAGGTTCGCCGCGGAAAGTGCGGTGCCGGCCATTCCCCCGAACTCTCCACAGGGTTCGCCTTCACAACCGGGCGCGCAACTGCGCTTCGACGGCCTCCCAGGTATGGGTTCCCGCCAGCCGAACGCCGTTCAGCACGAAACTCGGCGTGCCCTCGATGCCGAGGCGGTCCGCGTCGGCGTTATGTCCGGCGATCCGCCGGGCCATCGCCTCGTCGGCCAGGCAGCGATCGACCATCGGGCGCGAATAGCCGCGCCGTTCCATGATGTCATAGAGGTGAAAATCGTTGGCGATCGCGCGGCGGCGGGCCAGAAAAGACCCGGTCGACCAGCGCTGGCGCTGTCCGTCGCTCGCCACTGCCAGCGGGGCCATCCATTCGCGCTGGCGGCGCATGAAGGCCGCGTGATTGGCGAAGAAATTCTCCTTCGGGCCGCAATTTGCCAGCAAGGCGACGGTGGCATCGACCGGATCGCGCAGCAGGTGCTTCAGTTCGACCGAAACCTGGCCGGTGCTGACATAGCCGAGCCGGAGCGGGGCATCGGACGCGATCTCGAACTGCGCGCAATGCGGGCAGGTATAGCTGACATATTCGGTGAGCTTGAGCTTCGCCTGCGGGTTGCCGAGCACGTGGCTGCCCTCGGGCGTAACCGTGACGGTGCCGGTCCAGTTGGGGCCGGCGGCCGGTGCGGCGGTGGCGGCAAGTGCGGCGCAGATGACGGCCAGCAGGGCGATCAGGCGGCGGAAGGACATCGGTGGCTCAACTTTCATTGCGGTTGTTCGCTTCGAGACTGCGGGCCAGCGATTCCAGCACCTGCCGCAACTCCGGATCGCCGATATCACGCAGGGAATCGCCCAGTTCCATCGGAATCGGACGCAGCGACGGCGGCGCCGTGGTTTTCTCCCGAGCAGCCGGCGGCTTAACCTCGCCTTGCCGAAGCTTCACCTTGGCGACCGCCTTGTAGCCGAAGAAGCGGTTCACCCGCTCCATGATTTCGGGGACGACATGCTGGATCAGCGGGGCATGGGCTGGTACGACGACGAGCTGGAGGATGCCGTCGGTCTTCTCGCCGGGCGGAAAGCGGATCGCCTCGGGCGCGCAGATGCGGGCGTGCTGCGGCCCGACGATCTCGGGCCAGCGGGAAACGACGCTCGACTGGACGAAGCCGAAGCGGCGAAACGCGGTGCGGCCGATTTCCGGCATCAGGTCGGCAATCGCGCGCGCTCCCCCGCCGCGCGGGCGTTCATAGGGCCTGGCCTTGCCCGTGCCCCGTCCAGAGCCTGCTTTGCGATCCCGTTCCATTGCAATCGGGCTCATGCCATAGCGGCGGCGTGACCGCCAGCCACGATCCCATTTGCACCGACCCTGCAACCGCCCTGCTCGGCTGGTACGACCGCAATGCGCGGGTCTTGCCGTGGCGCGCTCCGCCCGGCACGGCGACGCGGCCCGATCCCTACCGGGTGTGGCTGTCGGAAGTGATGCTTCAACAGACCACTGTTGCCGCGGTCGGCCCTTACTTCGCGCGGTTCACGCAGGCCTGGCCCACGGTCGCGGCGCTGGCGGCGGCGGCGGACGAGGATGTCATGGCCGCATGGGCGGGGCTTGGCTATTATGCGCGGGCGCGCAACCTGCTCGCCTGCGCGCGGGCGGTGGCGCAGCGCGGGGGGCAATTTCCGGATAGCGAAGCGGGCTTGCGCGAATTGCCGGGGCTTGGCGCCTATACCGCGGCGGCGGTGGCGGCGATCGCGTTCGGGCGGCGCGCGGTGGTGGTCGATGCCAATGTCGAGCGGGTCGTGGCGCGGCTGTTCGCGATTGATGCGCCGCTGCCGGGCGGACGGGCGGCGATCAGGGCGGCGGCCGACTCAATCACGCCAGAGGTGCGCGCCGGCGATTTCGCGCAGGCGATGATGGACCTTGGCGCGACCATCTGCACCACGCGCAAACCGCGTTGCCTGCTGTGCCCGTTGGCGCAGGATTGCGCGGCGCAGCGGCTGGCGGCGGCGGAGGCGTTTCCGGTCAAGGCGCCAAAGGCGGCCCGGCCCGAGCGGCAGGGCCGGGCCTTCTGGATCGAGCGGGATGGTGCGGTATGGCTGGTAAAACGGGCGGACAAAGGGATGCTCGGCGGGATGCGCGCGCTGCCGGACGATGGCTGGTCAGCGCGGGGCGATGGATCGGGCCAGGCCCCGCTGGAGGCGGACTGGCGCGCGGCCGGGCAGGTCGCACATGGTTTCACGCACTTCACACTTGCGCTCAGTGTGGCCGCCAGCGCGATTCCCGCTGGCAATCCGCCCGGGATCGGGGAATGGTGGCCGCTGGACCGCTTGGCCGAGGCTGGCCTGCCGACTCTGTTCGTCAAGGCGGCCCGGCTGGTGCTGGCAACAGGCGAGTCCGGGGAGAACGACTCGTGACCAATGGCCTTCAAATTGCCTTCGCGGGCGCGCGGATCGACCGTGCCGATCATATCCGTGCCGATCCGGAAGCGCTGGCCGGCTTGACCAACTGGCGCGCGCGGCTGCTGCGGCTGAACGGACTGTCGCCCGAAGTCGATCAGGATGGCAACCTCGCCTGGGGCACGCTCGCCGACGCCGATCCGGCGGCCGAACTGGTGTTCCTTGGCGTGCTCGACGGACGCGGCTACTTCGCGGCGGTCGCGCCCGAACTGATCGGCAGCGTTGCCCCGCCCAATCCGGCACTGTGGCAGGCGATCGGCCAGCTTTCGCCCGAAGACCTCGCCACTTATGGCGGCGCGCGTTCGCTGGTCGACTGGCACGCCCGCCACCGCTTCTGCGCGCGCTGCGGCGAGGCGACGGTTCTGAACAAGGGCGGCTGGCAGCGCAGTTGCACCTCCGCCACCTGCAAGGGCGAGCATTTTCCGCGCGTCGATCCGGTGACGATCATGCTGGTTGAACATGAGGGCCGCGTCCTGCTCGGCCGCCAGCCGCGCTTCGCGCCGGGGTTCTTCTCGGCGCTGGCCGGGTTCATCGAACCCGGCGAATCGATCGAGGAAGCAGTCAAGCGCGAGGTGTTCGAGGAGGCCGGGGTGATCGCGCGCGACGTGACCTATGTCGCGAGCCAGCCGTGGCCGTTCCCGTCGTCGCTGATGATCGGGTGCCATGCCTTTGCCGACGATCCGGCAATCACCATCGACACGACCGAGCTCGACGACGCACGCTGGTTCACCCGCGCCGAAGTGGCCCACGCGATGAGCGGCGCGAAAGATGGCGCCTATATCGCCCCGCCGGCGCGGGCCATCGCTCACCGGCTCATGAAATGGTGGCTGACGCGGTAGCGCATGATGAAGTTACCGTGAACCACGTCGCTCCTCCCCCTTGCGGGGGAGGTTGGGTGGGGGCGTACCGAGGCCGGATCAGACGCGGAGCTTCGCCCCGCTCCCCCTCCCCGCTGGGGAGGGGAGCATTCAACCGGCCGGTTCGATCTTCAGCACTTCGATCGCATCGGCCTGCCCGTTGAAATCGGCCAGATCGCCCACTTCCGCGCCGGTCAGCGCGCGGGCGAGGGGGGCGGTGAAGGCCAGTTTGTTGGCCGCTGTATCGGCCTCGTCGTGGCCGACGAGCGTGATCGTGCGCGGCTTGCCGCCGAGCAGGAAATCGACCCGGCAGCCAAATGCGACCTTGTCTCCGGCCGGACTTGGCATCGGCTCGGCTGTCGCCAGCCGGCTGCGCCAGTAGCGCAAGGTGCGCTTGGCTTCCTTGATCTCGTCTTCGCCCGAAACCAGCGGCAGGCCCGTTTCAAGCTCGGCCACGCGTGCGGCGATCAGTTCGAGCCCGCGCGGCGTGACGAGATTGCGGCCCGGCGGGAGCGGGATTTCGAACCGGGGTTCGAGGTGCTCCTCGTCGCTGTCCCGGCGGAACGCGACACTCATGCGCGGCTCGTCATCATGTCGCCTGCTGCGCGAGGTCGAGTGTCTCGCAGGCCTTCATCCAGTCCGCTTCGGCTTCCTCCAGTTCCCCGGCAACTGCGGCGCGGCGGCGCGAGAGTTCGCCCATCGCCAGCTTGGCGAGATCGGGCGCGGCGCTGGAAGGATCGAACATCGCCCGGTCGATCGCGGTCAATTGCGTTTGCAGCCGGGTCATCAAGCCTTCGGTTTCAGTGACCTGCTTCTGGAGCACGCGCAAGTTGTCGCGCGCTTGCGCAGCCGCGCGGCGATCCTTCTTGCTGCCCTTGGGCTTGCCGCCTTCGTCCTGTCCGTCGCGCGGCTGGTTCCGGCCAAGGATGAAGTCGATATAGTCCTCGATGCTGCCGGCATATTCCTGCGCGGTGCCGCTATCGACCAGCACCAGCCGGTCGGCGGTCAGTTCGACCATGTGGCGATCGTGGCTGATCAGGATCACCGCGCCGGAATACTGGTTGAGCGCCTGAACCAGCGCCTCGCGCGCGTCGATGTCGAGGTGGTTGGTCGGCTCGTCGAGGATGAGGAGGTGCGGCGCGTCGCGCGTGACCAGCGCCAGCGCCAGCCGCGCGCGCTCGCCGCCCGACAGCGTGGCGACCTGCGCGGTGGCGCGGTTGCCGGAAAAGCCGAACCGGCCGAGCTGGCCGCGCACCGCTGCCGGGGTCTTGCCGTTCATTGCGCGGGTCATCAGTTCGAGCGGGGTCGCGTCGGACGAAAGCTCTTCCACCTGATACTGGGTGAAATAGCCGATCTGCATCTTGCCCGAGGTGTGGATTTCCCCCGCCATCGGGGTGAGCTGCGCGGCCAGCAGCCGGGCGAGCGTGGTCTTGCCGTTGCCATTGCGGCCCAGCAGCGCGATCCGGTCGTCCGGATCGATCCGCAAGTTGAGCCGCTGGAGGATCGGGGTGTCTGCCGCATAGCCCACTGCCGCGAGGTCGAGCGTGATCAGCGGCGGGCGCAGCTCGGTCGGATCGGGAAAATCGAAGCTCAGCGTCGGATCTTCGAGCTGCGCGGCAATCGGCTGCATCCGCGCCAGCATCTTGGCGCGTGACTGCGCCTGCTTGGCGGTGGAGGCGCGGGCGGAGTTGCGCGCCACGTAGTCCTGCAACTTGGCGCGCTGGGCGTCCTGCGCGGCGCGGGCGGCAGCCTGCTGCGCCAGCCGTTCGGCGCGCTGGCGCTCGAAGCTGTCATAGCCGCCGGGGTAGAGCGTCAGCTTGCCGCCCTGCAAATGCAGGATGTTGTCGACCACGTTGTTGAGCAGATCGCGCTCGTGGCTGATCACGATCAGCGTGCCGGGATAGGCTTTCAGGAAGTTTTCCAGCCACAGCGTCGCTTCGAGGTCGAGGTGGTTCGACGGTTCGTCGAGCAGCAGCACGTCGGGCGCGGAAAACAGCAGCGATGCCAGCGCGACGCGCATCTTCCACCCGCCCGAGAAGGTATCGAGCGGCTGGCCCTGCATTTCCTCGTCGAAGCCGAGGCCGATCAGGATGCGCGCGGCGCGGCTGGGCGCGCTGTAGGCGTCAATCGCCAGCAAGCGCTCATGCACGTCGCCGAGCCGGTCGGGATCGGTGCAGGTTTCGGATTCGGCGAGCAGTTCGGTGCGCTCGACATCGGCGTCGAGCACCGTTTCGAACGGGGTGGCGGTGCCGCTCGGC
The DNA here is from genome assembly GCA_013791705.1 of Sphingomonadales bacterium. Classification (GTDB taxonomy): domain Bacteria; phylum Pseudomonadota; class Alphaproteobacteria; order Sphingomonadales; family Sphingomonadaceae; genus Novosphingobium. The sequence continues at coordinate 2,537 of VMTF01000053.1, read as the reverse complement.
GCTTCCTGCGCGATGTAGCCCAGCCGGGTGCGGCGCGGCATCTCGATCTCGCCCTCGTCGGGATCAAGCTCGCCGATGATCGCCTTCACCAGCGTCGATTTTCCGGCGCCATTGCGGCCGATCAGTCCGACCTTGCCGCGCGGCGGAATCGCCGCCGTGGCGCGATCAAGAATATTGCGCCCGCCGAGGCGCACCGTGATTCCCTGAATTGTCAGCATTCGCCCCGCCTAGCAGGCGCACCGCGAAAGCCAAGCCGCGGTTGATGGTGCAGTGCACTTTCCTGCGGAGCGGACAGGCTCTAAGGCGGCGCGATGCCAGGCTTCACCAGACTTGCTCCCGCATGAGTGCGAGCCATGACGCGATTGTGCTGGGCGGCGGCGCGGCCGGGCTGATGTGCGCGGCGGTGGCGGGGCAGCGGGGCCGCCGCGTGCTGTTGCTCGATCACGCTGAAGAGGTGGGCAGGAAGATCCTGATTTCCGGCGGCGGGCGTTGCAATTTCACCAATCTGGGGACCGCGCCCGAGCGTTATCTGTCGCAGAACCCGCATTTCGCCAAGTCCGCGCTCAGCCGCTACACACCGGTCGATTTCCTGGCGCTGGTAGAACGTTACGGAATTGCGTGGCACGAGAAGACGCTCGGGCAGTTGTTCTGCGATGGCTCGGCGCGCCAGATTGTCGCGATGCTGCTGGACGAATGTGCGCTTGGCGGCGTCGAAGTGTCGTGCGGAGCCGCGATCGGCGGCGTTACCCATGCCGACGGGCTGTTCCATGTGGCCGTGGGAGGGCGCACGGCGGCGGCGCCCGCGCTGGTGATCGCCACGGGCGGGCCTTCGATCCCGAAGCTGGGCGCGACCGGTTTGGCCTATGACCTGGCCCGCCAGTTCGGCCTGAAGGTGGTCCAGCCGCGCCCCGCGCTGGTGCCGCTGACGCTGAGCGGCGAGGACGCGCTGTTTCAGGAGCTTTCGGGGGTTTCCGCCGATGTGATCGCGCGCTGCGGCAAGACGGCGTTTCGCGAGGCGGCGCTGTTTACCCATCGCGGGCTGTCCGGTCCGGCGATCCTGCAGATATCGTCCTACTGGCATCACGGCGAGCAGGTCGGCGTGAATTTCCTGCCCGATCTTCCCGCTGGCTGGCTGCTGGCGGCCAAGGCCGCGCAGCCCAGGGCGGGCTTGCGCAAGCTGCTGCGCGAAACCCTGCCCGAGCGGCTGGCGGCAACGCTGTGTGAGCAGCTCGGGATCGAAGGCGAACTTGGCCGCGCGGCAGACCGTGTCCTGCTGGCTGCGCAGGGGCGGCTGGCCGACTGGCGCTTTACGCCCAACGGTAGCGAAGGCTTTGCCAAAGCCGAAGTGACCGCCGGCGGGATCAGTACCGCCGAGCTTTCCTCGAAGACGATGGAGGCCAAGCGGGTTCCCGGGCTCCATGCGATCGGCGAGGCGGTTGACGTTACCGGCTGGCTGGGCGGATACAATTTCCAATGGGCCTGGGCGAGCGGCTGGGCGGCGGCGCAGGCGCTATGATTCAAACAGCGGGGCGTGGGTGCAGCATGGAGCGGAAACTGATCCTTGGCGCGGTGCTGGCGGGCGGGCAATCGACCCGGTTCGGCAGCGACAAGGCCCTGGCCGAGCTGGATGGGCACACCCTGCTGGAGCGGGCCGTCGCGCAACTTGAAGGCTGGTGCGGGGCGGTGGTGGTGATCGGGCGGAACGAGGCCGAAGTGCAGGGCGAGTCCGGCGTGCGCTGCGTGCCCGATTGGCCCGCGCCGGGGCTGGGGCCGCTCGGCGGAATGGCCGGGGCCTTGCGGTTCGCGCGCGATCAGGGCTTCGCGGCGGTGCTGACCTGCGGGGTGGATTCGCCGGGGCTGCCGGGGGATCTTCTCCAATTGCTCGCCTTCGCGCCCGCTTATGTGGGCGACCAGCCGGTCGTCGGGCTGTGGCCGGTGGCGGCGGCGGACACGGTAGCGGCGATCCTGGGCGGAACCGGGCGCCATTCGATGCGGGCGCTGGCCGAGGCGCTGGGCGCGCGGGCGGTGGCGCTGCCCACGCCGAGCGCGAATATCAACACGCCGGCTGATCTTGCCGCCCTGCGCGCGGGCAGCGCATCGTCCGGCCAATAGCGCCAACCCGCTTTCGGGCGCGATCAAGCCGTGGCACAAGCAAGCCGATGAATCGAGCCGACCTTTCCTCGTCCCGGCCGGTGCGCGTCGGTGCATTCGTCGCGGTGGCGGTGCTGCATCTGCTGGCGATAGGACTGCTGATCCGGGCCTTTGCGCCGGATTTCACCAGCAAGGCGGTGGACGCGGTCGTGACGACGTTCACGGTTACGGTGAAGACGGTGGAGCCCAGCCCGCCGCCGCCGCCTGAACCGAAAGGCGGCGCGGCCGAGGGGGCCGCCGGCGAGGCGGGCAAGCGCGCAGTGCCGCGTGAAGGGGCTGCGCCCAAGCCCAAGGTGGCGATCCCCCGGCCCAAGGTGGCACCGCCGGTCGCCGCGACCGGAGCCGCTGACAGCTCGGGCGCGCGGGACGAAGGCGCGGGGACCGGC
>VMTF01000019.1 GCA_013791705.1 Sphingomonadales bacterium | reverse complement strand
CGGTCGATCCCGATCCGACTTCGGGCACGGTCGCGATCCGTTACAAGACGCTCGATCAGCTCGATCTGATTTGCCAGCGGCTCACCGGCGGCAACATCTGACGCGATGCAGCCCGAAGTTGCGCGGCGCAACTTCGGGCTGCATCGCGTCAGATGTTGCCGCCGGTGAGCCGCTGGCAAATCAGATCGAGCTGATCGAGCGTCTTGTAACGGATCGCGACCGTGCCCGAAGTCGGATCGGGATCGACCGTGATCTTCACGCCGAGGCCAAGAAACTCTTCCAGATGATTCTGGACCGCCAGGATATCGGCGTTCTGCGCCCATTCGTCGGATGCGCGAGCCCGGCGCGGCGCGGATGCTCCGCTGCGGGGGCGGCGACGGGCGAGCTTTTCGACATCGCGAACCGAAAGCTGCTTGTCGACCGCGGTGCGGGCGAGTGCCTCGGCTTCGTCATTGCCGATCAGGGCGCGGGCGTGGCCCATCGACAGGCTGCCCGTTTCGACCAGCATGATCACCGGTTCGGGCAGGCTGAGCAGGCGCTGGAAGTTCGCGACATGGCTGCGCGATTTATCGACCATTCGCGCAATGTCAGCCTGGGTCATCCCTCCCGATTCGGCGAGCCGATGGTAGGCGCGTGCCTCTTCGATCGGATTGAGATCCTCGCGCTGGAGGTTCTCGATGAGGGCCAAGGCCATCACCTCGCGCTCGCTGAGTTCGCGAATGAGGGCCGGAATCTCGTGTAGCTGGGCACGCTGGGCCGCACGCCAGCGGCGCTCCCCCGCAACGAGCTGATAGCGGCCATCGCCCAAAGGCCGGACAATGACGGGCTGGATCACCCCGCGCGCGGCAATCGACGCAGCGAGCTCGTCCAGCGCGGCTTCATCAAAATGGCGGCGCGGCTGTTCGGGGTGTGGTTCGATCGCCGCAACCGCCAGCGCGGCCAAGCCGCTGACCGCAGTTGAAACGGAGGTACTGCCACCCGCTGCCACCAGCGGCTCCTCGCGCCGGACATCGCCAAGCAGCGCCCCAAGGCCGCGCCCGAGTGCGGGCGGCTTCTTGCGCACGGCCGGCGGAGCGCCGGCGGGATGTTCGGTCGCGGCGGGATCGTCGCTCATGCGGCTTTCCTTCGTTCGGGCAAGCGGCCAATCAGTTCGCGGGCCAGGGCCATGTAGGCCCGGCTGCCCGCGCAGTTATAATCGTAGACAAGCGCGGGTAGCCCGTGGCTGGGCGCTTCCGACAGGCGGACATTGCGCGGGATCACCGCTTCGAACACGAGACTGCCGAGGCACGAGCGCACGTCATCGGCAACCTGGTCGGTCAGCCGATTGCGCCGATCAAACATCGTGAGGGCGACCCCGATGATGCCGAGCGACGCGTTGAAGCGTTGTTGCACCTGCTCGACCGTCCGCAACAACTGGCTCAATCCCTCAAGCGCGAAGAATTCGCACTGCAGCGGAACCAGCAAAGTGTCAGCCGCAGACAGCGCGTTCAATGTCAGCAACCCAAGCGATGGCGGACAATCGATGAAGCAGATGTCGTGCCCGGTGTCCTGGGCGAAAGCATGGCGCAGCCGGTCGGTGCGGTGATCGACATTGACCAGTTCGACTTCCGCGCCGGACAGATCCACCGTAGCGGGCACGAGATCGAGATTGGGAATCCGGGTTGGCACGATACAGGCCGACAGTGGAGCCTGATCGACCAGGACATCGTAAGTCGAACGCTCCCGCTCGGAAGTGCCGACGCCGATTCCGGTTGACGCGTTGCCTTGCGGATCAAGATCGATCAGCAGCGTTTTCCAGCCGGTGGCCGCCAGCGCGGTGGCGATATTGATCGCCGTCGTGGTCTTGCCGACCCCGCCTTTCTGGTTTGCAATCGCGATGCGGATCATGGCTTGCGTGCCCTCTTGTTCGCGGTGCGGCCCTTGAGCGTGCCGATCACGATCCCGGCTGCGGGATCGGTCAACGAGTGTTCCACGTGAAACTGATGCGCCCAGCCGGAAAGTTGATTCACTTCATCCCGCGCCGAACGGCCTTTGGGCAACAGCCATAGCGTGTCGGCTGTGGAAAATCGCGCAGAAATGTCCAGCAAACGATCAAGCGGGGCAAAGGCGCGGGCCGAGATGACCTGCACAGCGCGCGCTTCGACAAGTTCGAGTCGGCTGCCAAGCACTTGAGCACGCGGCAAATCGAGCAATTCCGCCGCGCGGGCGAGCCATTCGATTCGGCGTGCCCGCGATTCGACCATCAGGACTTCGGCTTCTGGTCGCAAAGCTGCAATCACCAAACCGGGGAACCCGGCGCCTGTGCCGAGATCGAGCCACGGCGAGGATTTTTCACGGGGAACGTGCGGCAGGAGCTGCGCACTATCGGCGATGTGACGTTGCCAGACGTGGTCCAGACTCGCCGCCGAGACGAGATTCTGGTGGGCATTTTCCTCGATCAGCAGGCCCACCAGCCGTTCGAGCCGTTCCAACGCGGCGGCATCGACTTCGGGCAGGGTCTGGAGCCAGGCGCGCGCCTCAGCCTCGGAAGCGATCATGCCGCCGCGCGCCGCCGGGCGTGAACCAGCAGCGCCGCCAACGCAGCCGGGGTAATGCCAGGGACACGGCCCGCTGTCGCCAATGTTGCAGGCCGAGCCCGCTGCAGGCGCTCGACCATTTCGCGCGAGAGGCCGGGGATCGCGCCATAGGGGAAGTCATCGCCCAAGTGGAGCGCCTCGCTGGCCCGCAGGTCGCGCAGCTCGCTCTCCTGGCGGACGAGATAGGGCGCATAGGCGGCATCCTCGGCGACTTCCTCGACCAGCGCCGCGTCGGCGGGGATTGCGCCCTCCAGCCAGGGGACCAGCTCGGCGATACCGACCCCGCCAAAGCGCAGCCAGTCGCGCAGCGGCAGGCGGCCAGTGTCCATCCGCACGGGCAGACCGCCACGGCCAAGCTCGGCCGCGCCGACTTCGCGTTCGAGCGCCGCATCGAGCCGGGCGCGTTCTTCGCTGCGCCGGACGAACCATTCCTGGCGCGCCGTTCCCACCGCACCGACGCCCATTGCCAGCGGGGTGAGCCGCGTGCCGGCATTGTTGGCGCGCAACCGCAGGCGATATTCGGCGCGGGCCGTCAGCATCCGGTAAGGCTCGCTCACCCCGTGCAAGGTCAGATCGTCGATCATCACCGCCATGTAGGAATTGGCCCGGTCAAGCGGCGCAGGTTCTCGGCCAAGCACCGCTGCCGCCGCCTGCATCCCCGCGACGAGGCCCTGCGCCGCTGCTTCCTCATAGCCGGTCGTGCCATTGAGCTGGCCGGCGCAATAGAGCCCTTGAATGGCCTTCAGTTCGAGGCTGGGACGCAGCGCACGCGGATCGATATGATCGTACTCCACCGCATAACCGGGCACCGCCATTTCGACCGCCGCGAGACCGTCCATCGTCCGCAGCATGGCGAGCTGAACTTCGGCCGGCAGCGATGTGCTGATGCCATTGGGATAGACGAGGGGGGTGTCCAGACCTTCGGGTTCGAGAAACACCTGATGGCCATCGCGATCGGCGAAGCGGTGAATCTTGTCCTCTATCGAAGGGCAATAGCGCGGACCAGAAGCTCCGATCGCGCCAGTGAACAACGGCGAGCGGTGCAGATTCGCCCGGATCACATCGTGCGACGCCGGGTTGGTACGGGTGATCGCGCAGAACACTTGCGGGTTGGTGCGGCCACTCTCCAGCGCCGACATGGTCCACTGCTCGGGATCAGAGGCTTGCTCTTCAAGCTGCGACCAATCGATCGAACGGCCATCGAGCCGCGGCGGGGTGCCGGTCTTGAGCCGGGCCATCGGCAGTTCGGCCTCGCGCAATTGCTGCGCGAGGATCCGGGCCGAAGCCTCGCCGATGCGCCCCCCGATGATCCGTTCCTCGCCGCGAAACAGCGTGCCGCCGAGGAACGTGCCGGTGCACAAGACCACTGCGCGCGCGCCGAGCGCCGTACCATCGGCCAGGGTGAGGCCAACCACGCGTCCGCCTTCGAGGCGCAGCGCCGCCGCTTCGCCCGCGATCTGCGTGAGATCGCCTTGCCGGGTCAACAAATCCTGGATCGCGGCCTTGAACAGTGTGCGGTCAGCCTGCACGCGTGGCCCCTGCACCGCGCTGCCCTTCGAGCGATTGAGCATCCGGTAGTGGATCGCGGCGGCATCGGCGGCGCGGGCGATCAGTCCATCGAAGGCATCGACCTCGCGGACGAGGTGACCCTTGCCGAGACCGCCGATCGCCGGATTGCAGCTCATCGCGCCGATCGTCGCCGGATCGAAGCTGACCAGCGCGACCCGCGCGCCCATGCGGGCGGCGATCGCAGCCGCCTCGCAGCCGGCGTGCCCGCCACCCACGACGATGATGTCGAACTGGTGCATGGCCGCGCGCTTACAGGATTTGGCGTGGCGGGTCCAGATTCGCGGGCGGCCTGTTTCACGTGTAACATCGGCGGGGCGGAGGATGCTGCCTTGTCGGACTATTTGCCGATGCAGAAACGCCCGAACAACGCGTCGAGCATATCTTCGGTGGTCGTGCGGCCCAGCAGAGCATCGAACGACACGCGAGCGAGGCGCAGGCTTTCCGCAATCAACAAGGGATCGGTCAGCATTTCCGCCTGCACCAATTCCTGTTCCGCTTCGGCGAGCAAATGGTGCTGGCGCGAGCTGAGCGCGGCATCGCCCGGCTTGGGAAGGGCCGCGCGGGCGGTGGCGACAAGGTCGGCGCGCAGTCCATCGAGCCCGGCCCCGGTCACGGCGGAAACGCGGTGACGGGCGCAGACCTTGCGCTCCGCATCGGAACGGTCGCACTGCGGCGCGATGTTCCAGGCGTCCGGCGGGCATTCTCCTTCCGGGCCGAGCCACAGCACGAGATCGGCGCGAGCAAGTTCGCTGCGGGCGCGATCGACTCCCATCATTTCGATCGCGTCGGCCGAGTGGTCGCGCAAACCGGCGGTATCGAGGAACAGGAACGGAATCCCTGCCAGCGACACCGGGCGGGTCAACACGTCGCGCGTGGTCCCGGCGGTGGGGCTGATGATCGCAGCGTCACTCTCGACGAGGGCGTTGAACAGGGTCGACTTGCCGGCGTTGGGCGGTCCGGCGAGAACGACGCGGAAGCCTTCGCGCAGCGCTTCGGCACGCGGGCGGTCGAGCCACGCGGCAATTTCCCCGCGCAGCAGGCCGATGTTCCACGTGAAACTTTCCGGCAATGCGGCGACATCGTCTTCGTCGGCGAAGTCGAGCACCGCTTCGAGCTGGGCGGAGAGGATCAACAGATTTTCGCGCCAGGTGGCGACCGTGCGCGAGAATTGGCCGCCGGCCATGGCGAGTGCCGACTGACGCTGCAGTTCGGTTTCTGCGGAGAGCAGGTCGGCCAGGCCTTCGGCTTCGGCCAGATCGATCCGGCCATTGGCGAAGGCGCGGCGGGTGAACTCGCCCGGTTCGGCGCGGCGCAATCCGGGCAGGGCCGCGAGTACGGCCTCTACCGCGCCGACCACCGCGCGGCCGCCGTGCAGATGCAGCTCAGCGCAATCTTCGCCGGTGACGGTTGTGGGGCCGGGGAGCCAGAGTACAAGCGCGCGATCGAGCAACTCGCCGGCAGGATCGCGGAGGGTGGCGGTAACGGCGCGGCGGGCGGGCGGCACCCGGCCGGCAAGATGGTGCAGCACAGCGGCCGCGTCTGGTCCGCTCACGCGAACCACGGCGATCGCCGCAGGGGGCGCGCCGCTGGACAGGGCGAAGATCGTCGCGGTCATCGTCCCGTCGGCGAGCGGGTCAGTCGCTCTTCTTGCCCAGCACGCTGCTATCCATGAACTGCGAGAACAGCTTCATGCCGAACTCGCCCATCGGCGCGAACTGGCGCGTCATCGCCTGGAGCTGCTCGACGCTGCCCACGCCCTGCATCGCCTTCATCACCGCATCGACATAGGCTTCGTTCGCCTTGGTGACATCCGGCAGGCCGAGGAAAGTGCGCGCTTCCACGGGGGTGCAGTCAACCTCTACATTCAACTTCATTCCCGGATTCCCTTTCTGACAGGCAGCCCTGCCTGCGCAGACACAGTGCTGGCACACAGACTTGGCAAAGTCCATCGGGCGGGCGTAAACCTTGAGAAAGGCGCCAGATCAGAGGAGACCGACATGGGCGAGACCATCCGCATTCCGACTTATGAGGGCGACAGCAGTTTCCCGGCCTATGTGGTGCAGCCGGAAGGCAAGCCACGCGCAGCGATCATCGTCATCCAGGAGATTTTCGGGGTGAATGCCGACGTCCGCAAGAAGGCCGACCACTGGGCCGCGCTCGGCTATCTCGCCGTGGCGCCCGAGGTGTTCTGGCGGCAGGCCGAAGGGATCGAACTCGACTCGGATGTCCCGGAGCAGTTCCAGAAGTCGCTCGAATATATGATGGCGCACGATTTCGACGCCGGGATTCGCGACGTCGAAGCGACGATCCGGTGGGTTCGGAAGAAGGCCGGCGTCGCCAAGGTCGGCCTTGTCGGATTCTGCATGGGCGGCAAGGT
>VMTF01000250.1 GCA_013791705.1 Sphingomonadales bacterium | reverse complement strand
AGCAGCGCCTCCACCCGCGCCGGCGCGGGCAGCGCCAGTCCTGCCGCCAGCGCCCGGTCCGGCGCGCGCGCCAGCAACTTGCAGGCCTCGCCGATGCGGGCGGCCTCGTCCGCCGCGAACGATCCGGCACAGGCCAGCGCCAGTTCCGCAAGGCGCTGCCGCCAGGGGCGGTCCGCCATCGATATTGCATTGTCGGGCACGAAAGCCGGTACTCCTGCCAATCAGTCGCTGCCATTTCCGGACGGGACGGTCCCGCGTCAATCAGGGATAAACACCCAAAGCCCGGCAGCGTACCATTTCGCGACAGCGCGCGGCCGAACCTTGCATAGCGCCGCGAGTGCAGCGCCTCCGCCAAAAAGCGCTCAGGCGTGCGACTGGAACCACGGGATCATCCGCGCGAGCGCCGCTTCGACCAGCGGGGTCGAGACGGCAAAGCTGAACCGGATGTAGCGTCCGCCGTCGACCGGATCAAAATCCAGCCCCGGCGCGGTGGCCACGCCGGTATCGCGCAGTAGCTGTTCGCAGAACGCCAGGCTGTCTTGCGTCAGGTGGCCGACATCGGCGTAGATATAGAACGCCCCGTCCGGCGGCGCGATCCGCTCCAGCCCCAGCGCCGGCAGCGCCGCCAGCATCAGCTCGCGGTTGCGGGCATAAGTGCCCACATATCCGGCCAGTTCCTCGCCGCATTCGAACGCCACCAGCCCGGCGCGCTGCGCGATCACCGGCGGAGTCAGGAACAGGTTGCCCATCCGCGCCCGCGCCGCCGCGATGCTGGCGGGCGGCACCACCAGCCAGCCGAGCCGCCAGCCCGGCATACTGAAATACTTGGAGAACGAATTGACCACGAACGCCTCGGGCAGATGCTCCAGCAGCGATCCCGCCGGGGCGCCGAAGCTCAGCCCGTGATATATCTCGTCCGAGATCACCCGAATGCCGCGCTCCCGGCACACCGCCGCGATAGCCGCCAGTTCCTCGTCCGGGATGATCGTGCCGGTGGGGTTGGCGGGGCTGGCGATGATCAGCCCGTCCGGCGCCGGATCGAGCGCCGCCAGCGCCGCAGCGGTCACCTGAAAGCGCTCGTCCGGCCCGCAAGCGAGTTCGACCGGTTCAAGGTAAAGCGCCCGCAGCACATTGCGGTAGGCGACATAGCCCGGCCGCGCCAGGACCACCCGCGCACCCGGCGCGAACAGGCAGGAAAGCGCCAGCACCAGCGCGGGCGAGGCCCCGCAGGTCAGGATCACCTGCTCGCGGTCCACCGCCATCCCGTGCACCTCGGCATAATAGCGCGCGATCCGCTCCTTGAGCGGGTTGCTCTCCCAATAGCCCATCGCCTCGCTGTCGAGCACCCGGTGGGCCTCGGCGATTGCTGCCGTGGGCGCGCCGGTCGAAGGCTGGCCGAACTCCATGTGGATCACATCGCGCCCCTGCGCCGCCAGTTCGTGCGCGATGCGGCTGATCGCAATTGCGTGGAACGGTTCGACGCTTGCGATGGGGGCGATGGACGTGACGGCGGAGACAGGGGCAAAACTCATGCGCCCCGTGCTAGACTTGGCCCCGTTGCCCCGCAAGGCGCCGAACGAGAGGATGCGATGAGCGCAGGATTGATCGCCGCGATCGAAGCCGGAGGAACCAAGTTCGTGCTCGCCCTCGCCCGCGCGGACGGCACGATCCTTGCGCAAGCCCGCGTCCCCACGCTGACACCCGCCGAAACCCTGCCGCGCGTGCTCGATTTCTTCCGCGCCGCCGCCGCCGAACATGGCCCGATCGGCGGGATCGGCATCGCCAGCTTCGGCCCGCTCGACAGCGATCCGGGCTCGCCCGTCCATGGCACGATCACCACCACGCCCAAGCCCGGCTGGTCCGGCACCAGCTTGCGCGACTGGCTGGCCCCGCTCGGCGCGCCGCTGGCCGTCGATACCGATGTCAACGGCGCGGCGCTGGGCGAATGGCAGTCCGGCGCCGGACAGGGCTGCGCCACGCTCGCCTATACCACCGTCGGCACCGGCATCGGCACCGGCGTGATCCATGCCGGAATTCCGCGCGCCGGGTTTACCCACTTCGAGGCGGGCCACATCCGCGTGCCGCATGACCTGACGCAAGATCCCTTCGCCGGAACCTGCCCGTTCCACGGCGATTGCCTCGAAGGACTGGCCAGCGGCCGCGCCATCGCGCAGCGCTATGGCGAGAGCCTTGAAGTGATGAAACATCCGGCGGCGGCGGTCGCGCTGGTCGCCGGCTATCTGGCCAATCTTGCGACCAACCTCGTGCTGCTCCACGCGCCCGACCGGCTGGTGTTCGGCGGCGGGGTGATGAAGGCGGCCGGGCTGCTCGCCGCGCTTCGCCGCGAGACCGAGCGCCGCCTGGCCGGCTATATCGTCCATCCCCGGCTGGACCCGGGCCTCGAACGCTACATCGTCGGCCCTGGCCTCGGCGATCTGGCCGGGATCACCGGTGCGATAATCCTGGGCAACCGGGCGGCGAACGCGAACCGGCCTTGACCGAACCGGGGGTGGCCGGGCTTCACGGCCGCCCGAGCGCCACCTGCAGCTTCGGCAGCAGCCCCGGCCGCGCCCGCATCTCGCGCAGCAGCGCGCCCCATTCGTGCAGGGCGATGTGCACGGGATTGGTCGATTCCATCGGCTTGGCCAGACCATAGCGCAGCCCCCGCCCGCCCGGCTCGGCGCGAAACGTGCCGAACAGCCGATCGAACACGATCAGCACCCCGCCGAAGTTGCAATCGAGATAGTCGGCCTCGCAGCTATGGTGGGCGCGGTGGTGCGAAGGAGTGTTCAGCACCCATTCCAGCGGCCCCAGCCGGCCGATTGCCTCGGTATGCAGCGGATACTGGTAGATGAGGCTGAGCGCGAGCAGCGTGCCGATCATCTCGGGCGGAAATCCGGCCAGCACCAGCGGCACGAAAAACAGCCAGCCCAGCGAGAAGAATTCGGGCCAGCCCAGCCGGATCGCCGAAGGCAGCACCAGTTGGTGCGCGCTGTGATGCACCGCATGGGTCGCCCACATCCAGCGCACCTGATGGCTGGCGCGGTGGAAACCGTAATAGGCCAGTTCCACCGCCACGAAGCCCGCCGCCCACCAGCGCCAGTCCCAGTGCCACGTCGCGCCCGGAATCTGCCACAAGGCAAAGCCCTGTACCGCGAACAGCACTACGGCGGTCGCGGCGAAATTGAGCGGGCGCAACACCGCCTGACCCAGCGCGACGCCGAAACTGCCGGCCGCCGCACCGAGATCATACCCGCGTCCGCGGGCGCGGCGCCAGAAATACTCCGCCAGCCCTGCCGCGACGAAGATCGCCAGGATCCACGGGTGGTTGAACAGCAGTCTCATCGCCCGGCCGCGCCGCCCGACTGCGCCAGTTGCCGGGTGGTATCCAGCGCCGTCTGCACCTCGGCCCGGGTCACGGTGCCATCGCGGTTGGCGTCGGCGAGGGCGAAAGCGGGCGTGGGGCCGTCCGTGAATTCGGCGCGGCTGAGGCGCCCGTCCCGGTTGACGTCGAACTGGTCGCGCAATTGTACCAGGCGCGGGCCGTTCCAGCGGCTGGCGGCGAAGGCGGGCAGATCGTCACGGGTGGAATAGCCGTCGCGGTTGCGATCGAGCCGCGACCATTGCTGCGTCCGCCAGACGAGCAGTTCGGGCCGCGTGACCTTGCCGTCGCCATTGCTGTCGGCCTCGAATATCCGGTCGATCGCCTGGGCCGGATCGCGGCCCGTGCCGGGCTGCGCCTGCGCCGCAAGCGGAATTGCAAACGCGGCAACCGCGACGAGAATACGGGGAATTGCCATGGTGGGCGGCTCCTCAAATCAAACTGCGGGTCAAATCAAACTGCGGGCGGAATGGGGTGACGGGGCGCCGGCTGCAAACCCGCACCCCGCCACGCCGCTGCCCTTTGGGGGGTGGGGGCAGATCAGCGGCAGGAGTAAGTCTCGCCAGCGGCATTGGTGCACGTTCCGGTGTGCACCGGCTTGCCGGTGGCCGGGTCGATCGAGGTCGAGCCCGAATAGCTGGTGCCGGTATTGGCGTTGGTGGCATTGGTCGAGCGGCTGCCCGACCACGTCCCGTCGGCGCTGCGCGCAAAGCCGCCATTGCTGTCCACCGATCCGTTCGGACCGCTGGCGGCAAGCGTGCCCTGCCGCGAAGCCGAGCCGTCCGGGTTCACCGTCGTGCTCGAGGCGCGATAGCCGCTGCCGCCGTTGGCGCGGCGATAGGCCCCGCCGCTGGCGCGCGTTGCCGAACCATCGGAATTCTTGACCGTCCCGTGGGCGCGGGCCGCGACGCCGCCGTTCGGGCCGGCCGCCGCAGAGGCGCCGCCATTCGCGCCGCGAACATGGACAAAGCCGCCGCGAGCCTGGGCGGAACCCGCTGCGACCAGCGCGGCCGAGGCGAGCAGCAGTGTGGCAAGCTTGGTGGTGGTACGCATGATCATTCTCCTTGAAGCGTTCTGAAAGCCGTTTGGCGAAAATGCCGTTTGGCCAGTTGTCTGGCGCAAGCAGGGAAATGCCCCGGTCATGTCGCAACATGATGTCGCGAAAGGGCGCAAACGCCGCAATTGGTGACATTCCCGGGGATTTGACACGGTTTGTCACATCTTGCGCTCTGGCTTCCGCAGCGCCGCGATGGCAACGCTGGCGCCATGGCGAGCAAAGCGGCCCGCATCATCGTCGTCGATGACGATCCCGAACTGCGCAGCCTGCTGCAGCGGTTCCTGGGCGAGCACGGCTTTCACGTGCGCGCGGTCGATGGCAGCGCGGCGCTCGATCAGGCGCTGCGGCGCGAGCCGGCCGATGTCATCGTGCTCGACCTGATGATGCCCGGCGAGGACGGACTGGCCATCTGCCGCAGATTGCGCGCGGGCGAAGATCAGACGCCGATTATCATGCTCACCGCGCGGGGCGATCCGGTCGACCGGGTGCTGGGCCTGGAAATGGGCGCGGACGATTATCTTGCCAAGCCGTTCCTGCCGCGCGAACTGGTCGCGCGGATCGCGGCGATCCAGCGGCGCATGGCGCCCGGCCGGTTGCAGACGCAGGACGAGGTGATCGCGGCCGGGCCGTTCGCAATCAACTGTTCGGCGATGACGGTCAGCCGCGATGGCGCTGTCCTGAGCCTGTCCTCGCGCGAATATGCGCTGATGGCCGCGCTCGCCCGCAGCGCCGGCCGGCCGCTCAGCCGGGCGCAACTGATCGAGCGGGCGCTGGGCCGCGACGCCGAAGTGACCGACCGCGCGATCGACGTGCAGGTCGCCCGGTTGCGGCGCGCGATCGGCGACGATCCCGCCGCCCCGCGCTATGTACGCACCGTGTGGGGCGTGGGCTATGTGCTGGCGGTGGGTCCGGCGGAGGCCGGCCCTGCGGATGAAGCCGGCGATGGCTAGGCGGCTGCTTCACCGCAACATCGCGCTGCTCGCGGCGGTGGTGCTGGTCGGTCAGTTGCTCGCCGGGATTCTGGTTTTCGCGCTGGTGCTCAGGCCGCAGACCATCCGGATCGCCGATGCCACTGCCACCATGATCGGCGCGATTTCTACCGCGATGCGCGATCTGCCGCCCGATCGCCGGATGGCGCTGGTGGCACAGCTCAACACCGGCTCCGATCTGGCGATCCGCCAGGGCAACGCGCCGCCATCGGACGGGCTGCGCTTTCCCAGCGTGATCGAACGGCAGTTCATGCTGGCACTGGCGCGGCACCTGCCCGGGCAAGCCCTCGAATGGCGCACCGATCGGGGCCGCCGGTTGTGGGTGCGCCTCGCGCTGGGGCGAGAGGACTATTGGGTCAGCCTCACGCCCAGCCGGCTGCGTGGCCCGATGACCAGCACGCTGCTGTCGCTCGTGGCCGCCTTTGCGGTCGCGCTGGCCGGGGGCATCGCGCTCCAGCGCCGGCTGGACCGGCCGCTGCGGACGCTGGCCGGCGCGGTCGACCGGTTCGACCCCGATCGTCCGGGGCTGCCGCTGGACGAAACCGGGCCGCAGGAAATCGCGGCGGTCGCCGCCGCGTTCAATCGGATGCAGGCGCGGCTGACCGATCAGGAGGCGGAACGCGCGCTGCTGCTGGGCGGCGTGAGCCACGATCTGCGCACGCCGCTCACCCGGCTGCGGCTCTCGCTGGAACTGCTGCGCGGGCACGATGCCGAGCTCGACGCAACCGTGGCGCGGCAGGTCGACCAGATCGAGGCGATGCTCGGCCAGTTCCTCGATTTCGCCCGCGGGTTCGAGGCGGAGCCGGTGCGGAGTTGCGAAATCGGCGCGCTGCTGGCCGGCGTGATCGCGGACTGCGCTGCGCCCGAAACCGTCCGGCTCGACCCTGCCGAAGATATCCGGGCCGCCGTCCGCCCCGCCGCGCTCGCCCGCGCGGTCGGCAATCTGGTCGGCAACGCCCTGCGCCACGGGGCCGCGCCGGTCAGCATCGCCGCCACGCGCTGCGGCGATAACCTGACGATCGCGGTGCGCGACGCGGGGCCCGGCATGGACCCGGAGCAGGCCGAAGCGCTGCGCCGCCCGTTTGCCCGGGGCGATGTGGCGCGCGGCGGCGGCGGCAGCGGGCTGGGCCTCGCAATCGTCGATCGGGTGGCCCACGCCCATGGCGGCAGCCTGGGCTTCACCCGCTCGCCCGCCGGATTCGCGGCGCTGCTCCGCCTGCCGGGCGCGATCAGGACCGGCTGATCGCCGCGAGTCGCGCGCGCTCCGGGCTGCGGCAAGGCTGGGGATTGTAACCGAATTGACTTGAACCCGTCACGCCCGCGCAACGTGACTGGAGTAGCGCTCAGCCTGCAACATTGCAGGAATTCAGCCAATGATGTTCGACCCGCGCTCGCTTTTCGACGCTCAGGATCTGCTCGACGAGGCCGTCGGCAAGAGCCGCCCGCACGATGGTGAACGCGACACGTCCAGAGGCGGCAAGGCCGGCGCCGGGGGCAAGTCCAACTACCCCGAATGGCTCGATCTGCCCGAACCGCGCGGGTTCCGGCCCAAGCGCAAGTATCGCACGGTGTGGATTTCCGACGTCCATCTCGGCACGCGCGGCTGCAACGCGGCGATGCTGGTCGATTTCCTCCGCGCGATCGAATGCGAGACACTCTACCTCGTCGGCGACATCGTCGATGGCTGGCGCCTGCGCAAGGGCTGGTACTGGCCGGACGCGCATAACGAGGTGGTCCGCCGCGTGCTCAAGATGGCCCATCGCGGCACCCGCGTGGTGTTCGTCGCCGGCAACCACGACGAAGTCCTGCGCGATTATGCCGGTCTCAGCTTCGGCGGGGTCGAACTCGTGCTCGAAGCCGAACACATCACCGCTGATGGCCGTACGCTGCTGGTCCAGCACGGCGACGCCTTCGACGGCGTGGTGCTCTATGCCCGCTGGCTCGCCTTCCTCGGCGACAAGGCATACGGCCTCATGCTGCGGCTCAACATCGTGCTGAACCGGGTCCGCCGCAAATTCCACCTGCCCTACTGGTCGCTCTCCAGCTACCTCAAGAAGCGGGTCAAGAACGCGGTTCAATACGTCTGCAACTTCGAGGAAGCGGTCGCCGCCGAAGCCCTCTCGCGCGGGGCCGACGGCATCGTCTGCGGCCACATCCACTGCGCCGAAATCCGCCAGATCGGGTCGGTCACCTATTACAACGATGGTGACTGGGTCGAAAGCTGCACCGCGCTGGTCGAAGAGGCGGACGGCGCGATCCACATCGTCGACTGGGCGGCCGAAACGCGCGCCGCCGGAACCACCCTCGCCAAGCTCGAGGAAGCCCGCGCATGACCGACATGACTCGTATCGACCGGAGCGACGCCGCGCCGCACCCGGCCGCGCCCGATTTCGACGACACCCATCCGGAGGCGCCCCGCATCAAGATCGCGCTCGCCACCGATGCCTGGTTCCCCCAGGTGAACGGCGTGGTCCGGACGCTTTCCGCCACCGTCGCCGAGCTTGACCGGCGCGGCTATGAGGTCGAGCTGATCACCCCGCAGCGGTTCACCACGCTGCCGATGCCCGGCTACAGCCAGATCCGGCTCGCGCTCGCCCCGCGCTTCACCGCGCGCCGCCTGCTCGATGGCTTCCAGCCCGATATCGTCCACATCGCCACCGAAGGCCCGATCGGCTGGGCCGCCCGTAGCTGGTGCAAGGCCCGCGGCGTGCCGTTCACCAGCGCGTTCCACACCCGTTTTCCGGATTACCTGGCGGTTCGCACCGGGGTCGATGCCGAATGGTTCTGGCCGCTGATGCGCCGCTTCCACGGCCCCAGCCGCGCCGTCCTCGTCTCGACGCCCAGCCTTGCCGCCGAACTGAACGGGCGCGGCATCACCCAGACCGCCCCCTGGGGTCGCGGCATCGACGGCTGGATCTTCCGCCCCGGCCGCGAGCCGCACCCGGCAATGGCAGACCTGCCGCGCCCGATCATGCTCAACGTCGGCCGGGTCGCCCCGGAAAAGAACCTTGAGGCCTTCCTCGGCGCGGACGTTCCGGGCACCAAGGTCGTGGTCGGCGATGGCCCGGCGCTCGATGCGCTCAAGGCCCGCTTCCCCGACGCCGTGTTCCTCGGCCCGCTCTCCGGCGAAGAACTCGCTGCCGCCTATGCCACGGCCGATTGCTTCGTCTTTCCGAGCCGGACCGACACGTTCGGCCTCGTCCTGATCGAGGCGCTGGCCTGCGGCTTGCCGGTTGCCGCCTATCCGGTGCCCGGCCCGCTCGACATCGTCGGTGCGGACGGCCGCGGCGGGTTCGACAAGATGCCCGCCACGTTCGGCGCACTCGACGACGATCTGGAAATCGCGATGCGCAAGGCGCTGCGGCTCGATCGCTCGGCCGCCGCCGTCTACGGCGCCCGCTTCACCTGGGAAAAGGCGACCGACCAGTTCCTCGCCGCGATCGAACGGGCAATCGCCAGCCACGCGGCCGAATCGCGCAACGATACGGGCGAAGGCACGGGCCGCGGGATCGCCGCCGACAGCGCCAGAGAACACGTGACCACCGAACTGGTCACCGCCTGATTTCGCTTTCGCCCGGATTCCTTCCCCGCCCTGCCCCCTCCGGGGCGGGGGAGGAACTCACACCAGCCCGCTCTCGCGCATCGCCGCGATCTCGCCGGCGGCAAAGCCCGCGCCCTGCAACACGGCGTCAGTATCGGCGCCCACGGTGGTTGGCGGCGTAAGGTCCGTCGCACTTGCCTCCCCGGATGGATTCGACAGCCGGATCGGACATCCCGGAACCTGCCGTCCGGCCACTTCGACCAGCGCGCCGCGCGCCGCAAAGTGCGGATCGCGCGCGATTTCGCGGCCCTGGTTGACCGGCGCGACCGCCGCGCCAAGGTCGCCCAGCCGCGCCATCCACTCCGCCAGCGGACGACCGGCAAAGCACGCCGCCAGCACCCGCGTCGCCTCCTCGGCATGTTCGGTCTTGTGCAGGTACGGCACCAGGGCGGGCTGCCCGAGCGCCTCGCACAGCAGCCCCCAGGTGCGCGGCTCGGCCGCCGCGACCGCGATGTAGCGCCCGTCGGCGCAAGCGTAGAGCCGCCGGTCGGGCGTGACCGGAATTCCCGTGAACTCGCCGGAAAACGTCCCGTCGAACCCCGAAAGCTGCCACAGCGCCGCTTCCGCCAGGCTGACATCCACGAACGAGCCGATCCCGCTGCGATAGCGCTGGAGCAGGGCCGACTGGATCGCGGTCACGGCCATCAGCGCGCCGGTCGGCACCGCCAGCATTGCCGCCGGATGCCACGGCAGTTCGCCGCCGAGCGCGGCCAGCAGGCCGGACTGCGCGAGGAACGAAAGATCGTGGCCGGACCACTGTGCGTAGGGTCCGCTCCGGCCATAACCGGTGATCGCGCACCAGATCAGTTCGGGCCGCGCGGCGGCGGCCTGATCATAGCCGAATCCGGCCGCCACGCTGGTGCCCGGCGTCCCGTTCTCGACCACGATGTCGGCCGTTGCCGCAAGCCGCGCCAGCACAGCGGCGCTGCGCGAATCGCGGGTATTGAGCGTGATCGACCGTTTGGCGCGGCTGAGCCCGACCTGGCCGATCACCATGCTGGGCTTGCCCGCCTGGCCCGGACTCTCCACCCGAATCACCTCCGCGCCCAGATCCGCGAGCAGAACCGTGCAGTATCCGCCCGGCGGCAATCGCGTGAAATCCAGCACCCGCAGCCCCTCCAGCGGACGAATTGTCATGTCTCTCTCTCCCTTGTACCCGCCTGGCGCGGCAATTTTTTGACGCTTAGCATCACACTATTGTTCACCTAAGGATTGCCAAGCGGCCTCGATAGGAGAATAGTGCAAAAAAATTGGTGCCGCGTGGGCACCGACAACGGCAAGGAGAGCGACATGCGGCGGGCACCTCATCCCATTACCGGCGGAATGTACGAGGAACTGGGCGACGGCAAGGTCCGGGTCGAAAACCCGAAGACCGGCGGTCATGGCATTTTCAAGTGGGATGGCACCTGGCTCGAAGGTGATGTCACATATGCCGATCCCCACATGCTCGTCTACATCGGCGGCCAGGATCTGCCCGCAGGCAAGGACCGCTACTGGGGCATGACCCCGCCCTATGAGGAAGAAGGCGCGGAACTGGCCGATGTTGCCGCCGCCGGTTCCATGCTCGCGGCTTCGTCCGCACCGCCGCCGCTGGTTGCGATGTACAAGGCCGATCCCGGCATGGAGACCGAACAGGGACCGCGCTCGGCCGGCCATGTCGATCTCAACTTCCTGCTCGACAACGACCGCAAGCCCGAACTGGTGCCCGATGTCTACCGGCTGGAATCGCCGATGCCGGGCGGCCCCCAGAAGATCAATGTGGCCCGCTATTTCGAACAGGACTACCACGATCTCGAAGTCGAGCGGATCTGGAAGAAGGTCTGGCAGATCGCCTGCCGCGAAGACGATATCCCCAACGTCGGGGACTTCATCATCTACCGGATCGCCCATCTTTCCTACCTGGTCGTGCGCACCGGCGAAAACACCTTCAAGGCGCACCAGAACGTCTGTCTGCACCGCGGCCGCACCCTGCGCGAGAACGACGGCAAGGCGGCAGTCGATTTCCGCTGCCCCTACCACGGCTGGAGCTGGCGCCTCGACGGTTCGCTGAAGGAAATCACCTGCGAGTGGGATTTCCCCGGCGTACGCGAGGATACATCTTCGCTGCCGGGCGCCCAGGTGGCGACCTGGGGCGGGTTCGTGTTCATCAATCCCGACCCCGAAGCCGGCTCGCTCGAGGATTACCTCGGGCCGGTGATGATGGAGCACTACCGCAAGTTCAAGCTGCAGAACCGCTACAAGCAGGCGCACGTGCGGCGGGTGATGCATGCCAACTGGAAGGTCACGATGGAGGCCTTCATGGAAGCCTATCACGTGATCGGAACCCATCCTCAGTTGATGCTGGCCGGCGGCGACAGCGCCAACAACCGCTATGACGTGTTCGGCAACTGGAGCCGCGCGGGACACCTCGGCATCTCCTCGATCAGCCCCCAGCGCGACATCTGGCGGACCCCTGAGGAGCAACTCGCCGAACACCGCCTGGTGGCAGACGCGAACGCCGCGTTCCTGCGTGGCATCATCGGCGACGAAGTCGATCAGTATTCCGATGCGGAACTGAACGACGGCGCATTCAACGATCTGTTCCCCAACTGCCACCCGTGGGGCGGCTGGGCGCGGATCGTGTTCCGCTTCTTCCCGAACGGCAGCAACCCGAACGAAAGCCTGATGGACGTGATGCTGCTTGCGCCGTGGCCGGAAGGCAAGCCCAAGCCCGCGCCGGCGAAGCTGAAGCTGCTCGGCGTGGACGAATCGTGGACCAGCGCGCCCGAACTCGGCTCGCTCGCCAAGATCATCGATCAGGACTGCATGAACCTGCCGTTCGTGCAGGAAGGCGGGAAAGCCAAACAGCAGCCCTACATCTGGTTTTCGACCTATCAGGAAAGCAAGATCCGCAATTTCCACCGGAACTATGACCGGATGATGGGGATCGATACCGACTCGCCGGCCTGACACGCTCGCGCCGCCAACAACGCCCTGCCCCGCGTCTCCCGGTATGTGCGGAGGCGCGGGGCAGGCTTGTTGTGCGGCGGTCCTCGCGATAAGCGCTGCACCAAGCATGTGATTGATCCGGGTGCGCCGTTGATCCGGCGGCACGGCCCGGCAATTACCCCTGCACGCTTCTTTGCAAGGATTTGTCCCCTATGACCGCCATCAACTCCGCCATCGATTACGCCATCGAGGACGGGATCGCCGTCGTCACCGTCGATTATCCGCCGGTCAACGCCATGTCGACGCCCGTGATGGACGGGCTGCACGAAGCTTTCTCGCGCGCGACCGGCGACGATGCGGTGAAGGCGCTGGTGCTGATCTGCGCGGGCCGGACCTTCATTGCCGGGGCAGACCTCAAGAGCCTGTCCGATCCGAACAACCGCCCCAAGACGGACTGGAACGAAGTCCAGCAGATGATGACGACGACGGACAAGCCGCTCGTCGCCGCGATTCACGGCACTGCGCTGGGCGGCGGGATGGAACTGGCGATGTTCCTCAGCAACCGGGTCGCGGTGCCCTCGGCGAAGTTCGGCCTCACCGAGGTCAAACTCGGGCTCATCCCCGGCGGCGGCGGCACGCAGTTGCTGCCGCGCCTGGTCGGCGCCACCGCCGCGCTCGACCTGATGACCACCGGCGACCAGATCGGCACCGACAAGGCGCTCGCGATCGGACTGATCGACGCGGTCGTGCCCGAAGGCGAGCTGCGCGAAGGGGCGATCGCGTTCGCCCGCCAGATTGTCGCCAGCGGCGCGCCGGTCAAGCGCATCTCCGAACTTGAGGACAAGATTGCCGAGGATCGCAAGAACCCCGGCCTGTTCGAAGATTACCGCAAGGCCAATGCCAAGCGCCTCAAGGGCCGCGATGCGCCCGAAAAGGTCATCCAGTGCGTCGAGGGCGCAGTCAATGCCAAGGCGTTCTTCGATGGCATGAAGGTCGAGCAGAAGATCTTCGGAACCGTGCTCAACAGCCCGCAGAACAAGGCGCTGATGCACAACTTCTTCGGCGAACGCGCGGCCGCGAAGGTCAAGGACGTGCCCGCCGACACGCCGGTGATCGACATCAGGCAGGTCGGCATCATCGGCGCGGGCACGATGGGCCGCGGCATCGCGCTGGCCTTCCTCAACGGCGGCTTCGCGGTAACGATGTTCGACACGGTCCCGGCCGCGCTCGAAAACGCTCAGAAGCTGATGCGCTCAAGCTATGACGGCCAGCTCAAGCGCGGCCAGATCACGCCGGACAAGGTCGATGCCCGGCTCGCGAAGCTGACCCCGGCGGGCGATCTTGCAGCCCTGGCCGATTGCGATCTGGTGATCGAGGCGGTGTTCGAGGACATGGACCTCAAGAAAGAGCTGTTCGGCAAGCTCGACAAGATCGTCAAGCAGGGCGCGATCCTCGCCAGCAACACCTCGTTCCTCGATATCAACGTGATGGCGGCATCGACCGCCCGGCCCGAAGCGGTGGTGGGCATGCACTTCTTCTCGCCGGCCAACATCATGAAGCTGCTCGAAGTGGTGCGCGGCGACAAGACCTCGAAGTCGGTGATCGCCACGGTGATGAAGCTGGCGGGCAGGATCGGCAAGGTGCCGGTGCTGTCGGGCGTGTGCCACGGCTTCATCGGCAACCGCATGAACCGCCGCCGCCGCGAGGCGGGTGAACAGCTCGCGCTCGAAGGCGCGGCACCGGCCCGGATCGATGCGGTGCTGGAAGCGTTCGGCTTCCCGATGGGGCCGTTCGCGATGTCGGACATGGCCGGGCTGGACGTGGGCTGGTCGCGCCAGCCGACCGGCGGCACCACCGCCAAGGAACTGCTGTGCGAAGCCGGCCGCTATGGCCAGAAGAACGGCAAGGGCTATTACGACTACGACGACAAGCGCAACCGCACCCCCGCCCCGGTCGCGGTCGAAATCTTCCGCAAGCTGGCGCAGCAGCAGGGCGTCGCCCAGCGCGAATTCAGCGATGAGGAAATCTTCGAAGATCTGATGTTCGCGCTGGTGAACGAAGGCGCGAAGATCCTGGAAGAAGGCATCGCCCAGCGCTCGTCCGACATCGATATCACCTGGGTCAACGGCTACAGCTTCCCGGCCTATCGCGGCGGCCCGATGTTCTGGGCCGACGAGCTCGGGCTCGACAAGGTGCTGGCCGGAATGGAGCGCATGGAAACGCGCTATGGCCCGGATTTCGCGCCCGCGCCGCTGCTGCGCAAGCTGGTCGCGGAAGGGCGCGGGTTCGGCTCGCTCTGAGCCGGACGGAGGGCGATGGGCTTCGGCCCACGCCCTCCGGGCCGGATGCTACCCGCTTCAGACGACCTTCTTGTCCTTAAGCGCGGCGATTTCCGCCGGGGCAAGCTGCAGGACTTCGCGCAGGATCAGGTCGGTGTGCTCGCCCAGCAGCGGCGGGGGCAGCGGAACCGCATCCTCCGCCATGTCCGCGAACTTGATCGGACTGGCGACGGTTTTCAGCTCCGGAAACTGCGGATGCGGCACCGTCACGGTCAACCCGCGGATTTCCGCGTTCTCGTCTTCCAGCACGTCGGCGATGTTGTTGACCGGGCCGGCGGGCACCCCCGCCTTGTCGAGCAGTTCGAGCCAGTGAGCGAGCGGCCGCGTGATCAGCACATCGTCCAGCAGCGGCATGAGCTGGCGCCGGTTGTCCGAACGGTTCGCCACGGTCTTGAAGCGCTCCTCCGTCGTCAGGTGCATCACCCCGATCGCTTCGGCAAGCCGCAGCCACTGCGCATCGTTGCCGGCGGTGATCACCAGATCCTTGCCATCGGCGCAGCGGAACAGTCCGGCCGGCATCCCGCCATTGCCTTCCGCCCCGCGCCGGGGCGGGATTTCGTTCAGGCTCAGATACCACTGGATCAGGTGCGACAGCGAGGCGAACGAGGAATCGAGCAGCGCCACGTCGATATAGCGGCCCTTGCCCTCGGTGGTCTGGTCGCGCAGCGCGGCGCAGATGCCGACCGCCGCGAACAGCCCGGCCAGCATGTCCGACATGCTGTTGCCGATCTTGGTCGGCCCCTCGCCCTTTTCGCCGGCCGGGGCGCCGGTCACGCTCATGATCCCGCTCATCGCCTGGAAAATGTTGTCGTAGCCCGGGCGCGGCGCATAAGGCCCGGTCTGGCCGAAGCCGGTGACCGAGCAGTAGATCAGGCGCGGGTTGATCTTGCTGAGGCTCTCGTAATCAAGGCCATAGCGCTTGAGGTCGCCGACCTTGTAGTTCTCGATCAGCACATCGGATTGCGCCGCCAGCTTGCGGATCAGCTCCTGCCCCTCGGGCTTGGAAATATCGATCGTGATCGAACGCTTGCCGCGATTGGCCGATAGATAGAACGTGGATTCCCCGCGCGAGCCGTCCGGCAACTTGCTGTAGGGCGTGAGCCGGCGGGAATCGTCACCCAGGCCCGGGCGTTCCACCTTGATCACTTCCGCGCCCATGTCGGCCAGCAACTGCGCGGTCCACGGCGCGGCGAGAATCCGGCTCATGTCCAGCACCTTGACCCCATCGAGCGGGCCGCTGACCGGATTGGACGTTGCACTGGCAGTTTTCGACATGGCGTTTTCCCGCAAGGTTTCGTGGCGCGGCCACTGGCGCCGGCCGCATCGCCGCTCCTAGTGCCAAGTGCGCCAGAAGCGAACAGGCTAGCGCGGGTCCGGCGCAAATCAGCATCATCACGATGATCCGTCCGCTGCAGGGCCGGGGTTGCAAGGCCGGGGCCGCAGCGGGCGCCGAGCACAGATGTGCAGTTTTTCCGCACATTCGGAATTCGGTCGTGATCCCGTCCGCTTTCGTGTCAATCACGCCCGGATAAGGGGAGAAGAAAGCATGAAGATGTCCGCCACCGGCCCGAGTGCGGCCGACCGGGCGCAGGGTTGGCCCGTGCCGCCCCGGCAGGCCTGGTTCAGCATTTTCATCTTCCTGATCATCGCGGTGCTGGCCTATCTCGATCGCCAGGTCATCTCGCTGCTGGTCGAACCGATCCGCGAAAGCCTGGGCGTGTCCGATTTCCAGATCGGACTGCTGCAGGGGGTCGCGTTCGGCGTGTTCTACGCCCTGTTCGGACTGCCGATCGGCTGGCTGGTCGATCGCACCTCGCGGCGCGGGGTGATCTATGTGGGCATGACCTTGTGGTCGGTCGCGGCGGCGGCCTGCGGCCTGGCCTCGACCTACACGCACTTGCTGCTGGCGCGCTTCGGCGTCGGGGTCGGCGAAGCCTCGCTCAGCCCGGCGGTCTATTCGCTCGCCGCCGACCTCTTTCCGGTCAGGCGCCTCTCGCTGGCGGTCGGCGTATTCGCGACCGGCTCCTCGATCGGCGGCGCATTGGCGCTGTTTGCGGGCAGCCTGCTGATCGAGAAGCTGGAAGCGCTCGGAACCGTCACCGTGCCGATCTTCGGCGTGCTCGAACCCTGGCAAATGGTGTTCATCTGCACCGGCGCGCCGGGCGTGCTGGTGGCGTTGCTGCTGTGGCTGGTGCCGGAGCCGAAGCGCACGATGAACCTCCTGCGGACCAGCGCCGAAGGCGTAAAGAGCGGGCTCGTCCAGTTGCTGGCATCCAACAAGCGCTATTTCACCTGCCATTTCCTCGGCTTCAGCCTGATCGTGATCCTGGCCTACGGTTCGGCCGCGTGGACGCCCACCATGCTGATCCGGCACTATGGATTGTCGATCGGCCAGGTCGGGGCAATTCTTGGCGGGACGACCCTGCTGTTCAGCGTGTCCGGCTTCCTGTTCAGCGGCTGGTTCGTCGACCGCTGGTTCGCCAAGGGCTGCAAGGACGCGCATCTGCGCTACTACATCTATGCCAGCTTGCTGGGCACCGTCGCGGCGGTGATCGCCTATGTCGTGGCCGATAGCCTGTGGGTCTTTATTCCGGCCTATGCGGTCATGCTGTTCCTCCAGCCGATCACCGGTCCGGCCGTGGCCCACCTCCAGATGGCGACACCCGGCGAACTGCGCGGGCGGATGTCGGCGGTGTTCAATCTGATTTTCAACCTCTTGGGCATGTGCCTCGGCCCGCCCAGCGTGGCCTTCCTGACCGACTTCGTTTTCCACGACCCCCAGTTGGTCCACTACTCGCTGGCGGTGATGTATATTACGATGGCGCTCGGCGCCGCGCTGACGCTGTGGATCGGGTTGCCCGCAGCCCGCCGCGCGGTGGCCGAACAGTGAACCACTAGAAACCGGGAGAATACGGGATGAGCGGAAGGTTGGCAGGACGGCGGATCATCGTCACGGGGGCCGCTTCGGGCATCGGCGCCGCAACGGCCCGCCTGTTTGCGAAAGAGGGCGCCACGCTCGCCCTGTTCGATGTCCAGCGCGAAAAGCTTGCCGCAGTGGCCGGCGAAACCGGCGGCGAAGC
This sequence comes from Sphingomonadales bacterium, assembly GCA_013791705.1. GTDB lineage: Bacteria > Pseudomonadota > Alphaproteobacteria > Sphingomonadales > Sphingomonadaceae > Novosphingobium. Next base: position 2,762 of record VMTF01000250.1, on the reverse strand, counting down.
CATCGCGTTCGACCTCATGGACGAATCCGCGATCGCGCCAGCCGTCGAACGCGCCGCCGCCGCCATGGGCGGGATTGACGGTCTGGTGAACTGCGCCGGCGTCGCGGGCGGCGCACCGCTGGGCGAGATGGAGCCGGCCAACTGGCATCTCACCATGGGCGTGAACCTCACTGCGCCCTACCTGATCTGCCGTGCCGCCCTGCCGCACCTGCAGGCCGGCGGCGCGGCCACGATCGTTAACATCGCCTCCGGGCAGGGGCTGCTCCCCAATGGCCCCGGCGTTTCCGCCTATGCCGCCAGCAAGGCCGGCCTCATCGCGTTCACCAAGGCGCTCGCATCCGAGCTCGCGCCGGCCGTCAGGTCCAATGCCGTCGCACCGGGGATCGTCAACACTCCGCTGGTCGAAGCAGTGCTCGGCAACTACGCCAACCCGGACGATGCCCCGTTTGTCAGGCAATATGCGCTGCAGCGCGTGGCCCGGCCCGAGGAACTCGCCGAAGCGATCCTGTTCCTGACCAGCGATGCCTCGTCCTATGTGACGGGGACGGTGCTGGCCGTGGATGGCGGACGAACCTTTCACTGAACGGCTTCGCGGCGCGGCATTTCACGGCTGCGGCCGCGCCGCCTCGGCATAAATGCGCGCGATGATCGCGCAGGCGATCAACTGGAGCTGGTGGAAAATCATCAGCGGCAGGATCACCGCGCCCACCTGTGCCGCCGGAAACAGCACGCCGGCCATCGGCACCCCGCTGGCAAGGCTCTTCTTCGAGCCGCAGAACAGCAGCACGATCCTGTCCTCGCGCGCAAAGCCGAAGGCCCGCCCGGCCAGCCACGTCAGCGCGAGCACCAGCGCCAGCAGCACGCAGCACAGCGCGGCGATCAGCGCGATCTGCGCCAGCGGCATCCGCTGCCACAGCCCTTCCACCACCGCCGCGCTGAACGCGGTATAGACCACCAGCAGGATCGAGCCGCGATCGACATAGGATACCAGCGCCTTGTGACGGCCGACCCAGCCGCCCACCACCGGCTGCAGCAGATGTCCTGCAACGAACGGCACGAGCAGTTGCAGCACGATCTTTTCCACCGCATCCCACGAGAACCCGCCCGCCGTCCCGCCCATCAGCAGCGCGACCAGCAGCGGCGTGACGAAAATTCCGGGCAGGTTGGAAAACGAAGCGCTGCACACCGCCGCCGCCACGTTGCCCCCGGCGATCGAGGTGAAGGCGATCGAACTCTGCACGGTCGATGGCAGCAGGGTGAGGAACAGCAATCCGGCCGCCACCAGCACCGGCAGGCCGGGGATCGCCGCAATGCCGAGGCCAAGCGCCGGGAACAGCACGAAAGTCGCGGCCAGCACGGTGAGATGAAGCCGCCAGTGCCCGGCCCCGGCCAGGATCGCCGCCCGTGACAGTTTGGCGCCGTGGAGGAAGAACAGCACCACGATGCCGGCATTCGCGATCACGCCCGCAAACGCTGCGAACCCGCCCCGCGCGGGCAGGACCGAAGCCAGCAGCACGGTGCCGAGCAGGGCGAGGATATAGGGGTCCAGCGCCCCTTTCAGCCGGGTAATCATCACGCGGCGATAGCGGGAATTGCGCCGCCGGTCACCTTAGCCTCATTTGGGACCGCACAGGGCTGGCAAACGCCCCGCCACCGGTGAGCCTTGTGGCTGGGCGGGTTGACGCGGCAACCCGGCCGACCGCGTCAGATCGCCATGCTGTAGCCGCCGTTGAGCGGATAAGTCTGGCCGGTTATCCAGGACGATGCGTCCGAACACAGGAACAGCGCCAGACCGGCCACATCGTCGGGCTTGCCAAGCCGGCGGATCGTGTAGCGCGACAGTTGCGCCTTGACCCGGTCGCTGGCGGTGAACTCGGCCAGCTCCTCGGGCGGCAGCGGCGGTTCGAGCGAGCCGAGCGCGATCGCGTTGCAGGTGATCCCGAAGCGCCCGCCTTCCCGCGCGATGCAGCGCACGAAGCCCGCCGCCCCGGCCTTGGCGGCGGCATAGACCGCCAGCCCCGCATCACCCACCCGCGCCGAATCCGAAACGATCGTCACGATCCGCCCGCGCCGGGCCTCGACCATCGCCGGCAGCGCGACATGGCAGCAGTTCATCACGCCATAGAGGTTGGTGTCGAAATAGCGCCCCCACCCGGCCGGATCGGTTTCCCAGAACCGCGCCTCCATGGTGATGTCGTGGCGCGGCCCGGCGTTGCCGGCGTTGTTGACCAGCAGCGTGATCGGTCCCAGCGCGGTCGCCGCCGCCGCGAATGCTACGCGGACCGATTCGATCTCCCCCACGTCGGCCTGCACCGCCACCGCCTTGCCGCCTGCCGCGGTGATTTCCGCGACGACCGCCTCGGCCCGTTCGAGCACGTAATCGTTCACCGCCACGGCCGCATTATGCTGCGCCAGTGCCAGTGCGATCGCCCGGCCCGCGCCTTGCCCGGCGCCGGTTACCAGAGCGGCCTGGCCGCCAAGATCGAGAATGTCGTCGGTCATCGCGCTTCACCTGTCCCGGTATGCTTGTTGCAAGGTATGCTTGTTGCAAGCAGTCATCACCCAACAGCCCCGCCAAGCACAATGCCGGCGCCGATAAAGCACATGCGCGATCACCGATTCGGTCGGGGGGGACTGTCCGGCCCCGGAGACTCCGTCCGGATCGGCTCGTCCCCTGCCACGGGCGCCCCGGCAGCGTCCGGCCGGGGGCCGCCCCTTGGGGAAAGCCAAGCTTAAGGAAATAGTTAAAAACGGAGCCGATT
>VMTF01000135.1 GCA_013791705.1 Sphingomonadales bacterium | reverse complement strand
TTCTGTTTCATGTTCAACCTCGCCGCGCAGTTCGGGTGGGATCTGCTGTTCAAGCTGGCCGCCTATGTCGGGGTGGTGCTGCTGGCACTGGGGCTACAGATGTTCGGGGTGTTTCCGGCGCTGCTGGCACTGCTCGCGCGCAAGAATCCGGTCACCTTCTTCCTGCAGACCCGCGAGGCGAGCATCATGGCATTCTCCACCGCCAGCTCGAACGCCACGCTGCCGACCGCGCTGCGCGTCGCGGAAACGGAGCTGCGTCTGCCGCCGCGCATCGCCCGCTTCGTGCTGACGATCGGCGCCACCGCCAACCAGAACGGCACGGCCATGTTCGAGGGCGTCACCGTGCTGTTCCTCGCGCAGTTCTTCGGGGTCGATCTCACCCTCAGCCAGCAGTTGTTCGTGATGGTGGTGTGCATCCTCGCCGGGATCGGCACGGCGGGCGTGCCGGCGGGATCGCTGCCGGTGATCGCGCTGATCCTCGGCAGCGTGGGCGTTCCGCCTGCCGGGATCGGGTTGATCCTTGGCGTCGACCGCTTCCTCGACATGTGCCGCACCACGCTCAACGTCATCGGCGATCTCGTCGCGGCGACGGTGATTTCGGCGCTCGGCGATGAACCGCAGGCCGGCGAGCCCTGACCGGGGCTCGAACCTACTTCCGTTCAATCTCGATCGGGGTGAACTCACCCAGGCCGCAAGCCGTAGTCCTGTCCAGTTGCCCGCCGGAGGTGACGAGCGGATGGATGACGTCGGTGCTGCACAACTGGCTGAGCGAGGTCGCGTAGCTGAAGGCCTGCTGGGTCATGAGGTTGGGGCAGGCATCCGGCAGCACGTTGCGCCAGCCGCGGCGCGATGTGGTCAGGAAGTCGATTGTCCGCGCATCGCGCACGCGCGTCTCGTTGAACCGGCTGATCGGGATGCAGCTTACGGCGGGGCCGGTGACGCGCACAGCCGGACCGCGTGTCGTCTCATGCGCAGCCGGTCGCTCGCGCTGGTTGTAACTGCATCCGGCAAGGGTGGCCGCGCATATGGCGGCGACAATGGCAAGGCGTGTTGCGCTTCTGGACATGCGGGCCTCCTTCGGTCTCTCGCTTACTCTCCGTGCCCCCCGTGCTGCTTATGCGATGGAGGATGGCGTTCTGGCAACCGCTCGTTTGGCGCCTCGTTCCTGCGGCTTGGCGCCCTTGACCAGCACTTTCGCCTTGTAGCCGCACAAGTCCGCCACCGGGCAGCGCCAGCACTCGGGGCTTCGGGCCTTGCAGATATAGCGGCCGTGCAGGATCAGCCAGTGGTGCGCGCCGACCCTGAACGGGCCGGGCACTTTCTTTTCGAGCTGTTTTTCAACCGCGAGCGGGGTCTTGCCCTTGGCCAGTCCGGTGCGGTTGCCGACCCGGAAGATGTGGGTATCTACTGCGAAGGTTTCCGCCCCGAAAGCGCAATTCATCACCACGTTGGCGGTCTTGCGGCCAACTCCGGGCAGCATGGTCAGTGCGTCGCGATCCGCCGGAACCTCGCCGCCATGCTCGGCCACGAGCATTTCCGACAGCGCGATCACGTTCCTGGCCTTGGTGTTGGACAGGCCGATGGTCTTGATGTGCTGCTTGAGCCCTTCCTCGCCCAGTTCGATCATCTGCTGCGGCGTCCTGACCTCGCGGAACAGCGCGCGCGTCGCCTTGTTGACGCCAACGTCGGTCGCCTGCGCCGAAAGCACCACCGCCACCAGCAACTGATAGGTGTTGCCGAATTCCAGTTCGGTTTCGGGCGAGGGGTTGAGCTCGGCGAGCCGCCGGAAGAATTCGAAAGTCTGGTCCCTGGTCAAAGACCGAGCACCTCGGGCATCCGGTATCGCCCCGGTTCCTTGCCGAGCAGCCACTGCGCCGCCCGAATCGCGCCCTTGGCGAAGATCATCCGGTTTTCGGCAAGGTGCGAAAGCGCGATCCGCTCGTTGTCGGCGAGCAGATAGACGGTGTGATCGCCCGCGACGGTGCCGCCGCGCAACGATGCGAAGCCGATCGCGCCGGGTGCCCGCGCGCCGGTGATGCCGTCGCGGCCGCGCTCGGCATTTTCGGCCAGGCGGATGCCGCGCCCTTCAGCGGCCGCTTCCCCCAGCAGCAGCGCGGTGCCCGATGGCGCATCGACCTTCATCCGGTGATGCGTCTCGACGATCTCGATGTCCCAGTCGTCGCCGAGCCGGGTGGCCGCCTCGCGCACGAGATGGGCGAGCATGTTGACGCCGAGCGAGGTATTGCCGGTCTGGAGGACAGGCACGGCCTCGGCGGCCTTGTCGCACAGCCAGTGGTGGCGCTCTTCGAGACCGGTGGTGCCGACCACGATTGCGATGCCCGCCGCCACTGCCGCATCAAGATTGGCTTCGAGCGCGTGGGGGCTGGAAAAATCGACCAGCACATCGCAGGTCCGGGCCAGTTCCAGCGGGTCGCCGCCCTTGTCGATTCCGCCTGCCAGCGTTTCGCCTGCCGCCGCGACCGCTTCGGCCAGGGCGTGCCCCATCCGTCCTTCGCTGCCGATGATTCCGATTCTGGCCATTGCTCACCTCGCTGTGGGTGTGTTTCATGGCGGCGATGGACAGTATCCGCAACATCGTCATCCTCACCGGCGCCGGGATATCCGCCGAAAGCGGCATTGATACCTTTCGCGGCGCCAATGATGGTCGGGGCGGGCTGTGGGAGAATCACCGGGTCGAGGACGTCGCGACGCCCGGCGCCTATGAGCGCGACCCGGATCTGGTGCTGCGCTTCTATGATATGCGCCGCGCCGCGATTCAGGACAAGCAGCCCAATGCGGCCCACCATGCGCTGGCCCGGCTCGATCGGGAATGGGCGAGGGAGCCGGGCCGCGAACTGCTGATCGTCACCCAGAACGTCGATGACCTCCACCAGCGCGGCGGGGCGCGGCGGGTGCTGCATATGCATGGCCAACACCTCACGGCGTGGTGCGGTGCCTGCGACATGCGCAGTCCGTGGACCGGGCCGCTGGCGCAGCGCCCACCCTGTCCGGCTTGCGGCGCGGCCGCGCTCCGGCCCGATATTGTGTGGTTCGGCGAGATGCCCTACCGGATGGACGAGATCTACGCGGCGCTGCGCAAGGCCGATCTGTTCGTCTCGATCGGCACTTCCGGTGCGGTCTATCCGGCCGCCGGGTTCGTGCGCTCCGCCCGCGAACTCGGTATCCGCACGCTGGAGCTGAACCTCGAACGCTCGCAGGGCTCCGACTGGTTCCACGAGACGCGGCTGGGTCCGGCAACGCAAGTTGTGCCGGCATGGGTGGATGAACTGCTAGGCGGCTGAGCAGGCCTTGCAGGTTTTGTCCTTGGGCACGTTCAGCGTCCTGAGGCTCGGCCCGATCCCGTCGAACAAGTGCAGCTTGCCCCACTGCGGATCGCCGAGCGCGGCGCGGCCTTCCAGGATCACGCGGATCGCCTGCATCGCGCCGAACGCACCGATCATGCCGGCCATCGCGCCCAGCACGCCATCGGCGGCGCAGGTGTCGCAGTCCTCGGCATCGAAGGCGTCGCCGACCCAGCAGCGATAGCAGGGCTGGCCCGGCAAGTGTCCGGCGAAGTTGCCGATCTGACCCTGGAAACGGCCCAGCGCCGCGCTGGCGAGTGGAATGCCGGCGGCGACGCAGGCGTCGGACACCGCCAGCCGGGTTGCGAAGTTGTCGCAGCCATCAAGCACCACCGTTGCACCGGCGATGCAGTCGCCCGCATTGCCGGCCTCGACCCGCAGCTCGCGCGCGTGGACTTCCAGCGCCAGATCGAAGTGGCGGACCCACTCGGCGGCCGCTTGCGCCTTTGACTGGCCGATATCGGCCTGGCGGAAAATCGTCTGGCGCTGGAGGTTGCTGGCCTCGACCACATCGGAATCGAGCAGGGTCAACCGCCCGATTCCGGCCCCGGCAAGGTATTGCAGAGCGGGCGAACCGATCCCGCCGCAACCGATCAGCACCACATGAGCCTCGCTCAGCGCGACCTGCCCGGCGCCGCCGACTTCGGGCAGGACGATGTGGCGGGCAAAGCGATCGAGGCGGTCTGGCGGCAGGGACATGGCCGGGGATTAGAGCAGGCGCGCGCTACAGGAAAGGCGGGTCATGGCCGGCCCTGTTCGCGCGGGGCCTTCAGCGATTTTTGGGCGGCGGCGGAACGCCGACCGGGTCTTGCCGGCGCAAGGGGATCACCGGTCCGGCGAATTCGCCCGGCCGTTCGATCATCGCGCAGGCGTGACGGCCGATTTCCTCGGCCTTGAGCCAGGTATCGTCGGCAATCGCGCGGGTGGATTCGCCATCGACCATAGCGACGACTTGCAGTTCGCGGATCAGCCGGTCGGGCTGCTCCTTGGCCGCGCCGCGATACATCATCCGGAGCGCTGCCTGTGCCATCGAGGCATGGACGTTACCGGGGACAATGAAATCCGCCATGCCGCCGCCGATGCCGATGAACACGCCCTGCGGCCCGAGCACTGCGAGCGCGGCTCCCAGAGCGTTGAAGTGGGTGATGACATTGCCGTCGAGCGTCGCCAGCAGTTCGTCGGGGGTCCAGTCGAGCAACGGGCGCATGCCCTTGGCGGCGTTGACCGAGACAACCACCGCATCGAGCCCGCCGAGCGCGGCCTTGCTCGCATCAAGCAAAGCGCGGGCGGCGGCCGGATCGGCAACGCTGCCGACAACCGGGACAACCTTTCCGGCCGGGTAAGCAGCGGCAATCGCCTCTAGAGTGTCCGCGCTGCGGCCAGCCGCGGCCACGGCCCAGCCGCGCTCTGCGGCGGCGAACACCAGCCCCCGGCCGACATCCCCGGCTGCTCCGATGACGAGAATCTTCATGCGAATGCTCCTTCAGCTCTCTGCCCGGCTCCTGCTTTGGACGCGCAGCGTCACCTTGTCGACCTTGCCGTTGGGCAGCTTGGGGAGCGCTGCCAGGAAGGTGATTCCGGTCGGCTTCTTGTAGGATGCGAGGTACTTGCGGCAATGCTCGATCAGCTCCGCCTCGTTCGGTCCGATTGCGCCGCCCGCCCCCAGCTCGCGCAGCGCCACGAAGGCATGGATCGTCTCGCCCCATTTGGGATGCGGCAGGCCGACCACTGCGCATTCGGCGATGCTGTCATGGCGCAGCAGCGCTTCTTCCACCTCGCGCGAGGCGACGTTCTCGCCGCCGGTGATGATCATGTCCTTCTTGCGGTCGACGATGAAGAGGAACCCGGCGTCATCGAACCGGCCAATGTCGCCCGAGCGGATCCAGCCGTCGCGATAGGCGGCGAACGTGGAGACGCTGTCGTTCCAGTAGCCCCGAAACATCGCCCCGCCGCGATAGGTGATCTCGCCGGCGCCGGTCGCGGTGACGTCGTTGCCGTCATCGTCGATCAGGCGGACTTCGACGCCCGGATAAGGCTGCCCGACCGAGAGTAGCCGCGCCCGTTCGCGCTCGGTCCCGTCCGGCTGGTGCTGATGGGCCGGGAGCATCGAGACAATGCCCTCGGTCTGACCGTAGGCCTGGATCAGGATCGGGCCGAACAGCGCGAAGGCCTTGCGCAGCACTTCGCTGGGCATGGCAGCGGCCGAATAGAACACCGCCTTGAGGCTGGAAAAATCTGCCGTCGCAGCGCTGGGGTGCTCGACCACCATCTGTACCATGGTCGGGGCGAGATGAGCCACCGTGATCCGCTGCTGCTGCACGGCCGCGATGAAGGCTCCGGCATCGAAGCCGCGATGGATATGGACTGCCGCGCCGCGCCACTGGGCCGCACTCGCCACGCCGCGGGCACCGACATGGAACAGTGGCATCACGATCAGCACGCGGTCAGTGCTGATGATGCCGAGGTCGGCCGCGTGCTGCTCGGCCTTGCGGGTCAGTTCGCGCGAGCCGAGGATGCAGCCCTTGGGCCGCCCGGTGCTGCCGCTGGTGTAGACAAGGTAGGCGATGTCATCGATGGTCGACGCGACATCCGGAACCTGCCCGGCTGCGGCCGCCATCACGGCTTCGAAGGGCTCAGCCCAATCGGGGCAGGTGAAGCGGGGCTCATCGTCGAAACAGATCCACGCCTTGATCGAAGGCAAGTCGGCCCGGATCTCGTCGATCAGCGGGGCATAGGTGCTCTCGAACACCAGCGCGGTCGGCGCGCAGTCCTGCAACTGGGTGCGCAGTTCGTGCGCGGAGAGACGGAAGTTGACCGTGGCGGCAATGAAGCCGGTGAGCTCGCACGCGCCGCACACTTCCATGAACTCGATCCGGTTCATCGACAGCAGCGCGACCCGGTCAAGCCGCTCGACGCCGCGCTGCCGCAGCGCGGCGGCACAGGCCAGCGAGCGATCGCGATAAGCCCGGTGGGTGAGGCTGCGATCACCCTCGACCCATGCCGGCGCATCGGCATTCTGCCGCGCGTGGCGGTGGATTACCTCACCGAACCAACTGTCCGTCATGCCGCCACTCTCCCGCCGCCGCGCTCAGCCGAAGTTCGGCTTGCGCTTTTCGATGAAGGCATGAACCGCTTCCGAGAAGGGCTTGTCCTGCATCCCGAGCATTTCATAGGCGATCGAGACATCGAAAGTCGCGTTGAAGTGGTCCTTCACCGTCTTCTGCGCGGCCAGCTTGGTCCAGCGCACCGCATACGTCGGCAGGGCGGCCAGCTCGTCGGCGATCTTGCGCGCTTCGGCGAGCACCTGGTCCTTGGGATAGGCATAAGTGCACAGGCCGATCCGGGCGGCTTCCTCGCCCTTCACGATCAGCCCGCGCATCAGGAATTCCTTGGCCTTCATGAAGCCGAGCAGGATCGGAAACATCACCGCGCCGCCATCGCCCGCGACCAGGCCCATCCGGGTGTGGGTGTCGCCGATCTTGGCGTCGTTCGCGATCACCGTGATATCGGAAAACACCGCCATGTTGCAGCCCAGGCCCAGCGCATCGCCATTGATCGCGGCGATGATCGGCTGCTCGACGCCCAGCATGGCTTCCCACAACCGGCGGGTGTGGCCGGCCGCGCGCATCGAATGGGCCAGGTTCGCGCCTTCGACCTGCAGCCGCTGGTGCATCGCGTTGATGTCTCCGCCGGCGGAGAAGGCAACGCCGGCCCCCGTCAGCACGATGGCGTGAACCGCTTCGTCCCGGGCGATCTTCAGCCAGATATCCTCAAGTTCGGTATGAACTTCGAGCGTGGCCGCATTGCGCACTTCCGGACGGTTCAGCGTGACGGTCGCGACCCGGTTTTCGACCTCGACGAGGATGTGCTTGTACCCAGAGTAATCCATCGAACTTGCCCTTTCAGAATTGCTTCAGACGACCTCGAACAACGCGGCTGCCCCAAGCCCGCCGCCAACGCACATCGTCACCACCACCAGCTTTGCCCCGCGCCGCTTGCCCTCGATCAGAACGTGCCCGGTCATGCGTGAACCGCTCATTCCCCAGGGATGGCCGATCGCGATGGAGCCGCCGTTCACGTTCATGCTCTCAAGCGGGATGCCCAGTTTTTCGTAACAATAGATCACCTGGACCGCGAAGGCCTCATTCAGTTCCCACAGGTCGATGTCCTCGATCCAGAGGCCATGGCGCTTCAGCAGCTTGGGGATTGCGAAGACCGGCCCGATGCCCATCTCGTCCGGTTCGCACCCGACCACTTCGAAGCCGCGATAGATACCGAGCGGGGCCAGCCCGCGCTGTTCGGCGATCCGCGAACTGGTGATGACGCAGGCCGAGGCCCCGTCCGAAATCTGGCTGGCATTGCCCGCCGTGATCGTGCCGCCTTCGTTCACCGTACGGAGTTTTCCAAGGCCTTCCCGCGTGGTGTCGCGGTGATTGCACTCGTCGGCCGCGAGCGTGACTTCCTCGATCCCGGTGATTTCGCCGGCCTTGTCGGTCAGATCCTTGCGCGTGGTGATCGGCACGATTTCGGCGTCGAACCGGCCCGCCGCCTGCGCGTCCGCCGTGCGTTGCTGGCTGAGCAGCGAATATTCGTCCTGCCGCTCCCGCGAGATGCCATAGCGCCGCGCAACCACTTCGGCGGTGTCGATCATGCCCCAGTAGATCGCCGGGAAATGCTCGTTCACCCACGGATCGCGATTGCGATAGCGATTCCGGTGCTTGTTCTGCACCATCGAACATTGTTCGAGCCCGCCGGCGACGATGATCCGGTCGCCATCCGAGCGGATGCGCTGGGCAGCAAAGGCGATGGTTGTGAGGCCGGACGAGCACTTGCGGTCAATCGTCGTGCCAGCGACCGATACCGGCAGTCCGGCGCGCAGGAGCGCCTGGCGCGCGACGTTGCTAGAAGTCGTCGCTTCCTGCGCGGCGCAGCCCATCAGGACGTCGTCGAATTCCTCGGGCGCGAAGCCGCTCCGGGCGACTGCCGCGGCGATGGCGTGGCCCCCCAGGGTCGCGCCGGGCGTGCCATTGAGCGCACCCCGATAGGACTTGCCGATCGGGGTGCGCGCGGTCGAAACGATTACGGCATCCATTGCGTCGCTATCCCGGCCTTAGCGGATGAACTGCCGGACGTAGTCGGGGCCGAGCCCGCATTCGCGGTAATGCTTGTCGCAGGCATCGATCAGCGACAGCACGTTCTCGATTTTCACGATCTTGTCGTTCTCGTCGATGATCTGGTAGCCGCCCATCCAGACGAAGAAGCCGACCATCGTGGCCTGCTCGACGATCAGCGTATGGGTCTCGCCCGGGGCCTCGAACACGAACGAGCCGGGCTTGGCCACCCAGTCGTGCTCGGCATAGCGCCAGCTGCCTTCCAGCGTGTAGGCATAGACCGCCGAGCCGTGGATATGCCGGCCCAGCATCCCCGGCTTGCGATAACGGTTCAGGTTCACGATCACGCCGGTCAGCGTGTCGAACATGCGCGGCAGGAACTCCCCGCCGCCCGGACGCGGCACCCAGGCGCGCGGATCTTCGGGCAGGTCGTTCACCAGTTCCGGAGTCATGTATTCATGCGAAATGCCGGGCATCGCATAGGCCGGGCGATCAATCATGATGGTGCTGCTCATCGGGTTCATCCTCTCCTAAGGCAGGGCGCGTCGGCCCGGTTCAGACTGTCAGGTAGCCGCCATCGACCGGCAGGATCACGCCTGTCACCCAGGCTGCATCGGGCGAGGCGAGGAACAGGACCGGCCCCGCCAGGTGGTGCGGTTCGCCCCAGCGGCCCATCGGAGTGCGCTGGTTGATCCGCGCCTCGAATTCGGGGGCGTTTTTCGCGTCGGCCGACATGGCGGTGACGATCCACCCCGGGGCGACCGCGTTGACGGGGATGTTCCTGGGCGCCCAGGCGATGGCCATGCTCTTGGTGGCCTGCATCACCGCGCCCTTGCTCGCCGCATAGCCCGGCGCGGTGGGCGTGCCGAGGAAGCTGTTCATCGAGGCGGTGTTGACGATCGCGCCAGCGCCGCTCGCTTCGAGCTGGGGCAGGAGCGCGTTGCACATCCGCAGCGTGCCGAGCATGTTGACATCATAGTTGGTCTGGAACGAGGCCGGGCTGAACACCTCGCCCCGGCGAATGACGACGCCGGCGCAATTGACCAGCACATCGCAGACGGGTGTTTCGGCGGCCAGCGCCTCGACCGCTGCTTCGTCGGTCACGTCGAGCGCGCGGATCGTGATCCCGGCAAAGTCCGGATCGGCCCGGCGCGCGGCGAGTTCCGCATCGCCCCAGCCGGTCGCGACGACGCTTGCCCCGGCGCGGGCGAAGGCGACCGCAACCGCGCCGCCAATCCCGCCGGTGCCGCCGGTCACGACGACGGTCTTGCCGGAGAAATCATGCATCGACAGGTTCCCTTGCGAACGGCGCGACCGCCTCAGGACGCGATTGCTCTCCTGAAGTGGGCCGTGCCATCCCGACGATAGCTGCCGGACCAACGAACGTCACCCCGCCGGGAGGGCGCCAGCGGTGGTTGCTCAGTATGTGATTGTTGGCGGAGGACGCGGCTGCCGGTCAGGCGGAGGAGTCAGCCGATCGTCACAGGCCGAACCTCGCAGGAAGCCGTGTGGGCAGAGTTGTCGGCAAGGTGTGGAACGGCCTGGGAAGGCTTGTGGGAAAGCTGTGCGCAGCCGGTGGGCAAACCGGCGGACAAGTCCGGCACATCGTGTGGACCACGCGGGAAAAGCGGGCGGCGTTCGGCCGCCCACCTATTCCTTAAGTGTTGAGAAAGATCAGCTTTCCAGTTGCCGCAGGAGCGAGCGCACGTCGCCGTCCATGTCGGCATCGCGGGTTCGCAGATCCTCGATCAGGCGGACGGCGTGGATAACCGTCGAATGGTCCCTTCCGCCGAACTTACGGCCGATTTCCGGATAGGAACGCGGCGTCAGCACTTTGGCGAGGTACATCGCGACCTGCCGGGGCCGCACGACTGCGCGGGCACGGCGCTTGGACGACATCTCGGTGCGCTCGACCCGGTAGAACTGGCAGACCGTGCGCTGGATCTCGTCGATCGTGATGCGGCGGCGATTGGCCGAGAGGATGTCGGTCAACTGTTCCTCGGCCAACTGGAGCGAGACGTTCTGTCCGGTCAACTGGGCGTAGGCGATCAGCTTGTTGAGGCCGCCGACCAGCTCGCGCACGTTGCGGTTGATCGTGCGGGCGAGAAATTCGACCACGTCGGCCGGAACTTCGGTCGGGGCGAACCGGGTGAGGCGATGCTCGAGGATCGAGCGGCGCAGGTCAATGTCAGCCGGCTGGATATCGGCGACAAGGCCCATCGACAGGCGCGAGAGCAGGCGCTGTTCGACCCCGTCGAGCGCTTGCGGCGCGCGGTCGGCGGCGAAGACCAGCCGCTTGCCCTCGGCGAGCAGCGCGTCGATCGTGTAAAGTAACTCTTCCTGGGCCGAAGCCTTCCCGATGATGAACTGGATATCGTCGACCATCAGCAGATCGAAGCCGCGCAGCCGCGACTTGAACTCGATCATCTGGTTCTGCCGCAGCGCCTGGACGAACTCGACCATGAACCGTTCGGCAGAACAGTAGAAGATGCGGCTGTGCGGATGGCTGGCAAGGAACGCGTGGCCGATCGCGTGGAGCAGGTGGGTTTTGCCCTGGCCGGTCGCGGCCTTGAGGTAGAGCGGCGAGAACTGGGGCTTTTCGGTTGCGGCCATGCGCTGCGCAGCATTGCAGCCGAGTACGTTCGCGGTGCCGGTCACGAAAGTCGTGAAGGTGAGCGATGGGTCCAGTCCGATCGAACTCTGGCCAAGAGTGCCGAACTCGGTACCGGGAAGCGACAGCGGCGAGGGCGCGGGAATCGGCGTGTTGGGCGCACCATCGTTTGCCGGCCGGCGGCCTTGCGAACCGGTCAGGCGCAAGTCCGGCATCTGGCGGCGTGCCGGATGGACCGAGATGCGCACGTGGCGCACTTCCGAACGGGCGATCTTCCAGGCCAGCGAGAGGCGGTCGGCAAACCGGTCGGCCACCCAGTTGGCGGAAAACTCGGTCGGCAGGAACAAGTCGAGCGTGCCGGTTTCCTTGCAGAAGCTGCCGAGCTGGATCGGCTTGATCCACTGGCTGTGCAACTGCTGCCCCAGATCCTTGCGCAGGCCCTGGCTGATGTCCGCCCAATCCGCGGCGAGGTCGAGAGCTTCCTGATCTTCAATCATGCGCACTTCGTTTGACTTACCCTTATGTGCCATGCCCAACCCTCCGGACATACCTTGCTGTGGACAAGCCATTGGCGGGTTGTCCCCCCGTTATTGTTTGCGACACCTGTGCAGCTCCCCCTTAAAAAAGCTCACTGGATCACGAAAGCCGGGTGCTTCCGCCTGCAGCGGACATATGACGACCACCGTCCAAAAGCCGTAGCCTTCGACGCCAGCTGTGCACTTGTCTCGTGATACCCTCAGGCGAGTTCCGCTCGGGGTGGGGGTGATTTATGAGCCGGAACGGGGTGAGGGCAAGCGGCCGATTGCAAAAAAAATGAAATAATCCGCCTTGACTCCGGGGGAGCCAAGGAAAACCGTCTATCGGGGATTAAGGCATTGATATAAATGGAATTAGTCAGATTTCAAAAGACGAATCGTGGAATTACGGTGAGTTACCCAAATGGTGCTGCGATGCCGCATATCACAAATGAAAATGGCCAGGGCATCCGCCCCGGCCATGTTCCGTTTTCGTGCTGCCCATGCGCCATTCGGCGAGGACGAATCGGGCGAATCAGAGGCCCGAAACAGCCTTGGTCAGGCGTGACAGTTTGCGCGCTGCCGTGTTCTTGTGAAGCACGCCGCGGGCGACGCCGCGCGCCAGTTCCGGCTGCGCTTCCTTCAGTGCCTCGGCTGCGGCGGCCTTGTCGCCCCCAGCGAGAGCCGATTCGACCTTCTTCACGAAAGTGCGGATGCGACCGATGCGGGCACCGTTGATCTCGGCGCGCTTCTCGTTGCGGCGGATGCGCTTGCGGGCTTGCGGCGTATTGGCCATGTCTGTCCTTCGTTTGGCTGCCGGGCAGCCCTAGTCTGTGAAACGCGTCAAACGAACGCGCCTGTGAATCGCGTGCAAAATCGCGGGGAGGCGCAAAGCCAGCCCGCGGGAAGGGCGGCCCTTAGCGTCCACCCCGCGAATCGTCAATCTTGTTGTGCGTGTGGTGTCCGGGCCGCCGTGCCTCGGGGCGAGCAGGCCGGCGCACCGCCTGCGCTCGTCTCTGGCTGCGCTCATTTCTGGCAGTTCGGGCATAGCCACGTACTGCGCCCGCCCTGGACGATGCGCGTTATGGCGCCGGCGCAGGCGTGGCAAGGCTCGGCCGCGCGATCATAAACGTCAAATTGCTTGGCGAAGTAGCCGAGTTGCCCGTCGGGCTGGGCATAATCGCGCAATGTGCTGCCGCCCGCCGTGATCGCTTCGTCCAGCACCGTCTTGATGGCCGGGACCAGGCGGGCAAGCGCGGCGCGGCTGACTTTGCCGGCGGCCTTTTCCGGGTGGATGCCGGCGCGATAGAGCGCCTCGCAGACATAGATATTGCCAAGCCCCGCCACGATCCGCTGGTCGAGCAACATCAGCTTGATCGCGGCGATCCGGCCGCTCAGTGCGGCGGCAAGGTGGGCCGGGGTGAGCGAGGCGGACAGCGGTTCGGGGCCCAGCGCGGCGAAGGGCGGCCAGGCATCCAATGCGGCGGTGGCGATGAGGTCGACCGAGCCGAAGCGGCGCGGGTCGCACAGCGCAAGCCGGTGGCCCGAGCCCGTCTCCAGCACGAGGTGGTCATGCTTGCCGATGTCCTCGGGATCGATCCGCCAGCGGCCGGACATGCCGAGGTGAAACACCATGGTGTGCCCCCGGTCGACATGGACGAGGCCATATTTGGCGCGGCGACCCAGCCCGGTCACGCGCGCGCCGGTCAGCATTTGCGCCAGTTCCGGCGGGAACGGACGGCGCAGGTCGGCCCGGTGCGTGGTGACGCGGGCGAGGGTTTCGCCCTCGAGGTAGCGGGCAAGGCCGCGCACGGTAGTTTCGACTTCGGGCAGTTCAGGCATGGGAAAGTGCTTCTTTTTCGGGTGCGCCCTTGGCATCCGGAGTTTTTGTCGGGTGCGCCCTTGGCAGCCGCCAAGGGCTTGCGGCACCAGCCCGCTCCCCCGCCC
>VMTF01000279.1 GCA_013791705.1 Sphingomonadales bacterium | reverse complement strand
GCCCCAGGCGATCTCCGGGTGCGGGCCCCGGCCCCGGCTCCCCGCCCGGGGGACGCCAGCGGGCTGTGGCGGCACGACTTGAAAGCCTTGCCGCCCGCGCGGCCGGTCGAGCCGGCCGAACTGGCGCGCGTGACCGATGGCAATATCCGCGGGCTGCCCAATCGTTTCGAAACGAACGGCGCGGTGCTGCGGGCGATCGTCCAGAACGACCGGCTGGGGCGACCCGACGATTATGTTGCAACCTTGCCCGCGCGCTTTCGCGCGATTGATGCCGCCGCGCTGGACCGCGCCGCCCGGGCATTTCTCCAGCCGGACGGACTGACCATTGTGGTGGTGGGCGACCGCAAGGTGATCGAGCCGCAGCTCAAGGGGCTGGCACTGGACGGTCAGCGCCTGCCGGTCAGCTTCATCGCCGCACCGGCGGATGGAAACTGATGCGCCGTTGACAGGACCGGGGTGCCCCGTCCATCTCGCTTGAGCGCCACCCAGAGGAGAAAATGATGTCTGTTGCCGGCACTTACGACGTAACGGTCAAGACCCCGATGGGCGAGCAGGCGGGCAAATTCACCGTGGTGCCCGATGGCGATCGCTTCACCGGTTCGCTGGTGGGCGGGCTGGGAACGATGGACATCGCCGACGGCCAGGTATCCGGCCAGACGCTGACCTGGAAGATGGACATGAAAGTGCCGATGCCGATGACGCTCGATGCAACCGCCACGGTCGATGGCGACGTGATCAGCGGCAGCGTGAAAGCAGGCGTGTTCGGCTCGATGGCCTTCGCCGGCACGCGGACGGCATAGCCGGGGCAGCGGTCACTCCGCCCCGGATTGCGATTCATCAGAGCGCAACGCAGGCCTACCCCAACGCCTTCTTCAGCAATTCATTGACCACCTGCGGGTTGGCCTTGCCCTGCATCGCCTTCATCGTCTGGCCGACGAAGAACCCGAACAGCGCTTCCTTGCCGCCCTTGTACTGTGCGACCTTGTCGGCGTTGTCGGCCAGGACTTTGGCGATCACTCCGTCGATCGCGCCGGTGTCGCTTTCCTGCTTGAGACCGTCACGCTCGACGATCGCACTCGCATCGTCGCCGGTTTCCAGCATCTTTTCGAACACCTGCTTGGCGATCGTGCCCGAGATCGTGCCATCGGCGACAAGGCCGAGCAATCCGGCCGCGGCGACCGGGCTTACCGGGCTGCCCTCAAGCGTGCGGCCGAGGCGGTTGAGCGCGCCGAACAGTTCCGACAGCAGCCAGTTGGCCGCCTGCTTGGCAACGGCGGCCTCGTCCTTGTTCTGACGGGCGGCGGTTTCGGCGAGCAGCGCCTCGAACCAGCGCGCGGTCTCGACCTCGGCGGTGAGCACGCCCGCGTTATAGGGGCTGAGGCCCAGCGCGTTTTCATAACGGTGGCGCTTGGCATCGGGCAGTTCTGGGAGGCTGGCGCGGCACTCCTCGATGAAGGAATCTTCCAGTTCCAGCGGCAGCAGGTCCGGATC
This sequence comes from Sphingomonadales bacterium, assembly GCA_013791705.1. Lineage (GTDB taxonomy): Bacteria > Pseudomonadota > Alphaproteobacteria > Sphingomonadales > Sphingomonadaceae > Novosphingobium. The sequence goes on along the minus strand of VMTF01000279.1, from coordinate 11,548 downwards.
GGGGAAGTAGCGATAATCGTGCGCGTCTTCCTTCGAGCGCATCGAACGGGTCGTGCCGCTGTCGGGATCGAACAGGCGGGTTTCCTGGACGATCTTCCCGCCGCTTTCGAGTACGTCGACCTGGCGGCTCGCCTCGTGTTCGATCGTGGCCATGACGAAACGCACCGAGTTCACATTCTTCGTCTCGGTGCGGGTGCCCAGTTCCTCGCCGGGCTTGCGCACGCTGACGTTCACGTCGGCGCGCATCGAGCCTTCTTCCATGTTGCCGTCGCAACTGCCGACATAGCGCAGGATCGACCGCAGCTTGCGCAAGTAGGCGCCCGCTTCGAGCGGCGAGGCCATGTCCGGGCGGCTGACGATTTCCATCAGCGCGACGCCCGAGCGGTTGAGATCGACATAGGACATGGTCGGATGCTGATCGTGCATCAGCTTGCCGGCATCCTGCTCGACGTGGATGCGTTCGACCCCGATGCGCTTCACATCGGCTTCCGGATTCTTGTCATCGAGGCTGATGTCGATGTGCCCCTCGCCCACCAGCGGGTGATAGAGCTGGCTGATCTGGTAGCCCTGCGGGAGATCGGCGTAGAAGTAGTTCTTGCGATCGAACCGCGACCACTTGTTGATCTGCGCATCGATCGCGAGGCCGGTGCGGACCGCCTGGCGGATGCATTCGCCATTGGGCACCGGCAACATGCCCGGCATCGCCGCATCGACCAGCGACACCTGCGTGTTCGGCTCCGCCCCGAAGGTGGCGGAAGCGCCGGAAAACAGCTTGGACTGCGAGACAACCTGCGCGTGAACTTCGAGGCCGATCACGACCTCCCATTCGCCCGTGGCTCCCTGGATGCGATATGTGCTCATGCGGTTCCCGTTACGGTGCTTGGGCAGCGCTGAAAAGGGGTGATGGCGCATGGCCGAGCCCGCGCGAGCGAAATTCGCGCGCGCGGGGCGGGATCCCCGCCGCGCAGGCTCGCGCGGCGGTCCCGGGAACGGCGCGAGCGACGATAATTCGTTGGCTACCCGGCAGGCGTCATCATATGGTGGCGGCTGGCCCGCGTGACAGGATTTCGGCAGGATATGGAAGCAATTTCATCGTATCACGACCTCGTACGACACGACGCGCTTTCCTTCCTTCCACCTCAACTGGGCCGCGTGCTGGATTTCGGCGGCGGGATCGGGGCGACCGCGGCCGCCTTGCGCGGCGCCGGCCGGGCCGACCATGCGGTCCTGTTCGATCAGGTGGCCGACAAGGCCCTCGCCGAGATCGATGCGGCCGAGGCGGTCGACTTCGAGGACCTGGAGAAACTGGGCGAGCTCGCGGGCCGGCACGGCCCGTTCGACACCATCCTCGCGCTGGATGTGCTGGAGCACCTGCGCGACCCGTGGGCGGTGATCGCCGTGCTCGAAACCGCACTGAAGCCGGGCGGCCCCATCCTGGTGAGCGTTCCCAATGTCAGCAGCAGCGTGGTCCTGCTGCCGTTGCTGTTTCACGACAGCTTCGAATATACTCGGTCGGGCGTGCTCGATCGCACCCATCTGCGGTGGTTCACCCGGAAGAGCGCGATCAAGCTGGCCCAGGCCGGCGGGCTGGTGGTCCAGCGGGTCCGCACGAATCCGTTCCCCCGCCGCAAGATCCTGCTGGACAAGCTGACGCTGGGCCTGCTGACACGGTTTATCGCGATGCAGTGGCTGGTGCTGGTCCGCAAACCCGGCTGAGCCGCGGCAGGCGGGCTAGCCCGCAGACCATTCCTGCCCGACCGCGAAGACCGGTGCGCCAAAGTTTCGCGGACGCCTGCGACTGTGATGACTATCCACCCGCATCAGCCCGCATTGGCCAGCGAAAGACAGACCGCAGGAGCGTGCGCTCCTGGTAAAGCCAGGCCAGGCTCAGTGCACTGGAAAGCAGCACCGGGACAGCTGCCTTCGCGAGCAGTGGGCCAGAGATCGGCCCGCTCGGCAGGGCCAGGGCAAATGCCAGGGCGAACAACCCGCCGCCCAGCACGGACAGCTTGACGATTTCCTTCCCGAAACCGGAAAATTTCCCCAGAATCAAGGCATCCAGTGCCATCCGGAAGGCAAAGGCCAGCGCCGCGGCGGCAATCCCGTAGAGCTTGAGCAGGACGAACAGCATGACCAGATATGGCACCACCTCTATGAGATGAGCCATCGCAGACAACCTGACTCGGCCCACGGCATGCAGCCAGGAATTGCACCCCACTCCCAGTGCGTTCCACCAGAACCCCACGATCAGGATCTGCCCGCAAAGAGCTGATGCCTGCGCAAAGTCCGGGCCGATCCACCAGTCCATGACCGGCCTTAGCAAGACGACGCCGCCGATCATGACCGGCCCCGTGAGCGCCGCGATGGACCGTATGCCTCGCTTGCCCAGTTCCCTTGCTTCCTCGGGACCGGCAGAAGCGACGCGCGGCAACATGGACGAGACGATCGCCACAGGCAGGATCAGGGACTTCGACGCAATTTGATAGGGAACAGAGTAGTGAGCCACCGCCTTGACCCCAGAGATCGAGCCGATCAGGTAGCGGTCAAGGGTTGTCAGCAAGGGTGAAACAAGAGCGGAAATCGACACCCATCCCCCGAACGACAGCAGATCCCGGGCACGGCCTCGATCGATTTGCGGGCGCCAAGAGTGCAGGACCTTCTGCGCGATGACCAGGCCAAACCAGGCAATGTTGACGGCGCGCGAAAGGTAAAGGACCGGCAGGACCACGGTCAGGCTGGGCGAAACCCACAAGGCCGCGGCAAGGGGCAACAATTGCGATAGTGTTCCTGTCCAGACGTTGATGACGCCCAGATCCCGGAACAGCCCCGCGCCGCGCAAGGCCCCGCTCATGACCCCCGTGATCATCGTCACGGGCAATGCCAGGACCAGCCACACGGCCGACGCCCTGAACTCGGCCGCCATCGCCGGTTCAAGCGACAGGCCATGATCGACATAGAGCAAGGCCGCGGGAAGGATGAGCGCCCCCCCGAACAGTCCCATGGCCAGATTGATTGCCGCAGCGGTCCAGAAGATCTTTCGCTTCGCGTCGAAATCATTGTTGCCGGCCGCAGCCATCCGCTGCGCCGTTGCCGCCGACAGCCCAAGATCCAGCACCCCGAAATACCCGACCAGCGCGCTGATCAGCGCGAACATGCCGTACCGGGCCTCGCCGATCGCCCGGATGTAGACCGGGAGCACCACCAGTGAGATTATGATCGGGACGAGCGACGCCGCAAGGTTGTATCCCGTGTTGCGAACTATGCTCATGCCGCGCTGCTCGCTAATCGCGCTGAGGGGTTGATATTACCACCACTTTGCCGGGCTGGCCGTGAAGCCCGCGCGCTGTTCGATGGCGAGGCCGGTAGTCAGTACGCCCAGTTCGTCGAACGGCTGACCGATCACCTGCAGGCCGAGCGGCAGCCCTTGTGCGGTGAGTCCGGCGGGCACCGACATCGCCGGCAATCCGGCCAGGCTGGCGGGGACCGAGAACACGTCGTTGAGATACATCGCCAGCGGATCGTCGCTCTTTTCGCCCAGCCCGAAAGCCGCGGTCGGCGTGGTGGGCGCGAGGATCACATCACAGTGCCGCCACGCCGCCGCGAAATCGCGCGCGATCAGGGTGCGGACCTTCTGCGCCTGGGTATAATAGGCATCGTAGTAACCGGCTGAGAGCACGTAAGTGCCGATCATGATGCGGCGCTTGACTTCGGCGCCGAAGCCCGCCGCGCGGGTGGCGGCATACATGTCCTGCAGGTTCGCGCCGTCCGGCAGGTCGCGCAGGCCATAGCGCACGCCATCGTAACGGGCGAGGTTCGACGAAGCCTCGGCCGGAGCGATGATGTAATAAGTCGGCAGCGCGTATTTCGTGTGGGGCAGCGAGATATCGACGATTTCGGCGCCCGCGTCCTTGAGCCAGGCGATGCCGTCGTCCCACGATTTCGCGACTTCCGGGTCCATCCCGTCCATCCGGTATTCGCGCGGGATGCCGACGCGCTTGCCGGCAAGGCCGGCGTCCAGACCGGCAGCAAGGCCCGCTTCCCATTCGGGAACCGGCAGGTCGAGCGAGGTCGCGTCCTTGGGATCGAACCCGGCCATCGCCTCGAGCATGATCGCGCAATCGCGGACCGAGCGCGCCATCGGCCCGGCCTGATCGAGCGAACTGGCGAAAGCGACAATGCCCCAGCGCGAGCAGCGCCCGTAAGTCGGCTTGATCCCGGCGATACCGGTGAAGGCGGCGGGCTGGCGGATCGATCCGCCGGTGTCGGTGCCGGTCGCCGCCGGGCAGAGCCGCGCCGCGATCGCCGCCGAACTGCCGCCCGAAGAGCCGCCGGGCGCGAGCGGCGCGTTCGACCCGTCGTTGCGGCGCCACGGCGAGATCACATTGCCGAAATAGGATGTCTCGTTCGACGAGCCCATCGCAAACTGATCGAGATTGAGCTTGCCGAGCATCCCGGCGCCCGCATCCCACAGCTTCTGGCTGACCGTGCTTTCATATTCGGGCCGGAAGCCTTCAAGGATGTGGCTGGCCGCAGTGGTCTGGACGCCCTTGGTGGCGAACAGGTCCTTCATCCCGATCGGAACGCCGGCCATCTTGCCCAGCGGCTTGCCGGCGGCGCGGTCCGCATCGACCTGCCGGGCGGCGGCGAGCGCCGCTTCGGGCGTGGCAACGATGAAGGCGTTCAGCGCGTCCTGCGCGGCGGCGACATTGGCATTGAACGCCTCGGCCACTTCGACCGCGCTGAACGTGCCGGCGGCAACACCGTCGCGAAGCGCGGCGACGCCGAGTTCGGTGAGAGCGGTCATTATTCGATCACCTTGGGCACGCCGAAGAAGCCGTGTTCGGCCGCCGGAGCGTTGGCCAGAACCGCCTCGCGAATGCCGCCATCGGTCACCACGTCAGCGCGCAGGCGCAAGTGATTGGGGATGACCGCAGTCATCGGTTCGACCCCGGTCACGTCGACCTCGCCCAGTTGTTCCACCCAGGCGAGGATGCCGTTCAGTTCGGGGACCATCGCCGCGAGCTCGTGCTCGGTGACCTTGATGCGGGCCAGCGCGGCGATCTTGGCCACGGTGGCGGTATCAACCGACATGGTTCAGCCTGACCTTTGTTCCGAGACGGGAAAAATTTACTGCTGCGGACCAGCTTCGGGAGCCGGCGCGCCGTGCGGATCGGCGCCGCCACCCTGGCCGCGCATCATCTCCATCATCTGGCGCTGTTGCTCGAACGCCTGACCGTTCATCACGCCGAGCACCTCGATATCGAAGTAGAGATCCGAATTGGCCGGGATCGGCCCGGTCGCCTTGTCGCCATAGGCGAGGCTGGCGGGAATCATCACCTTGTACTTGCCGCCGGCCTGCATCTGCTGGAGCGCCTTGGAAAAGCCGGGGACGACTTCGCGCAGCGCCAGCGGGGCCTTGCCGGAATCGAACACTTTCCCATCGACGAGCTTGCCGGTGTATTCGATGAAGGCAACATCATCGAGCGTCGGCGCCGCGCCCTCGCCGGCCTTGACCGTCTTGACCGCAACGAGCGTCGGCATGGCCGCGTAGGCGGTAACGCCCGCGACGGCGACAGCGGCGGCAACGCCCAGCCAGAGCTTGGTAAGCGAGCCCTTGGCGATGGGCAGGAGGGGAACGCGGGTGATCTCGGTCATCGAATCGTCCTCTGAGTCCGGATAGCGCAGCCCCGTCTGCGCGCGGGCAGCGCAGCAAAAAGGGCGCGGAACTAAGCCGCGCCCTCTTGGCTCAATCAACGGGCCGGAGCAAGCCCGCGACCCACCTGATTTCTACTTGCCCCCGTCGCGTTCCACCCGCTTGCGCTCCATCTTGCGGGCGCGGCGGACGGCGGCGGCCTTTTCACGGGCGCGCTTTTCCGAAGGCTTCTCGTAGTGACGGCGCAGCTTCATCTCGCGGTACACGCCCTCGCGCTGCAGCTTCTTCTTGAGCGCGCGCAGAGCCTGATCGACATTGTTGTCGCGGACGAGAATTTGCATAAACCGAAACACCTCACCAATCGAAGGAAAGAACCCGCACTGCCCGGCCTGGAAAACCTGGCCTGAATCCCCGCGCGGGGCCCCTGAATCAAAAACACGAAAATCAAAAACACGAAACGATGCCGAATCCCTGAGGATCGACCCGAAGATGGGCGCGGCTAGCAGAGCCAATGGCCCATGGCAAGGGATTCGGGCATCTCGCGCCCGTCACATCCGGCTTATACGAGAATTGGCATAAATCGCGAACATTGGCTAAAGCGCGCGACATGAACGTTCCACCATCCTTCTGGCCCTCCTCACTGCTCGTCGCCTCGGGCGGCGCGCTGGGCGCATGGCTTCGCTATCTGACCGGCCGGGTCTGGTTCGCCATCTCGCCGCCGGTCGCCAACACTACCTTCCCGCACGCAACGTTCACGGCCAATGTGGCCGGCAGCCTGTGCATGGGCCTGCTGGTCGGCTGGATGGCGCGCCACGGCACCGAAAGCGAACACTGGGGAGGCGAGAACTGGCGCCTGCTGCTGGGCGTTGGCCTGCTGGGCGGTTATACCACCTTTTCCTCGTTCGCGCTGGAGTTTGCCCTGTTTGTCGAGCGCGGGGCACTGGGCATGGCGGCACTCTATGTCGGGCTGTCGCTGGCCGCCGGGTTTGCCGCGCTGTTCGCCGGGCTCTGGCTGATGCGGGTGGCGGCATGAGCAATCCCAAGGCGCCCTCGCAGCCCAAAGGCACCTCGCAAATCGTCCGCCAGTTCACGGTGCAGGCCGATGACGACGGCGTCCGGCTCGATCGCTGGTTCAAGCGGCACTTGCCGCAAGTCGGGTTCGCCACCGTTTCGCGCTGGGCGCGGACCGGGCAGATCCGGCTCGACGGCAAACGCGCCGACGTGGCCGACCGGATCGCCACCGGTCAGGTCTTGCGGGTGCCGCCGGGCGGCGATGCGGCCAAGGGCGCGCAGCCCAAGCGCGAACTGACCGAGGCGCAGCTCGAAATGGCCGATGCGATGGTGATCCACCGCGACCGTTCGGCGATCGTGATCAACAAGCCGCCGGGCCTCGCCACGCAGGGCGGCAGCGGAACGTTCGAGCATGTCGACGGCCTGCTCGATGCCTATGCGCCGAACGGGCCGCGCCCGCGCCTGGTCCACCGGCTCGACAAGGATACCTCGGGCGTGCTGCTCGTTGCGGCGACGCCCGGCAGCGCGGCGTTCTTTTCCCGGCGCTTTTCCGGGCGCTCGGCACGCAAGATCTATTGGGCGCTGGTGGTCGGCGTCCCCTCGATCGACGACGGACTGATCGAACTGCCGCTCTCCAAGCAACCGGGCACCGGCGGCGAGAAGATGATGGTCGACGAAAGCGGGGCCGGCCAGACCGCGCGGACCCGCTATCGCGTGCTCGACCGCGCCGGCAACAGCGCGGCCTGGGTCGAGCTCCAGCCGCTGACCGGCCGCACCCACCAGTTGCGCGTCCACATGGCCGCGATCGGCTTTCCGATCGTGGGTGACGGCAAGTACGGCGGTCAGGCAGCGTTCCTGTCCGGCACGATCAGCCGCAAGATGCACCTTCACGCGCGGCGGTTGATCATCGAGCATCCCGATGGCGTGCCGCTCGACGTGGTCGCCGAGCTGCCCGAACATTTCGCCAATTCGATGGCCCAGTTGGGCTTCGATCAGGCGGACGGCGAGGCCTTGCCCGAAGCCCCGGCGGTTCCGCCCCGGGAAGCCCTTAAGACCGCAGCCAAGGCCCATGCCAAGCAATACCGCAAGGAACGGCGCGGCGAACGGCACAAGCGGACCGAAGGCAGCGCGCCCACCCGCAAGCCGACCGGGCAGCGTGCCGGCAAGAGCGTGGCCAAGGGCGTGACCGGCAAACCGGCGGCCGGAAAACCCGGTCTCGGCAAGGCCGGTATCGGCAAGACTGGCGGACGCACGGCTGCTCCCGGCAAGCCCGCCGCGCCGAAAGCTCCGCCCCGGAAGCGCTGATGCATCCCGATCCGCACTTTCGCCACGATGATCGGGCGCTGCTTGAGGCGCTGATTGACGAGATCGGCTTCGGCATGGTCTTCGCCAGCACCCCGGACGGGCCGCGCGTCGCGCATACGCCGCTGCTTGCGACCGGCGACGGGGCGGTGCAGTTTCACCTGTCGCGCGGCAATGCGCTGGCGAAATGGCTCGACGGTGCAACGGCACTGCTCGTGGTCAACGGGCCGGACGGATACGTGTCGCCGCGCTGGTATGCTGATCCCGCGCAAGTGCCGACCTGGAACTACATCGCGCTCGAACTGGAAGGCCGGGTCCGGCGCATTGATTCCGATGGGTTGACCGGGTTTCTTGAGAACTTGTCTGAACGACAGGAAGCGCGGCTGGCCGAAGGCGAGCCGTGGACCATGGCGAAGCTTCCGGAAGCCGGATTGCGGAAAATGTTGTCTGGAATCATCGGCTTCGAGGTCGAAGTTCAGGCGTGGCGGCCGACCTTCAAGCTTTCCCAGAACAAGTCGCAGGATGAACGCAACCGGGTTGCGGCGGGCCTGCAAGCCGAAGGCTCGCCCGCAATCGCCGAACTGATGCGCAGGCTCGCGCCATGACCGCCACGCACCCGGCAACAAGGCTGGCGGTATTCGATTGCGACGGCACGCTGGTCGATGGCCAGGGCGCGGTGTGCGAGGCGATGGAAACCGCCTTTTCCGAGTGCGGCCTCCCCTGCCCCGAACGCGCGGTGATCCGGCGGGCGGTCGGCCTGTCGTTGCCGCAGGCCATGCTGCGGCTGGCGCCCCAGGCCGATCCAGACAAGGTGCGGCAGGTGGTCGGCGCCTACAGGGCGGCGTTCCGCGCGGCGCGCGAAGCGGGCGAACTGTCCGAGCCGCTGTTCGAGGGCATCGCCGAGTTGCTGGCCGCGCTGGGAGCCGCCGGCTGGGCCATGGGCGTGGCAACCGGCAAGTCCGACCGGGGACTGGTCCATTGCCTCGCCACCCACGACATTTCCGACCACTTCGTGACGCTGCAGACCGCCGACCGGCACCCGTCCAAGCCGCACCCGGCGATGCTGGAGGCAGCGCTGGCGGAAGCCTGCGCGATGCCGGCCGACACGGTGATGATCGGCGATACCGACTTTGACATGGCGATGGCGGCGAGCATCGGGGTGCGGGCGATCGGGGTGGCCTGGGGCTATCACGAGGCAGCCGAACTGCGCGCCGCCGGAGCCGAGTTCGTCGCGGCGACAGTGCAGGAATTGCAGGAGTATCTGCTGGCATGACCGATCCGAACCAACCCGGCGCGAAAGATCCCGCCAGAGCCCGGTTATTCGCGCTTGTCCTGATCCGCTGGATCGGCGTGGGGCTGGTCCTGCTCGGCTTGCTGGTAACATCGGGCAGGGTTGCGCTGCCGTGGATCGCCGGGCCGATCTTCGTCGTGTTCGGGCTGTTCGATGCCTTCGTGATGCCGGTGATCCTCGCCCGGAAATGGAAGAGCCAAGACCAGTGAAGCGGTTTTACAAGGATGTCGCGACCACCGAACTCGAAGGTGGCTGGCAGGTGCTGCTGGACAACCGGCCGATCAAGTCGGTCGGCGGGCGGCCCCAGCTTCTGCCGACGCGGGCGCTGGCCGAACTGCTGGCGGCCGAATGGGCGGCGCAAGGCGAAGAAATTTCGGCAGGATCGTTCATCCTGAAGGACATGGCGGACTATGCGATCGACGTGGTCGGCACCGACCGCGACGTGGCGATCCGCCAGCTCCTGCCTTACGGCGAAACCGACACCCTGTGTTATCGCGCGGAACCGCACGACCCGCTGCGGCAAGAGCAGGACCGGCTGTGGGAGCCGTTGCTGACGGCCGCCGAGCAGCGATTCGACGTGCGTTTCGAGCGGATCAGCGGCGTCATCCACCGGCCGCAACCGGCCGGCACCCTGCTGGGGCTGGAGACGGTGCTGGCCGAGCAGGACGATTTCGCCCTGGCGGGCCTGCGCAGCCTTGCCGGGCTGGCCGCCTCGCTGGTGATCGGCCTGACCGCGCTGGAGGACGGTTCCGACATCGACGCACTGTGGAACGCGGCCCACCTTGAGGAAATCTGGCAAGCCGAGCGCTGGGGCCTGGATGCCGAAGCGGCGAGCCTGCACGCCCGGCGGCGCGAGACCTTCGTGGCGGCCGCACGGTTCGTACACGTCGCGCGGGACTAGCTTTCAACGGACCGGCGCTGTGCAATCCGGGTCACCGGGCTAGCCCGGTGCCGCCGACGCGGGCGCATTTCAGCCATTGCCCAGCTTCCACCGGCAGCGGCCACACGTTCATCGCGTGCGATGCCGATGCCTGTTTCCGTTCCGGACAATTGATTGCTCTGTCGCGCACTTTTTTGACACAGATCAATTGCAACCCATTCGCAATAGCGATACGGACACCTTCAAGCATGTCACCTGCCGGGGGAAATCCGTGAAAAAACTACTGTTCGCATCTGTCGCCCTTGCCTGCCTGCCGGGCATCGCCCGCGCTTCCGAGGCCGCTGGCGACGATGCCAATGCCATCATCGTTACCGGCAAGGCCGACGGCTACAAGGCCGACAATTCCGTCACCGCGACCAAGACTGACACACCGCTGCTGGACGTTCCGCAATCCATTTCCGTGGTCACGCGCGAGCGTCTCGACGATCAGGCCCAGCACAGCATGGCCGATGTGCTGCGCTATGTTCCCGGAACGACCGTCGGCCAGGGCGAAGGCAACCGCGACCAGATCACCTTGCGCGGGCAGAACACCACGGCGGACTTCTTCCTCGACGGGGTCCGCGACGATGTTCAGTACTACCGCAGCCTTTACAACATCGAGCGCGTGGAAATCCTGAAAGGCCCGTTCGCGCTGATCTTCGGGCGCGGCGGCAGCGGCGGGATCATCAACCGCGTGCAGAAGACACCCTCGACCAGGGCTCTGGTGGCGGCCGCAACGGCCAGCATCAACACGTTCGGCGCGTGGGACGTGGCGGCAGACATCAACGTCCCGATCACCGGCAAGACAGCGTTCCGGCTCAACGCCAATTACGAAGACCTCGCCAATCACCGCGATTTCTTTGGCGGCGAGCGCTATTCGGCCAATCCCTATCTGGCCGTGGATCTGGGCCGGTGGAAGCTGGGCCTGTCTTATGAATATGTAAGCGATGACCGCGTAACCGATCGCGGCGTGCCTTCGATCGCCACCGGCGCGGGGCAGCCCAACCGCCCGATTTCGGGCCATCGCGATACCTTCTTCGGCGTTCCGGGCGTCAATCGCACAGGCCTTGAGGCGCATATCGTGAAGGCGCGCCTCGATGGCGAACTGGCCGACAACCTCAACTGGTCGACCACCATTCTCTATGGCGACTACGACAAGTACTACACCAACGTTTATGCCAACGGCCCGGCCAGCAGCCAAACCGGAACCGTCGCGCTGGCGAGCTACCGCGATCCGACCCAGCGACAGAACTTCATCGCCCAGTCGAACGTGGTGTGGGACATCGACCTCGGTCCGATCGGCAACAAGGTGCTGATGGGCCTCGAATATGGCAACCAGGATTCGGCGAATCAGCGCTACGGCGCCGCGCTG
>VMTF01000039.1 GCA_013791705.1 Sphingomonadales bacterium | reverse complement strand
GGCGCGCGCCGCCTCCCAGATTGCCTCGTCGGTCGCGTCCCAGTCGCCATAGCGCAAGTTGTCGCGGGCGCTGGCGGCGAACAGCACGCCTTCCTGCGGCACCAGCGCGATGCGGCGGCGGATTTCGGCGGGATCTGCCGAAGTCATCGGCACGCCGTCGATCTTGATCATGCCGGCCTGCGGATCGTAGAACCGCTGGGCGAGCTGGAACACGGTCGATTTTCCGGCCCCCGAAGGCCCGACGATCGCCACCGTTTCGCCCGGTTCGACCGCGAACGACACCTCGGCCAGCGCGGCCACTTCGGGCCGGCTCGGATAGCGGAACGTCACCTTGTCGAACGAAATCTGCCCGCGCGGCGGCACCGGCAGCGTGGTGGGCCGCGCCGGCGGGGCGATGGCCGGCTTCTCGTTGAGCAGTTCGTTGAGGCGGCTGGCCGCCCCGGCGCCGCGCAGCAGGTCGCCATAGACTTCGGTCAGCGCGCCGAACGCGCCCGCGACCAGCCCGCCGGTGATGACGAAGGCCGCGATCGTGCCGCCGCTGATCTGTCCGGTCGCCACGCTCATCGCGCCCTGCCACAGCAGCAACGTGATCGAACCGAAGATCAGCATGGTCACGGCCGCGGTCATGATCGCGCGGATGAAGATGCGCCGCCGCGCGGCCTGGAAGGTGCGGTCGACCGCGCCGTGAAACCGCTCGATCTCGCGGGCTTCCTGGTTGAACGACTGGACCACGCGCATCGCGCCGAGCACTTCGCCGGTCAGCGCGCCGATGTCGGCGATCCGGTCCTGGCTGGTGCGCGAGGCCTTGGACAAGCGCCGCCCGAACCACACGATCGGCGCGATGATCAGCGGTATCGCCACAACCAGTTGCAGCGTCAGCATCGGGGCGAGATAGAACAGGTAGATCGTCCCGCCGATCCCGGTGATGATGTTGCGCAGCGCCACCGAAACGGTGGTTCCCACCACCACCTCGATCAGCGCGGTGTCCGACGTCATGCGCGAGGAGATTTCCTTGGGGCTGTTCTCCTCGAAGAAGCTCGGCGGCAGGCGCAGCAGGTTCCGTTGCACCGCCTCGCGCAAGTCCGCGACCACGCGTTCGCCCAGCCACGAGACGAAGTAGAACCGCGTCGCGGTGGCCAGGCCCAGCACCAGCACGATCAGCAGCATCAGCTCGAAAGTGGTCTGGATCGCTTCGATCTTGGCGCCCGGGCCGAAGGCCTGGTCGATCACCGCCTTGAACCGCATCGGGATGGCGATCGTGGCCGATGAACTGGCCAGCAGCGCGATGAACGCGGTCAGCACCTGGCGGGGATAGTTCGCCGCCAGCCGCCAGATCATGCCCAGCGGCCCGATCGTGCGCGCGGGTTTGGCATCAAGGTCAGGGGCGGCGGCGGTCGGTCTACGGGCCATGGCCCTGCGCCCTAGCGCAGTGTGCTTCGCGGAGAAAGGCCAAGACCGGGCCTTTCCCGAAATTAACCCGGGCCAGACTATAAGCCGAGCCGGAATATCACACGAGAATGCGCCCGGCTGCGCGACATTGCATTGCAAAACCGCCGCGCCCGGCCCATCTATCGAACATACGAACGTAATAATGCGTCGCAGGACAGGGACACGTCATTTGCTTTACAACGCTTATGAACTCAATCGGGCGCTGCTCACCAGCGCCAGTGCCTGGGCCTCGGTTACCGCCGAAATGCTCAACAATCCGGCCATGCCGTTCGGCTATAACCGGCTCGGCCCGGTGATTGCCTCGGCGCTGGACGTTTTCGCCCACGCCGCCGCACCGCGCGGCAAACCGGCCTTCGGCATTTCCTCGGCCGAGGTCGATGGCACCGTCCATCACGTCACCGAAGCGATCGTGCAGCGGCGCCCGTTCGGCAACCTCCTGCGCTTCACGCATGACGGGCTGCCGAAGGATGCGCCCAGGCTGCTGATCGTCGCGCCGATGAGCGGGCATTTCGCCACGCTCCTGCGCGGCACGGTCGCGCGGCTGGTCGAACGCGCCGAAGTCTACATAACCGACTGGGCCGACGCCAAGATGGTCCCGCTCGAAGCCGGGCACTTCGATCTCGATGATTACATCGATTATGTGATCGGCGCGCTTGAGCACATCGGCCCCGGCACACACATGCTCGCGGTCTGCCAGCCCTCGGTCCCGGCGCTCGCCGCGACGGCGGTGATGGGCGCGGACCGCCACCCCTGCCGGCCCGCCAGCCTCACCATGATGGGCGGCCCGGTCGATACCCGTGAGGCGCCGACGAGCGTTAACGATGTCGCCGCCACCCGGCCGCTGGCGTGGTTCAAGCAGAACGTCATCGCCACCGTGCCGCTCGGCTATCCGGGCGCCGGACGGCGGGTCTATCCCGGTTTCCTCCAGCTCGCCGGGTTCCTTTCGATGAACCTGCAGACGCATCTGGTCAGCCACTACAAGATGTTCCGCCACCTCGTCGCCGGGGATGACGAGAGCGCGGATGCGAGCAAGGCGTTCTACGAGGAATACCGGTCGGTCTGTGATATGTCGGCGGACTTCTACCTCCAGACGATCGAGCACGTGTTCCAGCGCCATTCGCTGCCCAAGGGCGAATTCGAGCATCGCGGCAAGCTGATCGATCTCGGCGCGATCGTCGATACCGCGATCCTCGCGGTCGAGGGCGAACAGGACGATATTTCGGGCATCGGCCAGACCAGGGCAGCGCTCAAGCTGACCACCGGCCTGTCCGAAGAACGCAAGCACTACCTGCTCGCGCGCGGGGTCGGCCACTACGGCATCTTCAACGGCGGCAAGTGGCGCACCCAAATCGCGCCGGTGGTCGAGGAATTCATCCGCACCCACCGCGCCCGCGAAGCCTTGAAGGGGGTGGCTTAGGTTTAGTAAGGCGAACGCCTCCGCGTTCGCCTTGCGGTGGTTTTTGTCGGGTGCGCCTTTGGCATACGCCAAAGGCTTTCGGGACCCCCCCCCGCGCCCCCCCCCCCGCGCCCCATGACCCAAAGAGCGGAGGGGGGGGGCGGCGGGGGCGGGGGGGGGGGGGCGG
>VMTF01000276.1 GCA_013791705.1 Sphingomonadales bacterium | reverse complement strand
GCCGGGGTGTGTTGTTGGCGGGGGGGGTTGGGTAGAACCCGCGGGGGGGGCGGTAGGGTACGGGCGGGGGGGGGGGGCGGGGGGGGGGCCGGGGGGGGCGCTGCGGCCGTGGGGCGGCCCCCGGGGTCCGCGCCGGGGGGCGGACAGGAGGGCGCGCGTCATCATGAACGATCGGTACATCATTCCCCGTCGGCTCGACGATCCGGAGCTTATCGGCTTCTGGACCCTCGACGAGTTCGCCGGGATGATCATCCCCTTCACCTGGGGAATCCTCGCACAGCATATCTTTATCGGCATCGGGCTCTCGTTTGGCGCCTGGTTCGCACTGCGAAAGGCGAAAGCAGGACGCGCTAGCTCCTGGGTTTTGCATGCCGCCTACTGGTATCTGCCTGCGGGGTTCACCGGCCTCAGGATGACGCCGCCCTCCCATTGCCGGCTGCTGGCCGGTTGAGGGGAGAGGCTCATGCTTGCCCAGTTTTCTCATGAACGCAGCCAGGCCCTGCTGCGCCAGCGCAACATGTTCGCGCTGACAAGTGCCGGCCTCGCCCTCGCGGTCGTCGTCACCGGCGGACTTGCCGCCACGCGTGACCGTGAGGTCGTGCTGCTGCCGACGCTGCGCGCCCCGCTGACGATATCGAGCGCCGGCGCCAGCGCCGATTACCTCGAGTTCCTCACCCGCGATGCCGCGCTTATGCTGCTCAATCGCAGCCCTGAAGGCCTCGACTACTGGATGGCAGCGATCCTCGACCTTGCCGATCCGGCAAGCCACGGGCGCCTGAAGGCCGACCTGGTGCGGATTGTCGAGGAACAGCGCGGTTCCGATGTGACCCAGGCCTTCGTCATCAAGTCGATGACGGTCGATCCCAAGGGGCTGACTTCGGAGGTCAAGGGCACGCTCAAGACCTTTGTCGGCGCCCAGGTCATTGCCAGCGACGACCGGCGCTTCCGTTTCACCTGGACTTACCGGGGCCTGCGCCTCGCGCTGGCCGGGTTTGCCCAGCTTCCCACCGACGACAAACCCAAGGAGAGCCAGTGATGGACCTCATGCCCCAACTGCGGCGAACGGCCGCAGCCTTCCCCCTGCTCGCGGCCCTGCTGGCCAGTCCAGCCCAGGCCGACCAGTTCAAGCAGACCGCCGATGGCGGCACGATCGAATGCTCGGTCTCGGCCCGCGAACTGACCCGGTTTGCGCTGGTTGGCGACCAGTTCGCCAGCGTGTCGAAGCTCTCAACCGGCTATCCCTACAACGACTTTGCCGTCACCAACGAGCCGGTGCGCGGGGACATCTATGTCTCTGTCCCCGAGACTTACGCGGCGGCCAAGATCAGCTTCTTCGCCACGACGAAGAAGGGCTACGTCTACAAGCTCGCCTGCCCGGTCGAACGGATCGAGGCCCAACAGGTCTTCATCACCAATCCGGCGATCGCCAGGAATGATGCAACCCGCTGGGAAAGCGAGACCCCGCTGGGCGAAACCGCGGTGCGCCTCGTCCAGGCGATGGCTAACAACGCCGCTATCGACGGCTACCGGATCCGCCAGTCGGCTGCACTTCCAGCGCGCATCGGTTCCCTCGAAGTGCAGTTGATCGCCGATTACCGCGGCGCGGCACTCACCGGCAAGGTCATCCATCTCACCAATCGCGGCAACCGGCCAGCGACCATCGCCGAGCAGGATCTCGCCCCGCGCGACGCGCTGGCCGTGGCAATCGCCAATCCCGCCCTCGAACCCGGTGCCAGCACGACCGCCTATGTCGTCGGCCCCAATGGGGAGCAGACCCATGACTGATACGACCCGCGAGGCGGCATCCCCCGACACCGGCGCGCAGCTGGATCAACATGAGGGCAGCAATCTCGTCCGCCTCAATGCCCGGACCGCAAAGCGCCAGCAGCTGCTGCTGGCCGGTGTCGGCGCTGTCCTGCTCGTCGGCGGGAGCTGGTTCATCTTCGGATCGGACGATCCCAAGCAGGATGGCAAGGCAGGCGGTGCCGAGACGATCGACACGGCGGGCCTCGTCAACCGCGACCTGTCCCAGCGCGAATTCGTGGCGGTCTATGGCAATCGTCTTGATGCCGTCTCCCGCGAGCAGAAGGCGCTCAAGGACGCCCAGCTTCCACGCGAACAGGTCGAAGCTGAGCTCGCAGCGCTCAAGGCCGAGAACCAGGCCATGCGCACCGACGGACAGGCGGCGATCGATGCCATCACTGCCGAGAACACCCGGTTGAAGGAGCAAGCCACAGCCGGGCCAGCAGCCCCTCAACCAGCGGCTCCGCTGCCCGCCTATGGCCCGCAGGCCGGAGGCTACGATGCTCGCGGCCGCGCGCCCGTTCCGCCCGGGCTGGGCGGTCAGGCCGCCAGTCCGCCCGACGGCGGCGCGCCCGGCGAAGTGAAGCTGATGAATTTTACCGGGGACAAGGGCAATGCTGCCGGGCTCAAGGTCGCGCGACCCGACGCCCCGCCACTGGTGGTCGAGGACTCGCCCGACTTCCTGCCCCCCAACTCTTATGCCTCGGCGCGTGTCATTGTCGGCGTCGATGCCTCGGCAGGGGTTGCGAGCCAGACCGACCCGCTGCCGGTGGTCCTGCGGATCACCGGTCCGGCACGCTCGGTCCTGCAGAACGGCAAGGTGCTCACCACCCGCATCCAGGGCTGCATCGTCAACGGGGCCGCGCGCGGCGATCTCTCATCGGAGAAGGTCTATGTGAAGCTGGCCCGCATGACCTGCGATCAGCCGGGCGGCCGCGTCGCGGTCTCCGAGGTCAAGGGCTTCATCAGCTTTGCCGGCAAGTCGGGGGTGCGCGGCCGCGTCGTCAGCCGCGAGGGCAATCTGGTCACCCAGGCGCTGCTCGCCGGCATCGTCGGCGGCTTCGGACGGGGCTTTTCCGCCAACGCCAACAGCACGTTTTCAGGCGTCACCACCAATGCCGATGGCACCCGCTCGAAGCTCTCGCCCGGAGACATTCTCGGCGGCGGCCTCGGGCAGGGCGCGGCCGATGCCGCCGATACGGTCAGCAAATACCTGATCGAGCGGGCTGAACAGTACCAGCCCGTCGTCGAGATGCCGACCGGCATCGATGTCGAGATCGTCTTCCTGGACGGCGTCTATGTGAGGAATTCCCAATGATCGAAGAAATGCAAACGCGGCCCCGCCGCTGGGCAAGAGTTGCACTCTGCCTTGTCGCACTGACCACGCTTTCGGCCGGAACCGGCTGGGGTGCGGCCCATCTCGCGAGCCCTGCCAATGCCGCCCCCGACCTTGCCAAGGTGCGCGCCGCACTGAAGCTCCGGCTGCCCAAGACGCCGATCGATGCGATTAACTGCTCAGGGCTTGGCGGCCTGTGCGAAGTCGCCTCGAAGTCGACGCTCTTTTATGTCGATGCCCGCGCCAAGTATCTTGTGATCGGGCGCATCTACGACATGGAGGCGCGCCAGGATCTGACCGCGGCGCGGCTTCTCGCGCTCAACCCCGACCTGCTCGCGGCGGGTGCCGCGCGCAGCCAAGCGGGCAGCGACGAAGCTCCGCCGCAGCGCCCCGCGGCACCCAAAACGGTCTCGCTCGCCGGACTTCCCGCCAATGGCGCGATCCACTGGGGACCGGCGAACGGCCTCAGGGTCGTGGTCTTCTCCGACTTCCACTGCAGCTACTGCAAGAAGCTGAAGCAGGAGCTGAGGGCGATCGGTGCGCGGGTCGAGGAACGCCCGATTTCGATCTTCGGCGCACAAAGCCGCAAGGACTCCGAGCGGGTGCTGTGTTCACCGCGTCCCGAAGTGGCGCTGAATGCCGCCTATTCGGGCCTCGCCGTGGCTAATCCGGGGCCCTGCGACACCAGCGGGCTCGATGCCAACGAGGCCTTTGCCAAGGCACACGGCTTCGGCGGGACACCCGTCATCGTTCGCCCGTCCGATGGCGCGGTGATCGAGGGCTACCGCCCGGCCTCTGCGCTTCGCGCCTTCCTGACGGCCGCGCCGTCCAACCCGAAAGGCTGATCGCCATGACTTCCCACGTCCGTTTCGTCTCGCTCGCCGCGCTTGTCCTCGTCTCGAGCGGCTGCGTCGGCCTCGGCACCAACATCGAAGGCGACTTCACCTGCCGCGCGCCCAAGGGCGATTGCGCACCCTCGCATGTGATCGACCAGCGCGCGACCGCCGAACTCGGGCACTTGCCGTCCACCGGCTTTGAGACGGCACGAGCGCGCGCCGGGATCGCGAGCGGCGATGTGGCCCGCACGGCCGAGCGCACGATCCGCATCGTGTTTCCCGCGCATGTCGATGAAGCCGGCACGCTCCACGACGAAGCCGTGGCCTGGGCGGTTGTCGAAAACCCGCAATGGGCCGGTGCGCTGCGGCGCAAGGAGGGCGCGGAAGCACCTGAGCTGATGCGTCAGCTGCGCAAGCAACCGAAGGCCGCGCAGAATGCCGCTGCCGATGCCGAGCCTATCAGCCCCGCTCCTCTTACCCCGGATAGCGCTACTGACGCCAATGCGCCGCTGATGTCCGGCGACACTTCTCCCTTCCCGCTTGCCTCCCCGCTGGCCCTCCCCTCCACGGCGGCCGAGGCAATCGCCGGTGCTCAGGCACCGGCGGTCGAGGGGTTCGAGATGCCCTCTCCCCCGCATGATCGGACCCCTCGGCCACACTCTTCCCTACCCGGATTGCAGTTCCCGAGCCTCGAAGCCCTCGCAGCCGCGAAGACGAAAAAGGCCAAGGCCCAGGAAAGCGCGCCGGACAACAGCGCAGCCGGTCCCGTCAGCAAGGCTGCGGACGCATCTCCTGAAGGGAAGAAGTGATGGCCGTCTCGATCGGAACCCTGTGCGACCGGCTGCTGACCGGGCTGCTTGGCGACGCCGAACATGCCGAGGACGCGCGTCCGCGGCTGATGCTCGACATGCTGTCGGACTGGCTACCCTACCGGGTTTATGACCCGCAGAGCCGGCTCTATGTGAACGCACGATCGAAGGGCTTCGTCCTGGCGGTCACGCCGCTCATTGGCGCCGACGAGCGCACCGGCGAAATCCTGGGGCAGTTCTTTTCCGAAGGGCTGCCGCCAGGAGCATGCCTCCAGGTTCTGCACCTTGCGTCCCCGCGCATCAGCCGGATCGTCGCGCCGTGGTTTGCGCCGCGCTATCTCCAGGGCGGCGTTTATGAGGCCATCGCCCGCCACCGGGCACGCCGCCTTTATGGCATGGTCTGGCACTCGGCGTCGGACGATGCACCGTTCCACGCCCGCCACCATCAGGTGATCATTTCGGTAGGCGTGCCGGCGGCCAAGGCTGTCCCCAATGAGGAGCTGGTCCAGACCCGCGAAGGCCTCATCGCCATGCTGAAGTCGCTCAATCTCGGCGTCGCCGAAGTCGAGCCGCAGGGCCTGATCGCGCTGATCGACGATCTGACCTCGCCGCCCACCGCGCCGCAGGACGATGCCGTGCCGTACAATCCCAATGACCCGATTGCCGACCAGGCGATCCGGCGCGACATCGAACTCATCGTCCACGAGGACCGGATGCACCTCAAGACCGAGCGCTTCCGCGCGACCGGCGCGCTGAGCGACGGCGTGCCCGAAATCGGCACGGTCTATCCCGACACCTTCGATGTACGGCATTTTGGCGCGCGCAACATGCCGCCGCGCTGGGCGCCTTGGGAGTGTGCACGCCTGATCGGCGACCTGTTTACCGACAAGCTGCGTTTTCCTTGTCCCACCGCGACCATGCTGTGCCTTGTCTACCCCGACCAGGAAGCCGCCGCGGCCAAGGCCGGGTTCAAATTCATGCGCACGACCAGCCTGGCGGGAACGCGCAGCGCGCGCTTCCTGCCGCGTCTGGCTGAGCAGTCGGCGGAATGGCAGCACGTCCAGGCCGAACTCCAGGAAGGCCGCCGTCTGGTCAGGGTCTTCTATGGCCTCACGACCTTTTCCCCGGCCGGGTTTGGTGACCGCCACGAACGCGCGGTGAAGTCGATCTACAAGGCTGCGGGCTGGGATCTTGCCGACGAGCGCTATCTCCAGATCCAGGGCCTGCTCGCCGCCATGCCGCTGACACTCGCCGACGGGCTCGCTGCCGACATGGAACGCCTCAAGCGCTTCCGCACGCTGCTCTCGACCACGGCGGCCAATATCGCGCCGATGCAGGGCGAATATCTCGGCAGCGAGCATCCGCACATGCTGTTCATCGGCCGGCGGGGGCAGCCCTTCTTCTGGTCCCCGTTCGAGAACGAGGCCGGCAACCACAATGTCGCGATCTGCGGCAAGTCGGGTTCGGGCAAGTCGGTGCTCCTGCAGGAGATGTGCGCAGCGCTGCGCGGAGCCGGCGCCAAGGGCGTCGTCATCGACGACGGGCGCAGTTTCGAGCACTCGGTCAAGCTCCAGGGCGGCCGGTTTGTCGAGTTCACGATGAAGGCGGGCTTCTGCCTCAATCCCTTCTCGATGATCGATGCCGCCCGCGCCGACGAGGACGACGATTACCGCCTCGACTGCTTCGGTATGGTCAAGGCGATCGTCGGGCAGATGGCGCGACATTCCGCCGCGCTCACCGATACCGAGCGCGGGCTCATCGACCGGGCGGTGAACACGGTGTGGAGCGAGCTCGGCACCCAGGCGACCATCACCGCGATCGGCGAGGCGCTAGCCAGCTCCGGCCACGACACCGCGGCCGACCTGGCGACCGCGCTTGGCCCGTTCATGGCGGGCGGGACTTACGGCGCCTTCTTCGAGGGCCAGGCCAGCCTCGACCTGACCAGCGACTTCACCGTTTTCGAGATGTCGGATCTGGCGGCCCGCGAGGAACTGCGCTCGGTGGTCCTCTCGGCGATCATGTTCATGACCAGCCAGGCGATGACGCGAAGCCCACGCTCGGTACGGAAACTGCTGCTCATCGACGAGGCCTGGTCGATGCTGAAAGGCGGCTCGATGGGTGAGTTCGTCGAGACCTATGCCCGCACCTGCCGCAAATACGGCGGCGCGCTTGCCACCGCGACCCAGTCCTTGAACGACTACTACAAGTCCGATGGGGCGACGGCGGCACTCGAGAACAGCGACTGGATGCTGATCCTCCAGCAGAAGCCCGAGACGATAGCCGATTTCAAGGCCAGCAAACGCCTCGACATGGACGATCGCACCGAGACGCTGATCCGCAGCCTCAAGCGGCAGGGCAACTCCTATTCCGAAGTCTTCATCAAAGGACCGGAGACCGAGACAATCGGCCGGCTCGTGCTCGACGACTATTCGGCCACGCTGTTCTCCAGCTCGCCCCAGACCTTCGCGGCGATCGATGCCGAGATCGCGCGCGGCCACCAGCTTGCCGATGCGATCGAGCGCATCGCTTTTCCCGACCACGACTGAATCCAGCCAACCAGAGGACCTTTCCATGCCCCTTTACCTTGTCTCCCCGTTCGACCGCGAAGTGGAAACGCCGCCCGGCGACAACCCGCCCGGCCTCATCAGCACCCGTCGCTGGCGGCAGCCGCTGCGCGATATCTGCTTCATCCTGATCAGGGCGGGGGCTTACCTTGGCTCGATCTACCTCGCGGTCCTCGGACTGCCGCTGCTCTTCTTCCTACTGCTGGCGGGCGGCGACCTCAGTCTGTTTTTCATGCACCTCGGCAATCTCGCCGCGCACTACCTCGCGGCCGATCCCGCGGCCCAGGCAGGCTTTATCAATGAACTGAAGCTCGGCCTTTTAGGTGTGGCCACGCTCATCGTGATCTGGCGCCTGCCGCGCTTCCTCGACGATGTCTCGGCCGCCCTTGCTCCCCGAAAGGAAGTCCTGTGAGGAACATTCTGGCAACATCGGCTGCGCCGCGCCGTTTCGCCGGTGTCTCGCTTGGCGCGCTCGCGCTGTCGGCCAGCCTGATTGGTTCGACGCTCTGGGGTGCCTGGGCAACCCACAAGATCGTCACGCTCGAGCGCCGCGAGGTGGTCACAGTCCAGCTCAGCCAAATCATGGGTGATTTTGTCGAGGCCGAGGCCCGCTCAGGCAGGCCTCCCGAAGCAATGAAGGCCCGCGTCGAGACCTATTTGAAGGCGGTCGAAGCCGCGGTCGCCAAGCTCGGAAAGCAAGGCCGCACCGTCCTGGTGGCCGAAGCCGTGGTCGCCGGGACCGTGCCGGATCTGACCGGCGAAGTGCGCGCCGACGTTGCGCGGCGGATGGGGGCGCTCGCCCATGCCAGCCGCTGATGCATCCTCGCCCCCCGCTGGCCGGCTTCGCGCGGGCTGGCCGCGGCTTGCCCTCTGGGCCGGGCTCGGCGGCGCGGCGCTTGTGCTCAGCGCGACGACGAACTTTGCGCAGACCCATGCACTGATGATCAATGCCAGCCCATCGCTGCCGCACTGGGCGATCTGGCTTGACCGTAGCGCAGTTCCGACGCGCGGCGACTTGATCCTGTTCGATCCGCCGCCATCGGCGTTGCTGACCCGGCATTTCGGCGCAGCGCCGCAGCCCTTCGGCAAACGCGTCTTCGGCATTGCCGGAGACTTGGTCACAAGGGAGGACCGCACCTTCTTTGTGGGCGGCAAGGCGGTTGCTATCGCCAAGGTCGCCAGCCGGTTCGGCGAACCGCTGGCTTTGGGGCCGACCGGCATTATCCCCAAGGGCTGCTACTTTGTGGCCACCGATCACAAGGACGGGTTCGACAGCCGTTACGCCGCGATTGGCTGGATCTGCGCCAAGTCCGTGCTCGGGGTCGGGAGGCCGGTGTTGTGAAGGCGCTCAGCTTCCCGCTTTGCGCCACCGCGCTGGCGCTGATCATCAGCGCTCAGATCTTCGCCGGACATGCCCATGCCCGCGATTATGGCCAGCAGGGCGCGGTCTGGCCGGTGATCGAGCCGGATCTGCTCCAGCAGATCCATGCGCGCCTCCAGCATCTCGAAAAAACCGGCGAGACGGCCCGGCTCAACGAGGATTTGAAGCGGCGGACCATCGCACGGGTCAAGCGCCCGGCGCCGGTCGCAGGAATTGTGCCCGCTTCGGCCATGCGGCGCTGGAACTTCGATCCGACCATCACGGTCGAAGCCGACATCCGCGATGACAAGGGCCGGGTCATCATGGCGCGCGGCACCCGGGTCAATCCGCTCGATACGGTGCCGCTGCGCGCGCCCCTGGTCTTCCTCAATGGCGACGATGCCGCACAGGTTGACTGGGCCGCCAGGCGCTACGCCGGAACGACGGCCAAGTTCATCCTGGTCAACGGCGCCCCGCTCGATCTGATGAAGGCACGCCAGCGGCGCTTCTATTTCGACCAGGGCGGCAAGCTCACCGAACGCTTCGGCATCCGCGCGGTGCCGGCGACGGTCGAGCAGCAGGGCCGCGTCCTCCTCGTCACCGAACGGGCCATCAGGCCAAAGCCTGGACAACAGCCATGATCTGGAAATCTCGCCCAGCAGCAAGGCACTGCCTTGCGCTTCTCGCCTCGCTTCTTCTGGCGTTTGCCAGCAGCTCGCCAGCATCTGCTTCGGCTGGGCCGGGCCGTTGCACCGGCAAGTTCGTCAACCCGATCACCGACATCTGCTGGTCGTGCCTGTTCCCGATCTCGATCGGGGGCCTTAAAATCTGGCCATCTGGGCGGCCAGACCCCGACAATCCGGCGCTGCCGGTGTGCTTGTGCGGGCTGCGCCCTGGCATTGCCATGGGGTTCTGGGAGCCAGTGCGGCTTGCCGACGTCAGCATGAAGCCGTGGTGCTTCGTCAACCTCGGCGGGATGAAGCTCGACCCCGGCTTCGACATTGGCTTCAAGTCGATGGCCGGGCCTTCGGCGGTCGGCGGCGCGACGCAGTACAACTCGCAGTGGCACGTCCACTGGTATGCCTATCCGCTGATCTACTGGATGGAGATCGTCGCCGATTTCCTCTGCCTTGAATCGGGCTCGATCGACATTCTCTACATCACAGAGATCGATCCGCTCTGGCAGGACAGCGAGCTCACTGCGATCATCAACCCCGAGGCCGTGCTGTTCGCCAATCCGCTGGCGCTGGCGGCATGCGCTGCCGACTGCGTCCTCGCAACAGCCAAGCTGCCGTCGGACGCGCTGTTCTGGTGCGCGGGATGCCAGGGGACCATGTATCCGCTCAACGGCAACGTCTCGGCAACGATCGGCCATGTCCAGGCCTCGCGACTTGCCCTCGCCCGCTTTGCCTACAAGCTCCACCGCGAACTCGTCGCCTGGGGCACGATGGGCGGCAAGGGCCTGTGCGGCAAGTACCTGATGCCGGTGATGCGCAAGCAGCAATACCGCTTCCAGGCCACCAATCCCAATCCGCAGACCAAGGGCCGCTATGCCTGCGCGCCCATTGGCGCTTCCACCACCTTCATGTCGGCAGGCCAGGTCTACCCCGCGATCGGCGAGGACATGGGCTATCTGGTCTGGCGCAAACGGAACTGTTGCGCGCTATGAAAACCTCCCTCCACCATTTTGTGCTGGCAGCACTTGCGAGCACGGCGGCCCTCGGCGGCGCGCTTGCCCAGAGCACCGCCCCGGACATCGATCTCGAGGCGATCCGTGCGCGGGCGGCTAGCGAAGCCGGTGAGGCCGATGCGCTCGCGGCCCAGGCCCGCGCGCGGGCCAACGCGGTGACGGCCGAAGCAACCGCGAGCGCGCAGGACGGTAAGGCCAACGGCCGGCGCTATGCGAACGGACCCAAGCCGCGCGGGCAAACCAGCGATCCGGCATTCGACTTCGACCGGATGGTTGTCGATGCGGGCGACATGGCCAAGCAAGGCATGGGCGAGGCCCCTCGCTTCATTGCCTTTGCGTCGCTGTCGATGCCGGCCACCGCCCTTCGGCAGATGATGGATGACGTGACGCGCGCCGGCGGCGTGGTTGTGTTCCGCGGGCTTACGCAAGGCTCGGCCAAAGTCATGACCGATGCGTTGTCCCGTGTTCTCAAACCCGGCGAGCAGATGGATGGTGTCGGGATCGACCCGCGCCTGTTCCGCGCCTTCGGCATCGAAGCCGTGCCGACCTACGTCGTCACCTCGAGCGACTTCGACCTGTGCGACGGGTTCGATTGCACCACCGCCGTCCCGCCCTTCGATCGCATGAGCGGCAATGTGACCACGGCCCATGCGCTCACGACCTTTGCGCAAGGCAGCGGCCCCGGCGCGAAGCTCGCCGCCCAGCATCTCGCCCGACTTGAAAGGCAAAAGCCATGAAAGGCACTTTCCTCGCGAGCATTGCGCTCGCACTCATATGCCCCACCCTGGCCCACGCTCAGGCCCAGGGCACCATGGACGTCGCCAAGGCCGACGGGAAAGCTTTCGGCAAGGACAAGGCCGGGACGGCGCAGAATGCCGCGACGGTCCAGCCCGATGCCAGCCGGATACCCAATTTCGGCGGGGTGCCGAGCCAATCGGGCTACTTCGACGACCCCGACCGGATGAGCCGCGAAGCGGCCAGTCAGACGAGCACCAGCACCGGCTATCGCGCGATGAAGGATTCGATGGATCGGCGCGCACGCTTCGCGCCGCAGGATCTCGATGCGACTATCGCGCGCAGCAAGGTCATTAGTGACGATCCGCTCTCCTATACGAGCGGTATGGCGATCGGCGGCACGCAAGGCCGCTGCGTCCCCCTGCCTCCGGGAACCGGCAGCGCCGCACGCTACATGGCCACCTGCAACACCGGCTACACAGCGACCCAGGAGACGAAGAACTGCCCGGTGACGCTCACCGCCAGGGTCGAGCAGCGGCAGGTCTATGGCTATTACTGCATCAAGGACTCGGGCGATCCGGCCAGCATCTTCGATTGTAGCCACTACCCCGCACCGCAATGCAGACTCGTCCAGTCCTGGCCGGTCGATATCTGCGACCCGATGTTCGGCTGTTTGCCGACACTCATCATCGATGAAATGAGCTGCACGTCATCGGTCGATGGCGCGACGCCCTACACGGTGACTGGCGAGAATGTCGTCACGACGACGCGCGACGAAAGCCAGTGTGCCAGCCTCGCCGGTGACAGCAGCTGTCAGCAGGACACTGAAAGCTGCACCGACAGCGATCCGGTCACCCGCATCGTCGATGGCGTGGCTGTCACCCAGCCCTGCTGGGCCTGGTCGCGCAGCTACGCTTGCGCGACCTACACCGAGGCGCAGGACTGTCAGACGCTGGAGAGCACGCCCGGCTGCAAACTGGTGAGCGAGGATTGCCTGACGGACGAGCCATGCCGGACCTGGGAACGGGTCTACGACTGCCCCGTCCCTGATCAGCCGGCGAGTACCAACCAGTTCATCTGCGACGGCGACGTCTACTGCATCGACGGCTCGTGCGAGACGATCGAGCGCGAGGCCAATGACGAGTTCAAGGATGCCGCGGTTGCCCTCAATGCGATGGGTCAGGCGCGGCGCGAATTCGATCCCGACACCCTCAGCCTGTTCAAGGGCACCCGCGAAACCTGCTCGTCCAAGGTCTTCGGCATTCTCAATTGCTGCAAGGGCAAGGGTTTCCCGCTCATTCCGGGGATCCAGCTGCTCGTGGCCCTGGGGTGCAGCCGCGAGGAGATGCTGCTCCACGAGCGCGATGTGCAAGGCCTGTGCGCCTATGTCGGGACCTACTGCTCGTCCTCGTTCCTTGGCGTCTGCCTGACCAAGAAGAAGGTCTACTGCTGCTTCGAATCCAAGCTCTCGCGGATCCTCCAGGAGCAGGGCCGCCAGCAGCTGGGCAGGCCCTGGGGCAAGCCCAAGACCGAGCAGTGCCTTGGCTTCACCATCGACGAGTTCGCCCGGCTCGACCTCTCGAAGATGGATTTCAGCGAGGTCTATGCCGAGTTCACCGATGCCGCCCGCCTGCCTGACGAACTCCAGGCTGCCACCGAAATCCAGCAGAAGATCGAGGACTATTATGCCCGCGCACGCCAGTAAGGTCAGGCGGCGGCTTCTGGCCGCCTGCCTCACGCTCATCGCCGTCTGCCCGCTTACAGCCGCCCCGGCGTCAGCCGAGGAGCCTCCACTCATCGGGGCCGGCGACAAGCAGGATAGCTTCTACTGCGAGCAGCGCAGGCTTGGATACTGGTTCTACTGCACCAGGCCCAAGCCGCCCGAGCAGGACGCGGCAAGTCCCGCCCCGAGTGCCAGCGCGACCAGCCAGCTCGATGCGGTCACGGCGACCTTGCGCGAACTCAAGGCGAAGGCAATCCTGGAGCCGACGCCCGCCAATGTAACGGCCTATATCCGGTTTCAGCGCGAACAGCTCGACCGCGCCTCGCTGTTCAGCGACGTCTGGCAGCGGGCGATCTGGCAGGACCCCGACCTCGACTACACGCTGCAACGGCCCGTATCGACGCTCGGTAAACGCCAGTGGCAGGACGCGCGGACTTCCGAGCGCGACACGGCCATGGGCAATCTCTCGCAGCGCTACGGCCTGTTCTACTTCTTCGCGCAGAGCTGCGGCGCCTGCGAGGTCATGTCGCCGATCGTGCAAGGCGTCGCTTCGACCTGGGCGATCACCGTGCGCGCGATCTCGACCGACGGAGGTCCCTCGCGGCATTTCCCGAACTACACCGTCGAGACCAACCAGCGCACCCGCATGGGGCTCGAGCCCAAGGTCACGCCGGCGGTTGTGCTGTGGGATGCCGCCAAAGGCCGCGCCATCCCGGTCGGCTACGGCGTGATGTCCGCCGACGAGCTTCAGGACCGCATCTACCTCCTCACATCGAAGGAAGCCGGACGTGACTACTAGGATGAAACGAGTCGTCGCCGCGCTCCTCGCGGCTACCCTCCCTCTCAGCAGCGTCTCGGCTGACGTCGGCAGCTCGATGGACTCGTTCCTGAACGATGTCGGCGGCGCGGCCAACGTGAACGGTCCGACCGCGTTCCAGGGCCAGTCGGCAGG
The DNA here is from genome assembly GCA_013791705.1 of Sphingomonadales bacterium. Classification (GTDB taxonomy): domain Bacteria; phylum Pseudomonadota; class Alphaproteobacteria; order Sphingomonadales; family Sphingomonadaceae; genus Novosphingobium. The sequence continues at coordinate 2,532 of VMTF01000276.1, read as the reverse complement.
CTATTACAGCCTCGGTAACGTCTGGACCCGGTTCCCGCAGAAGACGACCAACATCGCCAACCTGCAATTGCCGCGCGCTCGCGCCGGCTGCGGCGGCATCGATATTTTCGCCGGCTCGTTCAGCTTCATCAATGCGAGCGAGATCGTCGCGATGCTGAAAGCGGTCGCCAACAATGCGGTAGGCTTCGCGTTCAGCCTGGCGATCGACACCGTCTGCCCCGAGTGCTCGAAGATCATGCAGGAGTTCAGCCAGAAAGCTCAACTCATGAACAATCTCAACATCAACAGCTGCGAGATGGCCCAGGGCCTGGTCGGCGGCATCTGGCCCAAGGGCGACCTTGCGGACAAGGCGATCTGCTAGGCGATCGGCAATTCCGAAGGCATCTTCACCGACTATGCCGCTGCCAAGCATGGCTGCGGCACCAAAGGCCAGCGCGCCAGCACCACGGCGCAAGGGTCGGGCAAGTACGATGACGTCAATCCCGGGGTAGCGCGCAACTACACCTGGACCATCCTCAAGAAGTCCGCGTTCTTTTCGCCGGGCGGCACCTTCGACCGCGAACTGGCCGAATATGCGATGACGCTTATCGGCACGATCATCTATGTGCCGCCCAAGGACGATGAGCCGGGCAAGTTCGTGCCGATCGCGGGTGAAGCCTCGTCAACGCTCGTCACTTCGCTGCTCGATGGCACCGGGGCCAACCGCGTCCTCATTTTCAACTGCGACGAGACTGACAAGTGCCTCGATCCCGGCTTCAAGTCGTTCGCCCTGCCGGCGTCGAAGGCGCTGCGACCACGGGGCGCGGCGCTCATCGACGGCATGGTCCAGGCGATCCACGACGACACTCCGATCACCGATGCGCAGAAGGAACTGCTCCAGGTCGCCTCGCTCCCGCTCTACAAGATCCTGACCGTCCAGGCCGCCTATGGCCGCGGTATGCCGACCGATGACCGCGAGACGCTGGCGGAGATCGCCAGTGTCGATCTGCTGTTCGCGGTTCTGGACCGGATCGTCAGCGAAGCGGGCCGGTCGATGTCGAGTTTCATCGGCGCCGACGAAGCCAAGATCGCCGTGTGGCAGGGCCAGGTGAACGTGGTGCGCCAGGCGCTCGCCGACCGGCAGGCGAACACACATCTGCGCGTCAGCGCGATCATGCAGATCATCGAGAAGACGGCGTTCATCGAGAACGTGCTCGCAACCCAGATGTCGCCGGGCATGGCTGCCGCGCTCGACTGGTCGCGCGGGGTCCAGAGCCGCGCCCTCACCCACTGACGCTTCCCTTCTTCCCTCTCTTCGCAGGATGCGAATGCAATGGTCGAGATTTTCACAGTTGGCGGCGGCGACTACCTGGTCAACGTGTGCCAGGCAGTTGCGGCATGGACCGGCAACGGCGGCTACAAGAGCCTGCTCCAGGTGGTGATGGTCATGGGGCTGGCCCTCTCGGCGCTGACCCTCGCCTTCAACCAAGACTGGCGCGCGTGGATCAACTGGTTCCTCGGCGCGACGCTCATGTATTCCTGCCTCATGGTGCCGCGCATCGACGTGCATGTGACCGACCGGCTGAACCCCAGCCTGGCACCAGCCAATGTCAGCAATGTGCCGCTGGGCCTCGCGCTGATGGCGAGCTTCACCAGCCAGGTCGGCGACTATCTCACCGGCTCGGCCGAGGTCGTTTTCGGCCTGCCCGGCGACCTCAACTATTCGCGAAACGGCATGATCTACGGCGCGCGGCTTTACGATGCGACGCGGTCCTTGCGCATTTCCGATCCCGAATTCGCCGCCAATCTCGACGAGCATTTCCGGCAATGCGTGTTCTACGACGTGCTGCTTGGCCGCTATTCGATGAAGGAACTGGCCGAGACGAACGACATCTGGGCGACGATTGCACCGGGGAGCCAGGCCCGGGCACAGCGCTTCCTGACCCGTGACGCAGCTTCGGGCCAGGTTACCTCGACGATCATCACCTGCCGCGAAGCCTACGATGCCCTGAACGCGCAGTGGACCGGCCTCATCGATGGCATGGGAACGGTCTTCGGCCGCCAGCTCTACCCCAACCAGACGGCGGCACTGGCTAAGGCCAAGCTGTTCTCGGACCTGCCGGTCGCCTACCAGTACCTCGCCGGTGTGTCGGCCAGTGCGACCGACATCTTCAAGCAGACCCTGACGATCAACGCGATGAGCCAGGCGATGCATTCGCTGGCAGGCGGCAGCGGCGCGGGCAATGTCGATGTCTATGCCCAGACCCGCGCCGACATCCAGACCGAGCGCACCTACGGCTCGATCGCCAGCAACGCGATGAAATGGGTGCCGCTCCTCAATGTCGTGCTGACGGTCCTGTTCTACGCCCTCTTCCCGGTGCTGTTTCCGCTGTTCCTGCTGCCCAAGACCGGCCCGCTCGCCCTCAAGGGCTACGTCACCGGGTTCTTCTACCTCGCTGCCTGGGGTCCGCTGTTCGTGATCCTGCACATGATGCTGACCTGCCCCCCGCTGGTCCCGCGGTCATAACGAGAGTCCACCGGTTTGATATTCGT
>VMTF01000086.1 GCA_013791705.1 Sphingomonadales bacterium | reverse complement strand
TTCGGCCGAGCCGCGCTTCACCGCCGTGCCCATCGCATAGCCGTTGTTCTCCACGACGAAGATGATCGGCAACTGCCACAGCGCGGCCATGTTGAAGCTTTCGTAGACCTGGCCCTGATTGGCCGCGCCGTCTCCGAAATAGGCGAGGCACACGCCGCCGTCCTCGCGATATTTGTGCGCGAAGGCCAGCCCGGTGCCCAGCGGCACGGCGGTGAAGCGCGGCTCGGCCGAAACCCATTTCTATCGCCGCGGCACGGCCTTCCGGATTCCGGGCATGGCGGTGAACGGGATGGACGTGCTCGAAGTGCGCGGCGCGGCCGAGATCGCGCTGGACCATGTCCGCAAGGGCAATGGACCGGTGCTGATGGAACTGCATACCTATCGCTATCGCGGCCACTCGATGTCGGACCCGGCGAAATACCGCACGCGCGAGGAAGTGCAGGACATGCGCGAACACCATGATCCGATCACCGCCGCCAAGACCGAATTGCTCGCGCGCGGGATGGCCGAGGACAAGCTCAAGGAAATCGACAAGCGCATCCGCGCGACCGTTTCCGAAGCGGCCGACTTTGCCGAAAATTCGCCCGAGCCGGAACTGGCGGAACTTTATACCGACGTTCTGGTGGAGCGCTACTGATGCCGGTCGAACTGAAGATGCCGGCGCTTTCCCCGACAATGGAGGAAGGCACACTTACCAGGTGGCTCGTCAAGGAAGGCGATGCGATCCAGTCCGGCGACATCATCGCCGAGATCGAGACCGACAAGGCGACCATGGAGTTCGAAGCGGTCGACGAGGGAACGCTCGGCCGGATTCTGGTGCCCGAAGGTTCCTCGGGCGTGAAAGTCGGCACGGTGATCGCGATGATCGATGGCGATGATGCCCCGGCCGCGAAGCCTGCGACGGCCTTGCCGGCAGCCGCACCGGCTCCAGCCGCCTCGCCTGCTTCGCCTGCCGCGAATGCCCCCATACCGGCGGCCCCGGCCAAGCCCGCGATGGACCCGGAACTCCCGGCCGGCACCAACATGAAATCGGTGACCGTGCGCGAGGCCTTGCGCGATGCAATGGCCGAGGAAATGCGGCGCGATGACCGGATATTCGTGATGGGCGAGGAAGTCGCGGAATATCAGGGCGCCTACAAGGTGACGCAGGGCCTGCTCGACGAATTCGGGCCCAAGCGGGTGATCGACACGCCGATCACCGAATATGGTTTTGCCGGGATAGGCACGGGCGCGGCGATGGGCGGGCTGCGTCCGATCGTCGAGTTCATGACGTTCAATTTCGCCATGCAGGCGATCGATCACATCATCAATTCGGCCGCCAAGACGAACTACATGTCAGGCGGCCAGATGCGCTGCCCGGTGGTGTTTCGCGGGCCGAACGGCGCCGCATCGCGCGTCGGCGCGCAGCACAGCCAGAATTACGCGCCGTGGTATGCCAGCGTTCCGGGTCTCGTGGTGATCGCGCCTTACGATGCGTCTGACGCGAAGGGCTTGCTGAAGGCCGCGATCCGCAGCGAAGATCCGGTGGTCTTCCTCGAAAATGAACTTGTCTATGGCCGCAGCTTCGAACTGCCGGAGCTTGACGACCACGTCCTGCCGATCGGCAAGGCCCGGGTGGTGCGCGAAGGCAGCGATGTGACGATCGTGTCCTATTCGATCGGCGTGGGGCTGGCGCTGGAAGCCGCGGCCGAACTGGCCGGGGAAGGGATCGAGGCCGAAGTGCTCGATTTGCGCACCCTGCGTCCGCTCGACCGGGAAGCGGTGCTGGCCAGCCTGGCCAAGACCAACCGCCTGATCGTGGCGGAAGAGGGTTTTCCGGTGTGCTCGATCGCCTCGGAGATCATCGCGCTTTGCATGGAATACGGGTTCGACGATCTCGATGCGCCGGTCCTGCGGGTTTGCAACGAGGACGTGCCGCTGCCCTATGCCGCCAATCTCGAAAAGGTCGCGCTGATTGACGCGGGCCGGATCGTGCAGGCGGTCAAGCAGGTCTGCTATCGCTGAGTTCGCTGCGGTTGCCGGCCAGTTGTCGCCGCTTGCCCGGCTGGCGCTGGCCTATGCGCCCGCGCCCGCGCGCGAGGACTGGCTGACGCTGCTGGCGCTCGATGCGCGGCTGGCGGGCGTGGTTCGGTCCGCGCGCGAGCCGGTGCTGGCGCAGTTGCGGCTTGCCTGGTGGCGTGACCGGTTCGCGGCCGACCCGGCGAGCTGGCCGAGCGGGGAGCCGCTGCTGGCGCGGTTGGCGTCATGGCGGCTGGTGTCGGAACTCGGCGCGTTGGTCGATGGCTGGGAGGCGCTGCTGGGCGAGCCGCCGCTGGATGCTGCGGCCCTCACGGAATTCGCTGCCGGGCGGGGCAGGGCGATGGCGGCACTGGCCGCCAGGCTGGAGGCGGATGTTGCGGTTAGCGAAGCAGGTGCGCGGCGCTGGGCGCTGGCCGATCTTGCATTGCACGTTGGCGATCCGTCAGAACGGGAAGCCGCGCGGCAATTGCTTGGCGAGATCGGGCCAAGCGGCAGAACCGCACGGACGATGCGTCCGCTGGCCGTGCTCGCCGGCTTGACCGAGCGGGCGGTGCGACGCGGGCATTCCGAGGCATTGAGCGGCCCGGGCGCACTGTTTGCGGCAATCCGGCTTGGCATTGCCGGCAGCTAGTTTATCAGTTGCCCGGATCGTCCGGGGGCATTGCATGAATCGTACAGTTCTGGGCGCTTTTGCGGCGTTGCTGATGGTCGCCGCCGGGCTGTTCTGGTGGGAAGGGCGCGCGGCGATCGATCCCGGCAAGCTGCCGCCGCTCGCGCTCGGAAAGGCGAGCGGCGAGGTTACCCTGCCCGTTGCCGAGTTGCGCGGGGCGCAAGGCCCGGCGCTGCCGAAGGCAACTGAAATGACCAAGGAGCAACGGCGGTTCGACCGGCTTGATCGCAACCGCGACGGAAAAATCACCCGGGTGGAAGCACTCGCCCCGCGGGTTGCCGCGTTCCGCAAGCTCGATGTCGATGGCAACAACCTGCTGACCTTCGACGAATGGGCCGTGCGGACCTCCAACAAGTTCAAGGGCGCGGATGCGAACGGGGATGGCACGCTTGACCGGGCCGAGTACGCGACGACCAAGCCCAGGCCGAAACCGAAGGCCGATTGCAGATGCGGGCCAAAGGCGCCGCCGCGTCCATCGGCGGATTCAGACGAGGACGGGGGTCCAGCCGGCTAGGTCTGCCTTGGCCCGGGAAGTGTAGGCTTCCTTGCGGGCCTTCTTTTTCACTTCGTCGCCCATCGGCGGGAACAGGCCGAAGTTGATGTTCATCGGCTGATAGGTGGCGGCCTCCGCATCGCCGGTGATGTGGGCCAGCAGCGCGCCGAGCGCGGTGGTGCGCGGCGGATCCTGCCAATCCTGCCCGGCCAGTTCGCTGGCAGTCATTATCCCGGCGATCATGCCGATGGCGGCGCTTTCGACATAGCCTTCGCAGCCGGTGATCTGCCCGGCGAAGCGGATGTGCGGGGCATTCTTCAGCCGCAACTGCCGATCGAGCAGCGTGGGCGAGTTGAGGAAGGTGTTGCGATGCAGCCCGCCGAACCGCGCGAATTCGGCGTTTTCGAGCCCCGGGATCATGCGGAAGATGCGCTGCTGTTCGGCATATTTGAGCTTGGTCTGGAAGCCGACCATGTTCCAGATCGTGCCGAGCGTGTTGTCCTGCCGCAGTTGCACGACCGCGTAGGGCCAGCGTCCGGTGCGCGGATTGTCGAGCCCGACCGGCTTCATCGGGCCAAAGCGCAAGGTATCCTCGCCGCGCTCGGCCATGACCTCGATCGGCATACAGCCATCGAAATAGGGGGTGTTGGCCTCCCATTCCTTGAACACGGTTTTTTCGCCGGCGAGCACGGCCGCGCGGAAGGTGAGGTATTGCTCCTTGTCCATCGGGCAGTTGATATAGTCCTTGCCGTCGCCCCCCAGGGCCAGCGACACTTCCGAACCCTTGTCCCAGCGCGAGGCCATCCAGGCCACGTCCATGTCGATTGAATCGCGATAGACGATCGGCGCGATCGCATCGAAGAAGGCGAGGCTGTCCGCGCCGGTCGCGGTGCCGATGCTCTCCGCCAGCGCGGCGCCGGTAAGCGGGCCGGTGGCGACGATGGTGAGGCCCGCCTCGGGCAGGCGGTCGATCCGTTCGCGCGCAAGGGTGAGGGTCGGCTGCGCGGTCAGCGCGGCTTCGATTTCGGCCGAGAACACCGCGCGATCGACCGCGAGGGCGGAGCCTGCCGGAACCCGCGCCGTTTCGGCGGCGGCCATGATCAGCGATCCACATTGCCGCATTTCGTGGTGGAGCAGGCCGACCGCGTTCTTCGTGTCGTCATCGGAGCGGAGCGAATTCGAGCAGACCAGTTCGGCGAGGTCGTCGGTCTGATGCGCCGGGCTGCGCTCGCCGCCCTTGTCGGCGGGCGCGCCGCGCATTTCGGACAGCCGGACCCGCACGCCGCGCCGGGCCAGTTGCCACGCCGCCTCGCTCCCGGCGAGCCCGCCGCCGATGATGTGAACGTCATGTGTCATACGCCGCCGTTAGCGCGGGTGGGCAAAGAATTACAGGAGTACGTCAATGCGGCAGGATCAGCCTGCCGCCGGTCGCCCATTGCACCGGGCCGTGGGCAAGCACTGCCGACAGCGGCAGCTCGCCGTACACATGGGGAAACAACTGGCCGCCGCGCGATGGCTCCCAGCGAACCTGTTCGTGCAGCGCCACCAGATCGATCTCGGCGATCCACAAATCGGTCTGTCCGGTGAAGTGCCGGAGGATCGTTTCGCCAAGCTGCGGCTCGGTCGAAAGGTGGATATAGCCATCCGCCAGATCGATCGGCGCGCCGGCGAAGCAGCCCCGCGCGAGCAGTTCGCGCATCTGCGGCCCGGTCAGGATCTTGAAGGCGCGGGTCGGGAAGGTCATTCGGCCTCTTCTGTTGCAGCCCCGCCTGCCGGAGACTCGCCGGTGCCTTCCGCATCATCCACGGCAGGAACTTCGGCTTCGGCATCATCAGCCAGCCGCACCGCGCTCACCACGTGTTCGCTTTCGGAGACGTTGAATAGCCGTACCCCGGCTGACCCGCGCCCGATCACACGCAGCGATTCGAGCGGCAGGCGGATCAGCTTGGCCTGATCTGTGACGAGCATGAGCTGCTCGGCCTGAGTGGTCGCAAAGCTCGCTACCACCGGGCCGTTGCGCTCGATGTTGTCGATATTGGTGATGCCCTGGCCGCCGCGACCGGTGCGGCGATATTCGTAGGCGGAGGAGAGCTTGCCATAACCGTTGCTGCAAACGGTGAGGATGAACTGCTCGCGATCCTGCAGTTCGGCATAGCGCTCGGCAGCGAGCGAGGTTTCGCCGTCCTTTTCGCCCTTCCACGGCGCGAAGCGAACATAGTCCTCACGCTCTTCCGAGGTCGTGCCGACGCGATGGAGAATCGAGAGCGAGATCACCTCGTCATCGCCCTTGAGCGTCATCCCGCGCACGCCGGTCGACGTTCGACTGGTGAATTCCCGCACATCGTCGCCGGCGAAGCGGATCGCCTTGCCGGCCCGGGTGGCGAGCAGCACGTCGTCGGTGGGATCGAGCAGCGCGACGCCGATCAGGCGATCCGCCGAATCGTCGTCGAACCGCATCGCGAACTTCCCGTTCGATGGAATATTCGAAAAGGCGTCCATACTGTTGCGCCGGACATTGCCCTTGGCGGTGGCGAACACGACCGAAAGGTTGCCCCATTCGGCCTCGTCTTCCGGCAGCGGCAGCACGGTGGCGATGGTCTCGTCCTTGTCGAGCGCCGGCAGCAGGTTGACGATCGGCCGTCCGCGCGTGGTCGGGCCGCCCTCGGGCAGCTTCCAGACCTTGAGGCGATAGACCTTGCCGGCGGTCGAGAAGAACAGCACCGGCGTGTGGGTCGAGGTGACGAACATCGTCCCGACCGCGTCTTCTTCCTTCGTCGCCATGCCGGCGCGGCCCTTGCCGCCGCGGTTCTGGGCGCGGAAGGTGGAGAGCGGGGTGCGCTTGATATAGCCGTCGAGCGTCACGGTCACGACCATGTCCTCGCGCTCGATCAGGTCTTCGTCCTCGATCCCGTCCCAGGCCGGGGCGATTTCGGACTTGCGCGGGGTGGCGTAGGCATCGCGGATGGCGACCAGTTCGCCCCTGAGCACGCCATAAAGCTTCACCCGGTCAGCCAGGATCGAGAGATATTCCTCGATCGCGACGGCCAGTTCCTTGAGCTCGTCGCCGATCTCGTCGCGTCCGAGCGCGGTCAGGCGGTGGAGGCGCAGATCAAGGATGGCTTTGACCTGCGCTTCGGACAGCCGGTAGGTGCCGCCTTCCTGATCGACATCGGGCTCGATCGCCTCGACCAGCCGGATATACTGGGCAATGTCGCCGATCGGCCATTCCCGGGCGATCAATGCTGCGCGCGCGGCGGCAGGATTTGGCGCGGCGCGAATGATCCGCACCACCTCGTCGAGATTGGTCACCGCGACGACCAGGCCGAGCAAGATATGCGCCCGGTCACGCGCCTTGTTCAGCTCGAACTTGGTGCGGCGGGTGATGACCTCCTCGCGGAAGGTGATGAAGGCCGCGATGAAATCGCGCAGTGTCAGCACTTCGGGACGGCCGCCCCGGATCGCCAGCATGTTGGCCGGGAAGCTGGACTGGGCGGGGGTGTGCCGCCACAACTGGTTGAGCACGACTTCGGCGGTGGCGTCGCGCTTGAGTTCGATCACCACGCGCACGCCAAGCCGGCTTGATTCGTCGCGAATGTCGGAAACGCCCTCGATCCGCTTGTCCTTGGCGGCTTCGGCGATCTTTTCGACCAGGCCGGACTTGCCGACCTGATAGGGCATCGAGGTGAGGACGATCGACCGGCGGTCGCCGCGCCCCTCCTCGATTTCATAGCGGCAGCGCTGCAGGATCGAGCCGCGCCCGGTCAGATAGGCCGAACGCGCGCCGGCCTGGCCGAGAATCATCGGCGCGGTCGGGAAATCGGGGCCGGGGATGATCTCGAACAATTGCTCGGAGGTGATCGCCGGGTTCTCGATATAGGCCAGGCAGCCGTCGATCACTTCGCCCGGGTTATGCGGGGGGATGTTGGTCGCCATGCCGACCGCGATGCCGCCCGCGCCATTGACCAGCAGGTTGGGATAGCGTGCCGGCAGCACGGTCGGCTCCCGCCGGGAACCGTCGTAGTTGTCCTGAAAGTCGACCGTGTCCTTGTCGAGATCGTCGAGCAGGGCATTGGCAACCCGCGCCAGTCGCGCTTCGGTGTAGCGCATCGAGGCCGGCGGATCAGGGTCCATCGAGCCGAAGTTGCCCTGGCCGTCGATCAGCGGCAGGCGCATCGACCAGTCCTGCGTCATGCGGGCCAGTGCGTCGTAGATCGCGCTGTCGCCGTGCGGGTGGTAGTTGCCCATCACGTCGCCGACGATCTTGGCCGACTTGCGATAGGGCCGTCCGGCGACCATGCCGCCTTCCTGCGCGGCGAAGAGAATGCGGCGATGGACCGGTTTCAACCCGTCGCGAACATCCGGCAGCGCACGGCTGATGATCACGCTCATCGCGTAATCGAGGTAGCTGGTTTTCATCTCATCGACGATGTCGATGCGTTGGAATTCGCCCATCGGGGAAGGAGAATCGAGGATTTCGGTTTCGTCGCTCACGGCTGCGAAAAATCTTTTCTGTTCTGGGAATACGGCTTGTCGAAGGCCCTAGGGCAAAGCGTTGGACAAGGCCAGCGGCCCCCTTTGCCTGAGGGTCCGAACCACAGCCTTTTTCCACATTTGCTTGGGTTTGGGCGCAAGCAGCCTGATTTGCAACTCACCTGAACAAATGGTCGGCGGGCCATTCAATTCAGGTTCAAGCGCCCGCGAATATCCCGGTCGGAGTTGCCAAACTGCGAAAATCCGGCCATTTGCTACCGGCCTAATTTGCAGTCGCCCGCGTGCGGCCGGCAATGAAGTTTTGGGCCGCTGCGGTTCCTTCAGAGGGCGAAAGTGCCAGCGGCAGAGGAAGGAGAAGACCGTTGATGTTCCCGAATTCCCAGTATTCCCGCGTCCGTTCGTCCCGGCTGCTTTCGCGCGGCGCGCTTGCCCTTGCCCTTGCGCTTGCGCTTGGCACGGCCGGCGGCGGGTCGATGCTCTCTGCGCCGGCGATGGCGAAGGATGCCGCGCCTGAGCTTTCGGCCGGCTTCCGCGCGATTGCCGCGCCGCTCCAGAAGGAACTGGAAGAGGCCAAGAAGAAGCAGGGCGATGCCGCAACTGTCGCCGCAGTGAAGGCCAAGGTCGAAGCCGGCCTGACTGCGGCCCAGACGCCGGACGACAAGTTTTTTGCCGGGAATTTCGCAATTCAGGGCAGTATGCTGGATAATGACACTGCATTGCAGCGCCGCGGACTGGAATCCGTGATTGGCAGCGGCAAGCTCCCTGCCGCCGATGTCGGGAAGTATAACTACTATCTTGGCGCCAACGCCTACAGTGCCAAGGACTTTGCGACCGCGCGCAAGGCCTTTGGAGCTGCCGTGGCCGCCGGATTCAGGGAAAACGACGTCGAGGCGCTGCTCGCCGAATCCTATTTCACCGACAATCAGGCCGCGCAGGGGCTCGATGTGCTGATGAAGTCCATCGAAGCCAGAACGGCAGCCGGGACCGCCGCGCCGGAGGCATGGTATCGGCGCGGCCTCGGCGTCGCCTACAATGCCAAGCTGCTGGATCAGGCCGGGCGCTACAGCAACGCGCTGGTCGCCGCTTATCCGAGCACGCAGAACTGGTCCGGGGCGATCAGCGTGGTGCGGACGGTCGGTAATTTCCAGCCGCAGGAGATGCTCGACCTGTTGCGCCTGATGGCGCGCACCAAGAGCTTCAGCGAAGGCAGCGAATACCTTGATTATGCCCAGGTTGCCGATGCGCGCCGCTTGCCGGGCGAAGTGGTGAAGCTCCTCGATCAAGGCATTGCCGCCGGGAAGATCAAGGCCGCCGACAACTTCGTCAGCGAGAGCAAAGGCATTGCCAATTCGCGCATTGCTTCGGACAAGGCCTCGCTCCCCGGCCTGGAACG
>VMTF01000082.1 GCA_013791705.1 Sphingomonadales bacterium | reverse complement strand
CGCGCGAAATTTCATTCGTACCAATAAGACAAACGCGATTTGACATGGCTGTCCCCTGTATAGACGCCCCCAAAATTCTACTCTTAGTAAGATGTTTTTATTCGGTTCTTTTCCGCAACATGGCGGGCGACTCGGTCTGAACCGTACGTTGCGACAATAATGCTGCATGTGCACGCCTCAGGCAATATGGGTAACCCGAGATTAACCACTTGGCTGTGCAGAAATGGGACTTTTGGGAATTTATGGCGATTCCGGATCATCGGATCGTGTCCGGAACGGCATAGGTCGAGCGAATTGCGCGCGCGGCCAAAATTCCGCGGGTCGGCCATTCCCCGTTCGCGCCTCATTGCGTAAATGGCCGTGAAATCAGCCGGGTGGCAGTTCAACGTGGCGCGATCGCCGGACCGGGTTCACCGAAGGGCAGCGACCGGGCGGAGACATTCATCCGGCGTTCAACGTCGCTCGCGAAAGCGGCGGCGCTGAAATCAGCAGGTTCAAATCAGAAGAACGATTCGCGCACGGTGATCGTATCTCCGGGAGCGATCTTGAGCGCTTGTCCGTTGAGCTTCACGCGTTGCGACGCCGACCAGTCCTGCCGGCGCATTTCGATGACCCGGCGGTTGGCCCGCGGTGTGAACCCGCCGGCCCGCGCGACAGCCTGTTCGAACGTCAGGTCGCCGCTGTAGGGATATTCGCCCGGTTGCTTGACTTCACCGAGAATGTAGAACGGTCGATGCTCGATGATTTCGACTGCAACCCGGGGTGCCAGCACGTATCCGCCGGCCTTGAGCTCTTCGGTTATGAGTTGCGCGAGCCCGGTAGGGTTCTGGCCTCGTGCGGGAATCGCATCAATCAATGGCAGCGATAGCTCCCCGCCGACGCCGATGACGTATTCTCCGGTCAGCGTCGGTTCGTCGAATACCGTGACCCGCAGCTTGTCGCCCGCGGCCACCTGGTACCCAGACTTCAGTTCACTGTTGATCTGCTCGGCGCTTGCTGGCGGAGCAGCGGCAACTGCGGAAACCTGCACCGAAACGCCGGCGACCAAGATCGCCGTGGCAACAATGCCGCGAACAAGCGGGCCGCCGCTAGCAGATGGCGTTTTCCCAGGAGTGCCAAACATTGCAATTTCCTCATTCAGAACAAGCGAACGCGCGACTCGCTCAGTATAAATCCTGATCGCGCTGCTTGGTTTAAAGCCCATCACGCCGCCGTGGTATTACCCAGACGGGGGGCTCTCCGAATTGGCCTGCCACGTCGGCTCACTCATTGGGGTGATTACGCATTACACCCAATGCCCGGTTGAGGCTGGTCCAAAACTGGGGGAAGCGTTGGCTAACGAAAAGTCAGCCGTGACGGCGCTGAAGGGCCTTTAACTCACAACACACCCGGTGGCGAAATAGAATGCAAAGCGTTAAGCTCGAACCGGAGGAACAACACGGCAGGTATTCCTGCACTTCGTTTGCTGCTGGTACATCAAGCCTAGCCGAGCGAAGTTTGATCCTCGCATCCGCAGACACGCAAGTGTCAGATGAAGACGACGGGGGCGGTTTCCGGCGCTTGCTGGATATCGTCGCAAGCCTGATTCTCATCGCAGTTCTTGCGCCGGTCTTGCTGATGCTGGTGATCCTGATCATCGTTACGGATCCGGGGCCGCCGGTATTTGCGCATCGCCGCATCGGCCGGCAGGGCAAGAGCTTCCGCTGTTTCAAGTTTCGATCGATGTGCGTTGACGCAGATGCGCGGCTGGATCGGTTGCTGGCAAACGACCCCGTGCTCAAGCTTGAATGGCAGAACGGCCAGAAGTTGGCCTGCGATCCACGGGTGACTCCGATCGGACAACTGTTGCGTGTGACGAGCCTTGATGAACTTCCCCAGCTGTTCAACGTGCTGACGGGCAGCATGACTCTGGTTGGGCCGCGGCCGATCGTCGCGGCGGAACTCAAGAATTACGGGCGTTACGCGGCGCACTATTTGCGTGTCAGGCCCGGTCTGACCGGCCTGTGGCAGGTTTCCGGCCGCAGTTCGACAACCTATCGTCGCCGCGTGGCCGCAGATGTGCTTTATGTCCGTTCGCGCTCGTTTGCGCTTGATTGCCGCATTTTGCTGGCAACCATTCCTGCAGTGGTCACGGGCAAGGGATCGTGCTGATGAACCGGAAAGTGATCGACTACACCAGCCAGGCAATGACTGCCCAGAAGAGGATTGCCAAAGGCAAAGCGACCACCAATCCCCGCGCAAAGCTTCTCTTGCGGACGCATTCCGCTGAACGGTCTGACTTGGTGCCTGGCATGGTGCGCGTAATACTCACGATGGATAGGTGCCTACCCCTTTTGAGGGGGCTGGGCCAGTCTGGCAAAGCGCCTGAATTGCGCGCCGTCGCGCTATCCGCCCAATCCGGCGCATCCGCCGGCAAGCCGGGTCCGCTTCGTGAGACACTGCGAATCGTGCGTGACCTCGGGTTGCTGGTGCATTTTGCGGTAACCGGCGATCAGGTCCGGCAGGAACGCACCTGCCGCGCGATCCTGCTCGATTACAATCGCAAGACATCCCGGCGCGCAGGGTGGACCTGCCGCGCAGCGGTATTCCTGCTCGCGATCAGCGGGTCGCGGGTCGCTTTGGCGCAAGACGCCGAAGTCATCACGCCGATCCAGTTGTTCGAGGCCGAAGCCGGCAAGGGCCTGCCGCTTGGCGGAAGTTTCACCCTGCGGCCTGAAGTGACCGGCGAGGTCATCCATGACACCAACATCTATAATGTGGATCTGGCTCGTTCCGTCGACACAGTGTTTTCGGTCCGGCCCGGTTTCCTGCTGGAATCAAACTTTCCGCGCCACCGCATCGAACTGCGCGGCGGGGCTGATATTCGTCGCTATGCGAAATTTGGCGGTGAAAACAGTGAATCGGCCGACCTGGGATTGAAGGGGTTGATGGAGTTTGGCGGCTGGGTCAATGTTCAGCCGGAACTGCGCATCGCGCGCGGCGTCGAGCAGCGCGGCACGGCCGGCGATCAGTTTCTGACCGATACGCCGATCACCTATACCCGCAAGGAGGCCCTGCTGGGCATCTGGCGGACGCAACACCGTCTGGAAGTGGCGCTTAACGGGCATCTCGGCCGGGTCGATTACAACTCTGCGGAAGCGGGCGGTGTGCCGATCGATCTGTCGG
>VMTF01000221.1 GCA_013791705.1 Sphingomonadales bacterium | reverse complement strand
GGGCGGGGGGGGGGGGGCGGGGGGCCCGTTCCGCACTGAACAAAGGACTCCCCCCAGTTCACCGACTCACACTCCCCACCGGACCAGCCGTTCGTTGAGCCACGCGACGCTGCGCGAGATCGCCGCCGCATAGCCTTCCGCCTCGATTGCCGGCCCCAGCGTTTCGATTTCGAAATAGCCGGCGAACCCGGCGTCGAGCAGATGCCCCAGCAGCCATTCCAGCGGGATCGAGCCATCGCCCAGCACGCGCCGGTTGAGTTGCGCGGTTTCGCCGGTCAGGTAATCGCTGACCTGGACCACCGCGAAGCGGCCAACGTGTTCGCGGAACATTTCGGGCAGGTGCCGCTCGGTCCAGCAGTTCTGCAGCTCGAGGCACACGCCGATCCCGGTCGCTTGCGAAAGCTCTATCCCGTCGCGCAGCGAATGGACGAAGCCGTTGTGCCGCGTCGAGGTGTTGTTGTGTTCAAGCGCGAGCGGCACGCCCTGGGCCCGCGCATAATCGAGCACCGGCGGCAGCGCGGTCACCAGGGCATCGAAGGCCTCGTCGGTCGGCATTCGCGGCGGGGTCACTCCCGAGGTGAAATAGCACGGCACCCCGCCCAGCGCGGCGGCGAGGTCGATATGGGGCTTGAGGATGCGCAAGGCGGGCGAGCCTTGCGCGTCGGGCGGCGCGATCAGGTTGGCGGCGGCGGCGGCGGCCGTCACGCACGAAGCGGCAAGCCCCGCGCCGCGGATCGGCGCGACTGCCGCCGCCGGATCGTCCAGCGCCTTGCTGGACAATACGCCGACCGCCCCGACACCCAGCCCGGCCAGAAACGCCACATCCTCGTCCAGTGTCCAGCGGAACGAACTGATCCCGCTGACGGCGATGCGCGGGTGGATCGCGGGCAGGGTGCTCATGTGGTCAGGCCTCCGGTAGCCAGGGCCGCGCCGGCCGGGCGAGGAGATCGAGCGCGGCAGCGTTGAACCCTTCGGGCTGTTCGTACATCGGCCAGTGACCGGCGCGCGCGACGACGCGCAGCTCCGCCTCCGGCTGGAGCGTGCGGATCACGTCCGCATTCAGCTCCGGATCGGGGTGGATATAGTCGAACTCGGCCCAGATCACGTCAATCGGCGCGCGGACGCGCTCCATCACCGCAAGCAGCTTGTCGGGAATGACGTGATACATCACGCGCGTCTTCGTCCGCCGTCCGCAGTAGATCGAGATGTCGATCGCGGTCTCGTCGATCCGGGCCGGATCGTGGATCATCATCGCGCCGAGATTGTGGCGGTTGACGTCGCGCACCGCCTGCCCGGTGAGGCCCCTGACCGAGCGGTTGTCGGCGGTGAAAACCGGCGTGCCGAGCCCGCCGGCATCGACGACGATCAGCCGGCGAAACAGTTCGGGCGCCTCCAGGGTCATGTAGCAGGCGAGCAGCGATCCGAGCGAGAAGGCCATCACGTCCACCGGGCCGGTAATGCCCGGCAGCGCGCGCAGCCCTTCGACCATCGCGCGCGCGTGGTCGGCCGGACTTTCGATGTCGGCCGGGGCATCGGATTCGCCGAAACCGGGCATGTCGGCCGCGATCACCCGGCGGGTCTGCGCGAGCGCCGGGATATTGCGCAGCCAGTGCATCCAGTTTCCGTGCGAACCGTGCAGCAGCAGCAGCGGCTCGCCCTGGCCCCATTCGCGCCATGTCATCTGCTTCGCACCGCCCTCGAAGGGCGTGCTGGTTCGGCGGCTGGCGGCATCCAGCTCGCGGATTTCGGGCGCAAGTTCGGCAAGGTCGGTGTTTGACAAGGTCGTCAGCTCCTGAAGCGATCGGGGTAGAGCTGTTGCACCAGTTGCCGCAGCCCGTCCTGCCATTTGACCTTGGTCGGGCCGGTAATGGCAAGCCGTTTCGTCACGTCGCCGACCGAACCGAGCGAGGCGCCGGGCACCGGTTTCACCATGATCTTGGGCGTAACCCCCAGCAGCCCGGCCATGTAGGGCACCCATTGCTGCACCGAGACCGCCTCGTCGCCGCAGAAATTGACGATCGTGGCCGGAACGCTCGCCGCGCCGAGCAGCGGGGCGATCATGTCGGAGATGTCGTCCACGTGGATCGGGGCGTAGGGCAGGGGATCCCAGCGCGGCTCGATCAGGCGGCCCTCCGCCAGCGCTTCCATGTGCAGGATCGGCAGGCCGCCGCGCGGGCCATAGGCCGCGCCCATCCGCGCGATCGTCACCGGCAGGTTGAACGAACGCGCGCAGAACCGGGCGATCGCTTCCTCGCAGTTCTTGGCGATCGAATAATTGTCCGGAACATGCGCGATCATGTCGCCCAGCGCGTCATCCTCGCGGAACGCATGCCACGGGTCGGGATGCGGCTTGTAGACCGCAAGGGTCGACATCACGAGCGCGGCCTTGGCGTTGCGGCAGTGCTCCAGCACGAACCCGCAGGCCTCGGCATTGATCGTGATCGCGCGGTCGTAGCTGCTCGGCTCGAAGCTTGCCGCGATGTGCAGCACATAGGTGAAGTCGCGCGGCAGGTCGCCGAAATCGCAAGTGGCCAGATCGACCTTGCGGGTCGTCACGCCCAGCGCCTCGACTTCGGCCTGCTGCGCGGGGTTGCCGAAGCGGGCGATGCCCCACACCTCGTTGTCGCGGGCGAGCTTCTCGACGATCGAAAAGGCGATGCGTCCGGCCGGGCCGGTGACGAGGATCTTTTCGCCGGAAAGCATACGGTCAAACTCCCGTGTGGACGCCGAAGCGCCGGATGTAGAATTCGTAATCGGCGCGGATTCCGGCGGCGCTCAGGCCATATTGTTCGGCGGTGTAGCGGTGCTCGCCATGCGCGCCGCTGCGGTGTTTCGCCAGCCACGCGGTCACCGCGTCCTGCATTGCGGCGGTAAGCTCCAGCCCCAGAAAGTCATAGATCCGCTGCAAGGTGCCGAGCGGGTCGCGGTTGAAATCGGGGTGCTGGACGTCGCAGAACCGGTCCTCGCCGATCCGCGCCCGGGCCGGGATCGCGCGCTCCATGCCGATCCGCAGGTGCCGGCCGATATATTCGCCGACCATGTGCGGATCGTGGCGTTCGATCGTGCCTGCGGGCCAGATCGAGGTGACCAGGCTGGTGTAGGACGGCACCACCTTGGCCGGATCGCGGTGGGTCATGATGAACCGCGCATTGGGATAGGCCGCCACCAGCGCATCAAGGTGGAACTTGTGGTGCGGCGCCTTGAACAGCCACAGGTCGGGCGGGCGGCGCGATTGCAGCAGCTTGGCCACCTGGCGGTGATAGGCGAAAACCGGGCGCATGTCGGCATCGCGCCACCAGTCGAAATAGCTCCACAGCGGCAGCGTCATCTGCTGCGCGGCGAATTCCAGCCCCAGCACCTCGGTGTCCTCGGTCGAGGCGTCGACTTCGTGAATATGGCGCGCGACGTGGTCGGGCTCCTCGCGGTAGAGCCGGTCGATTTCCGCGGCGGCCTGCATCCGGCGCGGGTCTTGCGCTTCGCGGCCCAGTTCGGGCGGCGGCACCGGTTCGCGCTGCTCCCAGCCGCGCAGCGAGCGGAACTGCGGATCGAGCGAGAGGATATTGCCGAGCGCGGTCGAGCCGGTCCGGGGCAGTCCGGTAACGATGACCGGTCCGCCGACTTCGAGCGCATCGGTTTCCGGATGGCGCTTGTACCAGTCGGCGATCTTGAGGCGATTGGCGAGTCGCCGGCGGATGAGGGCGATGGCCTCATGCCGGCCCGCCTCGGGCAGCTTCGCATCGCGCTCAAGGCTTTCAAGCAGGTGGGCCAGTCCCTCGCGGAACATGCCTTCGCCAAAGTCGCCAAGGCCCGCCGTTTCGCAGGCCTGCGCCAGCAGCGTTTCCATTGCCGGGTAGGTCGCGCTTGCGCTTACGGCCATCATCACTCTCCGCTCCGCCTGGCCGATGTCCGCGCCACGATCTGGTCGCGCGCGTCCCGGCCCTGAACTGGAGGGTGGGTCGCAATTCATGTCAGTTCAATTGCTTTGTTTCAAAGAACCCATGCGTGAAAGGCATAAGTTCGCGCAAGTGCGCTCCCGCGCCGCGCCGGCCACGAAAAAGGCCCCGGGGATTGCTCCCCGGGGCCAGTTCGTTTTTCAGACCAATCTGTCTGCGGATTGACCTGATTCGGCTTACTGGGCGCCGAACTTGTAGGAGACCCGCAGACCGACGGTACGCGTACTGCCCAGCATGTAGCTCTGCGAGCTGAACGAGCCGGGCGAGGCTGCACCCGTGCCGAGGTAGGTCGTCTCGTTGGTCAGGTTCTTGACATAGATGGCGGCGCTCATTCCGGTGTCACCGATGTTCGCCAGGTTGAAGCGCATGTCGATCTGGTGCCATGACGGCACAATGATCTGAGCTGAGCGGTAGCTGCCATTGTAGTGGTAGTCGAGCGAGGCTGTGAAGTCGCCGCCCAGGATCGGCTCAGGGTAGGCGACCGTGACGCCAGCATTGCTGGTCCACTTCGGCTGACCCTGAATCGCGACCGACGCAGGGGTTACCGGGATACCGCCAGGAACGCCGAGGAAGTAACCCATGGGCGAGGTTGGCGACAGGGTAATGCTGTCAACCTTTACCTCGGTATAGGCCAGACTGCCGTTGAACGTCAGGCCGCGGAACGGGCTGAACGTGCCGGCGGCTTCGACACCGCGGATCGTCAGGTCAGCGCCGTTGACGATCGTGGTTTGTCCACCAACCTTGACCAGCGAACCGGGCGTTGTGGTGCCAGTGACGAAGCAAGCGTCTGCGGGCGCGCCTGGATGGCCAGGAGTTCCGAGAGCAGCGGCGACGCATTTGCCAGTCGCTGCACCAGGTGTGGAAGCCGGCACCTGATTGTCGGTGTCCATGCCGGTGACCAAGGCCAGTTCAAGCGTGGCACGCATTTCGCCAAGGCGGGCGCGGAGCTTCACGCCTGCTTCCCAGTCGGTCAGCGTTTCCGGACGGAACGTCTGATAGTCGGCAAGATACGGATCGATCAGCGGCGTATTGTAGCCACCGGCGCGATAGCCCCGGCGATGGGCAACGTAAAGCAACGCATCCGGCGTGACCTGCCAGTTGGCACTTGCCGTGTAGGTCAGCTTCTTGAACTTCGCATCCGGGAAGATCTGGGTCGATACAAGGGCGGAGGGAAGCGCAAGGCCGGTTCCCGCGCTGCACTCGTCTTCGCCGGGAATAATTCCCACGCCGCCCGGTTCAGTCAGGGCCATGCTGGCACCGACCGTCGTCCGCGGGATAAGCTGGTTCACGGTGCAGGCCGACTGGGTGTCCCAGGTCTGGCGCAGCCCGCCGGTCAGGCTCAGCCCGGGGATCAGCTTGTCGAGCGAATAGTCGATCTGGCCATAAACCGCCTTGCTGCTGTTGTGCAGGTAGGTGGTGGCGATCGAGTGTGCCAGCCCGAAGAAGGCGTTGACTTCAAGCGCCTGGTAGCCGCCGAGACCGTTCGGCTTCTCGTTATAGAAGAAGCCGCCAACCGTGTACTTCAGGTCGTTATCGAAGAACGAACCCGAAAGCTGGACTTCCTCGGTGGTCTGCTTGAGCGCGACCTGGGTGGCGGTGTTGATCGTCGGGATCGGCAGGCCGGTCAGCGACGCCTGGGTGAAGGTGTCGGTGGTGCGGATCGCGAAGATGTTCTTCAACTGGTGATTTTCGCCCAGACGGATCGTCGTGGTGTTGGTGATGCCCTTGATGATGGCACGCGCTGACCACGGATCCTGCGTAACGAACGTGTAGCGGTCAGCGGCCCCATTGGCTGCTGCTGCATAGGCTGAAGTCAGGTTGCAGTTGATCGGCCCCCCAAGGGTGCCGCCGCCGCTGCCGTCGGGATTCTTGCACTGGCCGAGCGGGGTGGTGAAGCCGGCGCCGCTAAACGGGGTGCCCGTTGTAAAGCCTTTGTCGAAGGTTCCATTGGGAGTACCGCGGATCTTCGAGTAGTCACCCACGGTGACGTTCTTGAACCAGTCGGTCGGCTCGATCAGTAAGGAAGCACGATATGATTCGGTCGCGAACTCGTCGACATTGTGCGAGCTCGGCTGGAGCGTACCGGGAGTGGCTACGAAGGTGCCCGGCGTCGGCTCACTGACGGTGTAGCCGGAGTACTGGTAGGGCTTCATGTCGCCGCCGTCATGGCCGATCTGCGCGGCAAGGCGCAGCGCGACCTTGTCCTTGATCAGCGGCACGTTGATCGCGCCTTCGATCTGCGTAAAGTCATGGTTGCCAATCTCGCCGGCCACGTATCCGCCGAACTCGTGGCTCGCACCCTTGGTTACGGTGAGCAGTGCGCCGCCGATCGAGTTGCGACCGAACAGGGTGCCCTGCGGACCCTTGAGAACCTGGATGTTTTCCATGTCAAAGGTCTGGATGAGCGAGCCGTAGATCGGCAGCGGAACGTCATTCATGTAGGTGATGACGCCCGGCGAACCATTGCCGGTCACGCCCTTCGACTGGCCGCGAATCACGATGAAGGGGCTCGTCTTCGTGCCGCCGCTCGCGATGTTCAGGCCGGGGGTGACCTTGGTCAGGTCGGCAGTGGACTGGATACCCTTGGCGATGAGCTGGTCGCCCGAGAACGCGGTGATCGCGACCGGAACCTTCGACATATCTTCCGCACGGCGGCGGGCGGTCACGACGATGGCGTCAGCGAAGCCGTCGCTGACTTCGGCTTCCTGGGCGGCCTGCGGCGCGACGGACGGCGCCTGCTCGGCCAGTGCCGGCGTCGAAACGAGCATGACGCCCGTTGCTACTGATGCAAGAAATGCTGTCTTCTTCACGTTGCTCTCCATTTTAAGTTCGTCGTCTTTGCAAATCGCATGCTGCCGCTACGGACGGCCTGAAGGCCATCGACGCCGCGGGAGTCGAATTTCCAGGTTTGTGTGATGGAAGTGTGGGCAGGGCAAAATGCCCCGCCTGTCGCGCTTCATGCCAATCCCCAGTCCCTATGAATCTGATCGTCTGTAATTGACGTTCCGTCAGATTAGGCCCGCTTTGGCCGTTATTCGCGCGTTCGTCCAAGGCAAATTTCATGGTGGTGAAGAACTTTTGGCGCCCTGTCGCTATTGTGCAACACAGGTTGGGTGCTTTGCGCGGGGCACGGTGGCCGGTCGCCCAGCGTAGCATATCTGTGCTGAGGTAGGCACATGCCCTTGCGGCGGGTTTCGCGCAGGATCATAGTTTGCGCCGCACAGCCGTTCGGGGGCGCCGGCACAGCAGCGAAGGAGCGCAGCAACCATGTCAGAAGCAGCACTTTCCGGCGATTCGGCCCCGGCCGCGCGGCGCGCGTTGTTCCATCACCCGGTCCAGGCCTTCAAGCGCCCGATTCCGCCGGTTCCGGTCCACGCCTTCGCCGATGAGTGCGCGCGGGCGCTGGCCGCCGATGCGCCGACCGGCCTGATCGCGCTCGATCTGTCCGCCACGCTCGACCTGCCCTGGCCCGCCACCACGCCGACGCTGCTCGCGCGTTATCTGGTGATCCGCGCCGGGGAATCGTTCACCCACGCGTTCGAGGCGAGCGGCGCGGTCTGCTACGTCATTCGGGGCGAGGGCGAAACGCGTTGCGACGGCGAGCGGATCGGCTGGCGCGAACGCGATGCGATGGCGCTGCCCGGCGGTTGCGAAAGCGAGCACCGTGCCGCCGCCCACACGGTCATGCTCATCGTCACTGACGAGCCGCTTGCAGCATACGAGCAGAGCCGCTTCGCGCCCGAGGCCGATGTCTGGCGGATTCGTCCGACGCTCTATCTGCGCGAGGTCGTGCAGGAAGAACTGGCCGCGATGCGCGCCGAGGACGATCTGTCGCAGGCCGCCGGCAAGGCGATCGTGCTGATGACCGAGGCGATGCAGCACCGCAAATGCGTCACCCGCAATCTCTCGGTCGGGTTCAACACCCTCGAACCCGGCGACGATCAACGCCCCCATGCCCACAGCGCGGCCGCGCTGACCCTGGGGATCGAGGCGGAAGGTGTCTATTCGATGGTGGACGGGCAGCAGGTCGATTGGGCCCACGGCCTGCTCGCGGTCACGCCGCCCGGCGCGGTCCATTCGCACCACAATCGCGGCCCCCGCACGATGTTCAGCTTCGTGGTGCAGGATTCTCCGCTCCACGCCCAGTTGCGCACGTCGCACTTCAGTTACGCCGACTGACCCGCTGATCGTGCTTTCCGCATCGGGTGATTCAGGGCTGCAGGCGGGTTTCATCGGTCTGGGCGATCAGGGCGGCCCGATGGCCGAGATGATGCTGCGCGCCGGGTGCCCGGTCATGGTCTGGGCGCGCCGGCCTGAGTCGCTCACCGCCTATGTGGAACTGGGCGCGACCACGGCCGCCGATCCGGCCGCGCTGGGGGCCGCCTGCGATGTGGTCGGGCTGTGCGTCACCGGCGATGCCGACGTGCGCGAGATCGTCTATACGCGCGGGCTGCTGGCCGCGATGCGCCCCGGCGCGGTGCTGATGATCCACGCGACGATCTTTCCCGAGACATGCCGCGAGATCGCGCGCGATGCGGCGGGACGCGGCGTGATCGTGCTCGATGCCCCGGTGTCCGGCTCGGCCGCGCGGGCGCGGGCGGGCACCCTGCTGGTGATCGTCGGCGGCGATCCGGCCGCGCTCGAACGGGTCCGGCCGCTGGTCGAAACTTATGCCGGCCCGATCATCGAGGTCGGCGAAGTCGGCGCGGCGATGACCGCCAAGCTCATCAACAACCTGATGGCCGCAGTGAATTACGCCACGGCCTACGATGCGCTGGCGCTCGCCGCCGAACTTGGCTTGTCGCCCGATCACCTGCGTGAGGTCGCGCTCACCGGCAGCGGCCGCAACTATGGCTTCGAACTGATGCCGCGCGCGCACCGGCACGATCGCGCACTCCACATCGCCCGCATTCTCGGCAAGGATGTCGAGCTGGCACTGGCCGCCCTGCCGCAAGTCCGCGATGCGCCGCTTGGCCAGCTCGCCCGGCGCGCCATTGCCACCATCGCCGGATTTGCCGAGGGCAAGGGGCTGCTCGTAACGCCGTCCCCGCCCGATCCGCCGACGGCAAGCTGACGATGGAACGCAAGGTTGCCTTCGTCACCAACGCCGCCGAATATGCGGGCCGCCCGGCGGTCGATGCGATGCTCGGCGCCGGGTGGCAGGTCTTCTGCCATGACCGCAGCTTCGCCGAACCGTCCGGCCGCAGCCGCTTCGAAACCGAGCATCCGGGCGCCATCGCGGCCGAAGAAGCCGAGGTCGCGGCCTTCGCCGCTGCCGGGCTGGCCCGCTTCGGCCGGGTCGATGCGCTGATCAGCAATGATGTGCCGGGCGCGGAACGAGGCAATCTGCGCAGCGGTGGGCATAGCGACCGCCTGGACCAGTTCGAGGCCTTCGTGGATTCGCTGCTGCTCGAACCCGTCCGCCTGTTGCGCGCCGCGCTTCCGGCGATGAAGTCCGCGCGCAGCGGCAGCGTGATCCTCGTTACCTCGGGCGCGCCGCTGCGGGTGCCGCTGCGCACGGACAGCTTCGGCTATGTCGCGGCGCGGGCCGGGGCCAACACGCTGGCGCAAGCGCTCGCGCTGGACCTTGCGCCGCTTGGTATCCAGGTCAACGCGGTCGCGCCGTTCTACGTTTACAGCCAGACGTTCTTTCCATCCGAGATCGGCGCTGCCGACCCGAAATTCGCCGATGAGCTTGCCGGGGTCATTCCGATGCAGCGGTTCGGCAATCCTGCGGAAATCGGCGAGCTGATCGCGCTGCTGGCGCGCGGCAAGGCCGGGTTCGTCAGCGGTCAGGTGATCGCCTTTTCCGGCGCGGCCTGCTGAACGCTCAGCCGCCAACCGCCTCGGCGATCACCGCATAGACCGCGTCGAGCGCGGGTTCGTCGATGCAATAGGGCGGCATCACATAGACCGTGTCGCCCAGCGGCCGCAGCAGCACGCCCGCCTCGCGCGCCAGGGCCATCAGGCGCGGCGCGACGTCCGACAGATAGCCTTCGGCGCCCGCCAGATCGCACGCGGCGATCGTCCCGCAGGTGCGGGCATTGCCGACCCCTGCCAGACCGCTGATCCGCGCGGCCTGCCGCGCGGCCAGCGCCGCGATCCGCTCCGGCACCGGTTCCTCGCGCCAGATCGCAAGATTGGCGTTGGCCGCCGCACAGGCGATCGGATTGGCGGTATAGCTGGAGGAGTGGAAGAACATCCGCGCCCGGTCGTCGCTGTAGTGCGCAGCAAACACCGGTTCGCTGGCCATGGTGACGGCAAGCGGCAGCGCTCCCCCGGTCAGGCCTTTTGACAGGCACAGGATATCGGGCACCACGCCCGCCTGTTCGCAGGCGAGCAGCGTGCCGGTCCGGCCCCACGCGGTCATCACCTCGTCGGCGATGAACAGCACGCCGTGGCGCGCGCAGATCGCGCGCATCTCGGCCAGCACGGCAGGCGGATACATCAGCATCCCGCCCGCGCCCAGCACCAGCGGTTCGACGATGAACGCGGCGGCATCGGCCCGGCAGGCGCGGTCCAGCGCGTCGAATGCCGCCTGCTCGGCCCCGGCGGCGGGGAACGGCACCGTTTCCACATCGAACAGCAGCGGCTCGTAAGCCCGGTTGAACACCCCGCGCGCGCCGACCGACATCGCCCCGATCGTGTCGCCGTGATAGCTGTGCTCCATCACCACGATCCTGTGGCGCGGCTCGTTCCGCCCCGCCCAGAAGCCGAGCGCCATCTTCAGCGCCACTTCCACGCTGGTCGAGCCGGAGTCCGAAAAGAACACCCGCGTCAGTGCTTCGGGCATGATCGCGCGCAGTCCCGCCGCCAGCGTTTCGGCCGGCTCGTGCGTCCACCCGGCGAAAATGAGCTGGTCGAGCTTTTGCGCCTGTTCGGCAATCGCGGCCATGATGCGCGGATGGCAATGGCCGTGCGTCGTCACCCACCACGAGGAAATCGCGTCGATCGTGCGGCCCCCGTCCGCGCCATACAGGAACGCGCCTTCGGCCCGCGCGATCAGCGGGATCGGCTCGCCCAGCCCGTGCTGGGTGAAGGGATGCCAGACGGGCGAACTCACGGGATGAAGTCCGCGATGGAGAAGTTCGCCGCAAAAGCCGCCGCCAGCGCCGCCGGTTCCAGCCGCTCCAGCCATGGCAACCGGCCAAGCCGCCGGACCTTGCCCATCGCCGCGATGGTCGCCTCGCTGTCGGCGTTTCCTTCGCCGACGAAGGCCACCCCCAGCACCGCCACCCCGCGCGCGCGCAACGCTTCGAGCGAAAGCAGGGTGTGGTTGATCGTGCCGAGGCCGGTGCGCGCGACCAGCACCACCGGGGCGCCCCAGCGGACGAACTGATCGGCATAGAGCCAGCCCCGCGTGAGCGGCACCAGCACGCCGCCCGCCCCCTCGATCACCAGCGGCCCTTCGCCTTGCGGCAAGGCCAGCCGGGCCGGATCGATCGTCACCCCGTCGATTTCGGCGGCGCGGTGCGGCGAACAGGGCGTCGCCAGCCGGTAGGCCTCGGGGTGAACCAGGCCCGGCGCGATGCCCGCCAGCCGCGCGACTTTCAGCGCGTCCGAGCCGCCGTCCTCGTCCGGTCCGGCCTGCACCGGCTTCCAGTAGCGCGCCGCCAGCGCCCCGGTCAGCGCGGCGGCGCACCCCGGCGTGCCCCCCCCGGTATCGGTGCCGGGGCCGCC
>VMTF01000108.1 GCA_013791705.1 Sphingomonadales bacterium | reverse complement strand
GCCAACCTCAGCGGCTTTGAAAACACGATTGCGCCGGCGGGCGAGGCGCTGCTGGCCCATGCCGCCTACCAGCCCGGCGAACGCGTGGTGGACATCGGGTTCGGTGGCGGGGCGACCAGCCTTGCCATTGCTCAGGCCGTCGCCCCGAAAGGTGAAGTCGTCGGCATCGATATTTCACCTGACCTAGCCGCTGCGACGACGCGCCGTGCGGCGGCTGCCGGAATTGCTAATGCGCGCTTCATTTGCGCCGATGCGGCGACCGTTGCCGTGCCGGAGATGCCGTTCGACCGGCTGTGCTCGCGCTTTGGCTCGATGTTCTTTTCCGAGCCGGTCCCGGCCTTCGCAAACCTGCGCGGCCTGCTGAAGACCGGCGGACGGCTCGATCTCGCCGTCTGGGGGCCGCCGCAGCAGAATCCATGGATGCTCGAAGGCATGGCCGTGGCCCGCCGTCATGTGGAAATGCCCGCGCCCGTGCCGCGCGCGCCAGGGCCGTTTGCCTTTGAAGAGCGCGACTACATGGAAGAAACGCTGATCGCTGCGGGCTTCAGCAATGTGAATATCGTTGCGGCCAGAGGCGAGCTGCCCGTCGGCGGCCCCGGCGCCATGCCGGAGCAGGCGCAGGCCTTTGTGCGTCACGCGCTTGCCTTTGGACAGGCGCTGCTGGATTATCCGCCGCAGGTCCAGGAAGCAGCTGCCGCGGAGCTGACATCGCTTTACACCAAATACTATCGCCCGGGCGAAGGGGTGATGATGGGTTATGCCATCTGGCTGGTCAGCGCCAATGCCTGACAATCGCCGCTTTGCCATACGCTTTGGCTGCGCGTTCCTGCCGGCTGTCCTGCTGTTTGCCGCACCTGCCATTGCCGAACCCACCCCGGTTACGGTGCGGGTCATCAGTCAGGACGCCAAGTTTGTTGGCGACAGCACTGGTCGTGGCGCGAGGCGCAAGATAGGCCATGATGAGGGATGAGTGCTTGGCTCGCACGTATCAACCGACATTGGTGCGCCAATTTCAATGTCGCCTCGACGCAATTTCCCGATGATTGTCATGAAGCCAAGTCTATTGTGGCTACCGCTTATATGAGGAATACCTGTTGAACAGGCGGAAGCGGCCGGTGCCGAGAAACAATCAAGCGGGAGAGTGATCATGAACGAAATGAAACCATCTGGCGGCAAGTGCCCGGTCATGCACGGCGGCAATACCTCCACTGGCATGGCGACCATGGATTTCTGGCCCGAGGCGCTCAACCTCGACATCCTGCACCAGCACGATGCCAAGACGAATCCATTGGGCCGGGGCTTCAACTACCGCGAAGCACTGAAGTCGCTCGATTTCGATGCGCTCAAGGCCGACATGCGCGCGCTTATGACCGACAGCCAGGACTGGTGGCCGGCAGACTGGGGCCATTACGGCGGCCTCATGATCCGCATGTCTTGGCACGCGGCAGGCACCTATCGGATTGCCGACGGACGGGGCGGCGGCGGCACCGGCAACCAGCGCTTTGCCCCGCTCAATTCCTGGCCCGACAACGTGAGCCTCGACAAGGCGCGGCGCCTGCTGTGGCCGATCAAGAAGAAGTACGGCAACAAGGTCAGCTGGGCCGACCTGATCGTGCTCGCCGGCACCATCGCCTACGAGACCATGGGCCTCAAGACCTTCGGCTTCGGCTTTGGCCGCGAGGATATCTGGCACCCCGAAAAGGACGTGTACTGGGGTTCGGAAAAGGAATGGCTGGCCAAGGACCGCTATGCCAGCGAGGACGAGGCTTCGCTCGAAAACCCGCTGGCCGCTGTGCAGATGGGTCTGATTTACGTGAATCCCGAAGGGGTCAACGGCCAGCCCGATCCGCTGAAGACCGCCGAAGCAGTTCGCGTCACCTTCGCCCGCATGGCGATGAACGACGAGGAAACCGTCGCGCTCACCGCTGGTGGCCACACGGTCGGCAAGTGCCATGGCAATGGCGATGCGAGCCTGCTTGGCCCTGACCCCGAAGGGGCGCCGGTCGAGAGCCAAGGCTTCGGCTGGAAGAACCCCAGCGGCAAGGGGATGGGACGCGATACCATCACGAGCGGCATCGAAGGCGCCTGGACCACGCACCCCACCAAGTGGGACAATGGCTACTTCTACCTGCTGTTCAATTACGATTGGGAACTGAAGAAAAGCCCAGCGGGTGCCCATCAATGGGAGCCGATCAACATTCGCGAGGAAGACAAGCCGGTTGACGTGGAAGACCCGTCGATCCGCTACAACCCGATCATGACCGATGCCGACATGGCGATGGTCAAGGATCCGGCCTACCGCGCGATCTCGGAACGCTTCTACAAGGACCCGGCCTATTTCTCGGAAGTCTTCGCTCGCGCCTGGTTCAAGCTGACCCACCGCGACATGGGCCCGAAGGCCCGATACGTGGGGCCGGACGTTCCCGCCGAGGACCTGATCTGGCAGGACCCCGTGCCCGCCGGGAACAGCGCCTACGACATCGCCGCCGTCAAGGCGAAGATCGCAGCCTCGGGCCTGTCGATCAGCGACATGGTCGCAACCGCCTGGGACAGCGCCCGCACTTTCCGCAGTTCCGACAAACGCGGCGGCGCCAATGGCGCACGCATCCGTCTTGCCCCGCAGAAGGACTGGGTCGGCAATGAACCGGAACGGTTGGCTCACGTGCTGTCCGTGCTGGTTCCGATTGCGGCGGAAACTGGTGCCAGCGTCGCCGATGTCATCGTGCTCGCGGGCAATGTCGGGATCGAACAGGCCGCCAAGGCGGCGGGCATGGTCCTCGAAGTGCCTTTCGCTCCGGGCCGGGGCGATGCCACGGACGAGACGACTGACGCCGACAGCTTCGAGCCATTGGAGCCCGTTCACGACGGTTACCGCAACTGGCTGAAGCAGGATTACGTCGTCAGTTCGGCCGAATTGCTGCTCGATCGTACCCAGCTGCTGGGGCTGACCGCTCCGGAAATGACCGCGCTGGTCGGCGGAATGCGCGTTCTGGGCGCCAACCATGGCGGCACGAAGCATGGCGTGTTCACCGGCCGCGAAGGTCAGCTTACCACGGACTTCTTCGTCAACCTCACCGACATGGCCAACACGTGGCAGCCGCTGGGCAACGGGCTTTATGAAATCCGTGACCGCAAGTCAGGTGCGCTCAAGTGGACCGCGACCGAGCTGGACCTCACTTTCGGTTCGAACTCGATCCTCAGGGCCTATGCCGAAGTCTATGCCCAGGATGACGCTCACGAAAAGTTCGTGGCTGATTTCGTGGCGGCATGGACGAAGGTCATGAACGCGGATCGCTTCGATCTGACGTGATCCGGGTACGACAAGGGTCTGGACGGAGAAAGTTTGCCCTTGTGACCTGACAGCAAGCCCTGACCGGGTTTGGCGATGAAGCCGACCGGTCAGGGCTGGGCGTGGTAAAACATGGAGTTGTTCAGCACCGTTCATTTTTGAGGGAACAGGAGGTAACTGTGGAAGCTTCTGAAAACAGTGGCGTTCGAGAGCTCGTGGCTCTCTTCCAAACAGAAAGCGACCTGCAATCGGCAATCGATGAATTGTTGAGCCATGGCTTTGACCGCGCCGAAATCAGTTTGCTGGCGAGCGAGCATGCGATTGAGCAGAAGCTTGGCCACAAGTACCGGAAGGTTGCGGATCTGGAAGACGACGCAGCCGCTCCCCGGGCCGCCTACGTTTCAACCGAGTCCATCGGAGATGCGGAAGGGGCATTGATCGGTGCGCCACTCTACATTGCAGGTACTGCGGCAGCCGGGGCGATAATTGTCGCAGGCGGTACGCTGGCAGCAGCCATGGGCGGTGCTGCGGTTGCCGCAGGTGCGGGTGCTCTGATCGGCGCGGTTCTGGCCCGGCTGGTTGGCCAACACCATGCGCGTAATCTCGAGGAACATCTCGAGCGCGGTGGCCTGCTTCTCTGGGTTCGTACCTGGGATGCAAACGATGAGGCCAAGGCCATCGACATCCTCGGCAGGAATTCCGGGAAGGATGTCCATGTCCATGGCAGCCAGACCTGACGGCCCCATCATCCACCTCGCAGTGATCGGCACCTCTGGTGCGCCGCCCTAACGGGTCGCCGGTATGCTGCATCTGATCATCGCCTTTACCCTGGCGGGAAGCATCGGCGCTCTCCTTGGCGCGGCCATGCTGCTCGCATTTCCGCAGGACGTTCGCCAAAGGCTGCTGCCATTTCTGGTCAGCTATGCGGTAGGGACATTGCTTGGCAGTGCCTTCCTATGCTTGATCCCGACAGGTCTCGAAAAAGCGCCGCCCCAGCCGTTCATGGCGACAATGCTGGCGGGTATTATTG
This sequence comes from Sphingomonadales bacterium, assembly GCA_013791705.1. GTDB lineage: Bacteria > Pseudomonadota > Alphaproteobacteria > Sphingomonadales > Sphingomonadaceae > Novosphingobium. Next base: position 6,296 of record VMTF01000108.1, on the reverse strand, counting down.
CCTTCTTCGCGTTGGAAAAACTGATCCTGCAGCGCCACAGCCTGACCCATGCCCCGGAGGGAAGCGGATCGGCAGGTCCGCTACTTCTTGTCGGCGATGCATTTCACAACTTTGTCGATGGTGTCGTGATCGCTGCGGCCTTCATGACCTCGGTGCCATTGGGCATGACCGTCGCCCTCGCCGTGATTGCGCATGAAATTCCCCAGGAAATCGGGGAGTTCGCCATTCTACTCGACAATGGGTATTCGCGGAGCAAGGCATTTCTTCTCAACACCTTGTCGGCGACCGCATCGGTGCCCGGAGCGATCCTTGCCTACTTCTGGTTAGGGCGCGCCGAAGCCTTGGTCCCTTATATGCTTGCCCTGTCTGCCGCGAGTTTTGTTTATATTGCTGCGGTCGACCTGATACCTTCGCTGCATCGTGATATGAAGCGCGGAGCGTCAGTTAAGCAACTGGCCCTGCTGATCAGCGGAATTGGAACGATTGCCGCGATAAGCCTTGCTTAAACGCGTTGGCGGAAAGGACGAAATCATGAGTAAAGCCGATCTGGAGGAAATCCTCCGCGATGCTCTTGAGGACGAACGCAAGGCGGAAGCAACCTACGCCGCCGTGATCGAGAAATTCGGCGAGGTTCGGCCCTTCATCAACATCATCGATGCCGAGCGGCGGCACTCGGCGGCGATCGAACGGCAGATGACACGTCTGGGCTTCGCCATCCCGTCCAATCACTGGGAAGGCAAAGGCGTGGCCCCGGACACACTGGCTGAAGCTTGTAGCATGGCCATCGAAGCCGAGATCGAGAACATCGCGCTGTATGATCGGCTGCTGCCCGCAATTGCAGACGATGTTGTCCGGCAGGTCCTGCAGAACCTACAGGATGCTTCACACGACAATCACCTACCGGCGTTCCACCGCTGCCTTGAACGCGAAGAGAGCGGCGATGGACGTGGCTTTGGAAGGGCTGGCCGGGGTGGGCCCGGGCATGGACGGGGACGCGGCAGGGGATGCCGGTCCTGACGTCGGGGCGGTTTTGGCGCATGGGCCAGCGCGCTATCTGGCTTCCCATCATCCTGGGTTTGCTAGCAATCCTCGCCATTCCCGCACCGGTGTTGGCGGCAACGCTCGTCAAGGCGCACTTCTTCTGGCGCGCCGAATGCCCCCATTGCCGGGACATGGCGGCCTCCCTCGATGATGTGAGCGCAGCGGATCCTGACATAGTCATTGATCGCTACGAAGTGTCGCGCGATCCTGCGGGCGCCCGGGAGTTTGCCCGGACGGTTGAAAGACTGAACCTCCCACCTGTTGTTCCGATCGTGGTCATCGGCAAGGAAGTCATGGTTGGCCATGAGCCGGGAGCCGAGGCCCGGCTACGGGATATGATCCGGATCTGCCGGTCAGGTCCGTGTCCCGATCTTGTCGCCATATCTTCCGGGAAGCCTGCAAGTGAGCCAGTGGAGCAGCCACAGGCCCCGCCGGTCGCCTACAGCCCGTGCGGCGACTAAGCCTGCCAACAAAGCCACGCCTGCCGGTTGCCAGGCAGCCACGCGATAGCGGCGCACGATCCAGTCCAGTGCCGTCAGGAAAGCTAGCATCAGGCCAACTGCTACGAGGCGGTCGAGCGCCAGTGCCAGCGGGCCAATCTGGATGATGTTGTCCGGGTTCAAGGTGCCTTGCCGATCATGACCAATATCAATGACGCTGATGCCGCCCGGTCTAGCAGGAAAACGTCCCCGATCTCATCGTGAGCGGGATCATTGCCATGATTGCAACATTTATCTAAAATGATCAAACCGAGTTGGCAAGGAAGTGTAGATGGACGAGATTGACGGCAACGCTTGTTACGCGCCTGTGCGCATCGGCGAAGCCGCGCCGGATTTCATCGCCCGTTCGACCGAAGGGATGGTTCGCCTGTCCGACTATCGCGGCCGCTGGCTGGTGTTCTTCTCTCACCCCGGCGATTTCACCCCGGTCTGCACCAGTGAATTCGTGGCCTTTGCCCGAGCCTTTGAACGCTTCGAGGCTTTGGGGTGCAGCCTTCTCGGCCATTCGGTCGACAGCCTGTTTTCGCATCTGGCCTGGATCCGTGCGCTGCATGATGACTTGGGTGTTACCGTGCCCTTTCCCATCGTCGAGGATCCCAACCTTGAGATCGCGCGCGCCTTTGGCATGGTTTCGGCCGAAGCACACAATGCGGCATCGGTGCGTGCAGCCTATTTCATCGATCCGGCTGGCATTGTCCGCGCGATGAACTGGTATACGCTCGCCGTCGGACGCTCGGTTGATGAGATGCTGCGGATTGTTACCGCGCTCCAGCGTACGGAAGACGGACAATGCCTTGCGCCCGAAGGCTGGCAGCCGGGGGATCCGCTGCTGGCTCCGCCTGGTTTCAGCAAGCAGGAGGCTCTGGCAGCGGGCAAGGCCACGGAATGGTTTTATCGTCCGGTCAAGGATGAGCCAATCAAGAACAAGCCGACCAAGGACAAGCAGGCATGATGGTGTCGGCATCTGTTCAAACTGCGCCCAGCACCGAGGAGCAGGCCGAACTGCTGCGCGTACTCGGTCATCCGATGCGCCTTGCCATCCTCAAGGAGTTGACCGGAGGCGAGCGAGCGGTGGGGGATATTGCCGAGCGCACCGGCCTTGGCCTGTCCGTGCTCAGCCAGCAGCTTGCCATCCTGCGCAAGGCTGCGCTGGTCTCCTCGCGGCGGGAGGCCAAGCAAGTCTTCTATGCGATTGATGCCGATCAGATGAAGGCGGCCCAGTCCATTCTGGAAGCGTTGGTCCCGGCGGGCGAAGCCAGTGGCGCAAGGCAGGATGCCCGCGCTGCCGATTCCCGGCTGGGCGCGGCCATGTTTGCGCAGGTCAGCCGTGTCCCCCGCTGACAGGGAGCAGCCTGACCACCTGACGAGCGAGCGCGTGGAGGCCGCTGCGATGGCTGACCAGCACCAACCCGGTTCCCGTCTGATCCAGCCAGGCCGCGAGGCGCTGGCACAGCGCGCGTTCCGTGTCCGGATCCAGGCCCTCGCTGGGTTCATCGAGCACCAGCCACGGTTTGCCCGCCAGCAGCGCACGGGCCAGCGCCAACCGCTTGCGCTGGCCACCCGACAAGCGCGCGCCATTGTCGCCGAGCCACTGGGCAAGCCCTTCGGGAAGGTTGCGGACCGTTTCAGCGAGGCAAGCGGTTTCCAGCGCAGCCCACATTTCGGGTTCGGTGATGCCCGGACGGGCCAGGCGCAGATTGTCCGCGACGGTCCCGGCAATCAGCCCTGCATCCTGCGGAGCATAGGCAAACAGCGGGCGCAAGCCTGCCAGCCCCAGAGCACGAACGTCCTGCCCGTCCACGACCAGGCCCTCAGGTGCATCGCTACGCAAGCCGATGAGCGTGCCCAGCAGGCGCGACTTGCCTGCCCCCGAAGGCCCGGCGATCAGCAGGCGCCCACCCAGAGGCACGACATGGGACTGACCATCGATGGCGAGGGCAATGCTCCCGCCGTCAGCGGGCAAAGCCGCATCGCTCTTGCGGGCGGGTAGCATGGCGATGCTTTCCAGACGGATGATGGCATCGCGCACCCGCAGGCGCTCCATGTCCGTCCGGGACAGCGTGGACCAGTTTTCCGTCGCGGCTGCCGCCGCAAGGGCTGCCAGGGCCACCAGCGCCGCGCCGCCATCGGCCAGCGCCAGCACGCCCGCCACGGACAAGGCGGCCAACACCAATTGCGCGCCCTGTATCAGCACTTCGCCCCGGACCAGCGCGCCGCGCGCCGCGTCCAGCGCACGGGCATGCGGATCCAGCGCGGCGATGACCTGCGTGCCAAGCCCATAGACCGCAATCTCGCCGGAACAGGCGGCATAACTCGTATAGTCGGCCTTGAGACGATTGAGGGCGGCGGCATGGTCCTGTCGGGGCTGCGCCAGCAGCCGGGGCACCAGCATCCGCGAGGCCAGCCGCATCGCCGCAAGGCCAGCCAGCAGCGCGAGCGTCGCCGGCCAGCCCGCAAGGCTCGCCGCGATCAGGCCCGCACCTGCCCCGGCTAGCGCGCCCGGCACCGTGACCTTGCGCACCACGCTGTCCTCCAGCGCATCGACATCGGAGCCAAGCCGCGCTGCCATGTCGCCGCTGGACTGGATCAAAGCGCGGCGTGGCTCGGTTCCTGCAAGCCTTGCGAACAGCGTGGGCCGCAAGTCCGCCAGGGCAAAGAGCGCGGCCCGATGGCTGAACAGGCGCTCGCCATACCGGCTGAGCGTGCGGGCGATCGCCAGCCCCCGGATCGCGGCACTGGGCAGAAGGTAGTTGAAGGCGCGCACGCTGGCCATGCCGCCTGCACCCGCAATTGCCGCGCCGGTCAGGAACCAACCAGACAAGGCCAGAAGCGCTACTCCGGCCAGTGCCGCAACCATGGCCAGGCCGATGGCAATCGCCGTGCTCCGGCGCTGCCGGCGTGTTGCATCGCGCAGGAGCCGCTCGATCATGCCATCACCATGCGGCTTGTCGCACAGGCGATCAGCGCCGGATCGTGCGTCGCCGCGATCACCAGGCGGCTGCGGGCTGTGTCTTGCAGCAAGGCAATGACCTTGGCAGCGGTTTCGGGATCGAGATCCGCGGTTGGTTCATCGAGCAGCAGCAGCGGACGCGCGCTGGCAATCGCGCGGACCAGCCCGATCCGCCGTCGTTCGCCGCCCGACAAGCCGGAGCCGCGCGGATCGATCGTCAGGCCTTCACCTCGCGCGGTGATCAGGGCGGACAATCCGCTTGCATCGGTTAGCCGGGCCAGTTCCTGCGGTGCGAGGTCATTGTTCCCCAGCAGAAGGTTGTCGGCCAGCGTGCCGGGCAGCAGCAGGGGGCGCTGCCCGGCCCAACCGGTAAGGGCCAGCAACTCTCCAGCAGCAGCCGGTGTCCCACCACCGATAATCTGCCCCGCCGCTACCGGCGCCAGTCCGATCAGGGCATGAAGCAGCGAGGATTTACCGACCCCGGTCGGGCCAGTCACGACATGCAGACCGGGGCCGCGCCAGGAGGCGGTGATCGGGCCAATAGAGTTGCCGTCATCGTAACGGATCGTCAGGCCTTGGATGCTGAGCTCGCCGATGCGATCGGGCAGAGCGGCTGTAGCGGGCGGCGCGGGACGATTGGCCTGATCCAGCGCGGCGGCCACGCTGCGCTCTGCGGCCTGGCCTTGCTGCTTGTCATGGTAGGCGGCCGCGAGCCGGCGCATACCGAGATAAAATTCCGGGGCGAGCGCGAGGGCGAAGAAGGCCTCGCCAAGGCTCAGGTCTTCCGGAGCCGGGAACGGCAGCAGCCCCAGCAGCGAGAAGCCGCAATAGACCGCCACCAGTGCGACGGACAGAGCCGCGAAGAACTCCATCATGGCGCTGGATACGAACGCGATTTTCAGGATCTGCATGGTCCGGGCCGCAACATCGCGGGCGGCCCCGCCAATCTGCCGCGTGACGCGATCCTCCGCCCCGAAGGCCAGGATCACCGGCAGCGCGGCCACGCGATCGACGAAGAGGCCAGACAAACGCGAGAGGGCCAGGAACTGCCGGTCCGCCTCCGCCTTGCCGGCCAGCCCCGCCAGCGCCATCCCCGCCCCGAAGGGGATCAGCGTTGCCAGCAGGATCAGGGCGGAAAACCAGCTGGCCAAGGCGACCGCCGCCGCGATGATCAGCGGGGACAGCATGGCCGCCATCCGCAGCGGCTGAAAGCGGGCGATCAGCCCTTCATGCGCTTCCACGTCGTCAATGGCGACGCGCAGATCCTCGCCGATCAGGCGGCCGCGCATCTGCCCGCTGGGCAGCAGCGCGGCCATCACGTGGGCTCGCAAGGCGGACTTTGCATGCGTAGCGGCCTGTTGGCCCGCCAGCCCCGCCAGGGCCTGCGCGCAGGCGCGGAGCAGGCCGCTGAACCCGATCCCGGCGAGCAGCCACCAAGCCTGAATCGCAAGTCCCCCGACTGCCCACGATGCGATAAACGCAGCCAGGCACCCGGCAAACAGGATGGCTCCGACCGTGTCGCCAAGCCACCACAGTGCGGCGAACTGTCTGGCCAGACGGGGCCGTTTGATGGAGGATTGGGGCTGGTGCAGCAGCATGGACACTTTCAGGTCGCGATTGACGACAATATCATATTAGCATATTCGCAAATTCAATAATTGAGTGGATGCGCTGAGTCGAGTCCCATCCGGCTAATCTGGGCCGGTAAAGGAGCGTGCATATGGATATGGCTGTTGTCGGACCGGGTCCACTCGGCGGCGTTTCCGTGCATATCGAAAAGTCCCCACGGATTTGGCTGAAAAGTT
>VMTF01000009.1 GCA_013791705.1 Sphingomonadales bacterium | reverse complement strand
CCCGCGCCCGGCCGGGGGGCGCGTCCGCGGCTGCGTGGGGGGGGGGTGCGGTGGGGGGGGAGTAGTTTTGAATGGGCGTGGGGGGGGGGGGCGCCCGCCCCCCCCCCCCCCCCCCGACTGCCTGACCCGGTTCAGAGGGTCTTGGTGCTGAAATACCAGTCGACATAGTCGTAGCCTTCGCCGGCACGGGCTTCGGCTGCCGGCGCGGTCTGGGGCGGGGGCACGATCACCTTGTCACCGGGCTGCCAGCCTTCGGGTGTCGCCACCTTGTTGGCGTCAGCCGTCTGCAGGGCCTGCATGAGGCGGACAAACTCGGCAATCGAACGACCATTCGACATGGGGTAATAGACCATGGCGCGCAGCGTGCCTTCAGGGTCAATGAAGAAGGTGGCGCGAACGGCCTGGGTGTCGGACGCCCCCGGGTGGACCATGCCATAAGCGGTTGCCACCTTCATCGAGATGTCCTCGATGATCGGGAAGGGGATCTCGACGCCGAACTTCTCCTTGATCGAACGGACCCAGGCAATGTGGGCATAGTTGGAGTCGATCGACAGGCCGAGCAGCTCGGTGTTCATCGCCTTGAATTCATCGGCGTGGCGGGCAAAACCCATGAACTCGGTGGTGCAGACCGGGGTGAAGTCGGCCGGGTGGGAGAAGAGGACGAGCCACTTGCCCCGATAATCTGCCAGCGAACGCTGGCCATGGGTGGTCTTGGCACTGAAATCGGGTGCCGGCTCGTTGATGCGCGGCATGGCGGGAGTGGGGATCGTGTCAGTCATGATGGCCTCCTTGATTGGCTGAGGACATCAATATCGCAATTTAATAAATTAGCGAAATGGCATATTTGATACAGAGTAATCGACGGAGCCGATTTGACAGCGTCAGGGCGTAGAAAATGGCGCAAATGCGTTGTTCGCCAGATAAGGGCGATCTGCGGGTCGGCGATCATTTTATGATTTTCCCGCACCATCAGGCCCATGACTGCCTGCCGGACCTTCCTGGACCGTAACGCCATCGCGGATGTTGTAGAGGCGGCGGAAGGTCGGGATGATCTTTTCATCATGGGTGACCACGATGATCGCGGTTTCGAACTGCCGGGCCATGGTGTTGAGCAGGTCGACCACGGCCAGCGCACGAACGCTGTCGAGCGGCGCCGTTGGCTCATCCGCCAGGATCACCGGCGGCCGATTGACCAGCGCGCGGGCAATGGCGACGCGTTGCTGCTCGCCGCCCGACAGCTGGGATGGCATGGCCGCCGCGCGGTGCGCCACATCGAGCGCCTCCAGCAGGTCGCGCGCTTCCTTGCGCGCCTCCGCGTTAGGTTTGCCGGCCAGCATCGGCAGGAGGGCGACATTGTCGGTCACATCGAGGAAAGGGATCAGGTAGGGCGCCTGAAAGATGAACCCGATCAGATCGCGGCGTAGCGCGCGCAGATCGCCGACTTTCCAGCCATCGTCGTAGATCACCGTGTCGCCGATGGTCATGCGGCCGGAAGTCGGCTCGATCACCGCGCCCAGACACTTGAGCAGCGTGCTCTTGCCGGAACCGGACGGGCCGATCAGACCCACCACTTCGCCCTTGGCGACCGACATGTTGACGCCGCGCAGGGCGTGGACAGCGGTGTCGCCGCTGCCATAGGTCTTGACCAGGTTCTCGATGCGGATGCCCTCAGCCACCGATCGCCTCCGCCGGATCCACTTTCAACGCGGCATGGATCGCCAGCAGGCTGACCAATGCGCAGATCGCCATGACCGCGACAAACCCGCGCACGGAATCGGCGGGTAGCAGCAGCACATATTTCGGGAAGAACGGCGCCCAGAAAGTCGCGACGATCTTGCCGACGGCAAAGCCGATCAGGCCAAGGCCCAGCGCCTGTTGCAGGATCATGCCCGCAATCGTGCGGTTGCGCGTGCCGATCAGTTTCAGGACGGCGATCTCGCGGATCTTGCCGATGGTCATGGTGTAAATGATGAAGGCGACGATCGCGGCGCTGACGATCGCGAGGATGACGAGGAACATCCCGATCTGTCGCGCGGAATTGGCGATCATCTTGTCGACCAGGATCTCTTCCATCTGCGCGCGGGTATAGACGGTCACGCGCTGCCAGCGCCGGATCGTGGCAGCGACGGCGTCTGCATCGGCGCCCGGCGCAACGGTTACCAGCACGGCGTTGACGTTGGTGCTGCTGGCCTGCGCGGCATTGACCGCTTCGGCCACGGCCGGGTTGCCCGGCGGATTCAGCATCGGACTGGATGTCGTACGCGCCCGTTGGCGCACAATGGCATCGGCATCCTTCTCGAACTGCGCTTCCTGCGCGTCCTTGAGCGACAGGAACAGCATCGGATCACCACCGGACGACACCATCCGGCTGGTCAGGCCAACAATGCGATAGGTATTCCGACGAACTTTCACCTGATCGCCGATGGCAAAGCCGGTTTTTACATCGGCCACGGCCTCGTAATGGCCCTGAACGATCCGGCGCCCGGCCAGCAGGTGCGGCGGCTGGCCCGGCTCGCCCGGCTGGGCGACTTCCGCGCCCACCACCATGACGCGCACATCCTTGCCCTGATGGGCGATCTGCATGGTCAGATAGGTAACGCCCGCCGCCCGGTCCACCCCCGCCATGGCGCGGATGGGGCGTTCGGCATCCTCGCTCAGGCTGGAGGGTTCGGCATAGGGGCCCAGCGTGTCCTTCTGCACCACCCACAGATCGGCCCCGCTGTTGTCGAGCAGGGCCTGGGCATCGTCGATCATGCCGCGATAGACCCCGGCCATCGACAGGGTGACCCCGATCAGCAGGCCAAGCCCCATGCCGGTGAGCACGAACTTGCCCCAACCATGCAGGATGTCGCGGCCGGCCAGGCTGATCATGGCAGCTTGTCGACCACCGTGATGCGGCTGGAGGCTGTCAGCGGCCGGGCGCTGTGCCGGATCACCTGATCGCCCCTGGCGAGGCCATCCAGCACCTGGACCCAGCCGTCGGCATCTTCCGCGCCGAGCTTCAGAGCCACGAATTCCAGATCACCGTCACGCAAGGCCCACACGCCCACCTCGCTGCCGATGCGGTGAATGGCGGCATTGGGCAGGGCCAGCGTGCGCCCGCGTGCCGGAAGTCCGATCGTCACTTCGGCCAGTTCGCCAATCGGCGGAAGCGCCAGACCCGCATCTAAACTGACCTTGGCCAGCACCTCTTCGGTCACGGCATCCGCAACTGGCTCCACCCGCAGGATGGAGCCGCGCAAAGGGGTTTCGAGCCGTGAGCGCAACACGATCCGTGCCGGAAGGCCGGCCGCAATGCCGCCTGCGCGGGTCTGGTCGAACCGCGCGTTGATCCAGAGCTGCGCCGGGTCGACGATTTCAAAGACGGCTTGCCCGGCCACCACGGTTGTCCCCGTCTCGGCCAGACGGCGCACGATCAGACCCGCCGTAGGCGCGACCAGGCGCAAATTGGCTTTCTGCTCCTGCAGGGCGGCGCGCTCGGCCCCGGTCCGGCTACGGTCCTGGGACGCAGCCGCCTGGTTGGCCTTGGCCGCTGCCAGCCCGGCTTGGGCTGCCGCCAGCGCCTGCTGTCGCTGGTCGAGCGCCGCGCGGGTGAGCCAGCCGCCCCGGAAGAGTTCTTCGCCGCGCGCTGCTTCGCTGCGGGCCAGGGCAAGGCGCGCACTGGCATCGGCCACCTGCGAGGCCGCCGCTGCCTCCAGTGCGGCGGAGCGACCGGCGCTGCCCGAGGCTGCGGCGATGCGCTGGTCGAGATCGACCGGATCGATCAAGGCCAGAACCTGCCCGGCTTCCACCCGGTCGCCCACGTCAACGGAAAGGCTGGCGACACGTCCCGGTGCGGTCGGGCCGATCCGGTGGGTAAAGCGCGCTTCCACCGTGCCGATCCCGAACAGGGCTGGCGTGATTGCGCGCTCCTCGATCCTGACGACCGTCACCTTCACCGGAGCCAGCGGGCCGGAGCGGACGGCGACGAAGCCGAGCAGGAGCATCAGCGTGGCAAGCACGGCCATCAGCAGCAGGGTCCGGCGGCTTTGCGGGAGGGCTATGCGCACGGCGAGGCTCCGAGACTGTGCCGGAACAAGCCTAGCAAACGACGAGCCAGAACCGGCATGGCCGTAAAATCGTCGACCGCGAGACCTTGCATGACCATGCCTTGCACCATGGCGAGAAACAGCACGGTCGCGGCTTCGACATCGGTGGCATCGGCGATATCGCCGGCCTCGCGGGCAGCCTGAAGTTCGCGGGCCACCCTTGCCCGGTATCCTGCCATCAGCTGGCGGGCGATCACTTTGGTCGGGGTTTCGCCAGCGCGCTGCAGTTCGCCAAACAGGATGCGCGGCACGCCTGGCTGTTCGATGATAAAGTCAACATGGGCGGCCAACATTGCCTCCAACCGGGTAAGCGGTGGGCTGCTCGGCAGGATGTCGAATCGGTGGTTAAGTTCGCCGCAGGTCCACTCGAGCACGGCGGTCCAGATAGCCATCTTGTCCGGGAATTGCCGGAACAGCGCCCCCTGTGACACGCCCATGGCTGCGGCGATTTGCCCGGTGGTCATCACGGCCGGATCGTGGGTTGCCGCCAGCTCGATCACGGTCGCCACGGTTTCGGCCCGGCGCAAGTCGGCGGAGAGATAAGGACGGTTCATGGCCATATCCTGCCACAAAGAAAGCGACTGGTCACTTTTCTTTTTGGGCGGCGCGGTTATTGTGTCCCGATTGCCAGAGGAGATCCGCGATGACCGATGCCCCCCACCATCATGCCGACGCCCTCAAGTATGAAGACTGGGCCGGCGAAATGGGGGCGCGTTGGCTCGCCAACCTCAGCGGCTTTGAAAACACGATTGCGCCGGCGGGCGAGGCGCTGCTGGCCCATGCCGCCTACCAGCCCGGCGAACGCGTGGTGGACATCGGGGGCGGTGGCGTGGCGACCAGCCTTGCCATTGCTCAGGCCGTCGCCCCGAAAGGTGAAGTCGTCGGCATCGAT
>VMTF01000176.1 GCA_013791705.1 Sphingomonadales bacterium | reverse complement strand
CCGCCCTCTTCCCCCTCCGGCCCGCGCCCGGCCGCGGCCCCGCGGTCGCCCGCCGCGCCTCGCCCCGGCGCCCGCCCCCCCCCCCCTCTCCCCCCCCCCCCCCCCCCCCCCTCCCCCCCCCACCGGTTTTTCTGGTGGGGGGGCGGGGGGGGGGCGCGGGCTGGTGCCGCAAGGAAAGGCCGAAGGGCCTTTCCGCTCCAGTCTAAAGAATCCGCTGGTGCCGCAAGGCGAACCTGGAGGGGTTCGCCGCACCAATCAAACAACTCCGGACGCCAAAGGCGCAAACCAACCAAGCCTCACCGCGAGGTCAGGCCCTCCGGCTCGACCAAACAACCCCCTCAACTTTCCCGAAGTTCGCAAAGCCGCCTTTCCCACGCGAGGGCATGGGCAACGATCGTGTCCAGATCGGCAAAGCGCGGCGTCCAGGGCAGTGTTGCCTTGATCAGGCTGTTGTCGGACACCAGCGCTGCCGGATCGCCCGCGCGGCGGCTTTCGATGCGGCGTTCGAGCTTGAGGTTGGTCACCCGGTCGACCGCCTCCAGCACTTCAAGTACCGAAAAGCCCCGGCCATAGCCGCAGTTCATCGTGAGCGAGCGGGCCGGATCGGCGATCAGGGCTTCCAGCGCCAGGACATGAGCGGCGGCAAGATCGGCGACGTGGATATAATCGCGCACTCCGGTGCCGTCCGGCGTGGCATAGTCCGTGCCGAAGACCGCAACGTGGCTGCGCTTGCCGAGGGCAGCTTCGACCGCGACCTTGATCAGATGCGTCGCCCCGGCGGTGGACTGGCCCGAGCGCGCCTCGGGATCGGCCCCGGCAACGTTGAAATAGCGCAGCGCGCAATAGTTCAGCGGATGCGCGCGCGCCGTGTCCGCCAGCATGTGCTCGGTCATCAGCTTCGACATGCCATAGGGATTGATCGGCTGCCTGGGCGCCTGCTCGGTGACGGGCGACTCGCGCGGCTCGCCATACGTCGCGGCGGTCGAGCTGAAGATGAAGTGGGGCACGTCCGCCGCAACCGCGGATGCAATCAGCGCGCGGCTTTTGGCGGTGTTGTTGTGATAGTACTTGAGCGGGTTTTCGACCGATTCCGGAACCACGATCGATCCGGCAAAGTGCATGATCGCGCCGGTGCCGCCGCCCATGCCCTGCTCCGCGAAAATGCGGGCGAGCAGGGCGGCATCCGCGATGTCGCCTTCGTAGAACGGCACGCCGGCGGGAATGGCGAAGCGAAAGCCGGTCGACAGATCGTCGATCACCGCCACCGGCCAGCCGGCATCCTTCAGCGCCAGCACCGCATGGCTGCCGATATAGCCGGCACCGCCGGTTACGAGGACGGGGACTTTCTCATTCATCGGCCGAATCGCTCCTGCTACTGGAACGCAGCTAGCACGCGCGGCGTGCGGGTTTGGTTAATCTACATCCGGAACGGTGCCCAGCAGCCACCCCCGAGCTTGCAAAAACGGCTCGCCTCCCACAAGTTCGATCCAATGCCGGGCGCGAGAGGATTGCCGATGCGTTCCAGACTGTTGTTTGCTGCTGCCCTGCTGGCAATGCCCTTGCTGCTGCTGGGCGGCTGCGTTGCGCCGACCGGGCCGGTCGAAGTGACGCGCTTCCACCTGCCGGACACGCGGATGCTGGGGCACGGGGCGATATCGGTCGAGGCCGCGCCGGGCACCGATGGTGCGTCGCTGGAAGTGCGCTCGTTCACGGCGGCAGTCGCGCGCGAGTTGCAGCGGGTCGGCTACCGCGAAGCTGCCGGCGGACAAGTGGCCGAAGTGCGGCTGGAGCGCCGGACCTATCAAGCCACGCGCAACCGCTCCCCGGTCAGTGTCGCGGCCGGCGGATCGACCGGCAGTTATGGTTCCGGTGTCGGCCTGGGCGTGGGGATCGACTTGTCCGGTCCGCCGCCGGCGATGATCGAGACGCTGCTGGGCGTGATGATCCGCGACGGGGCAACCCGCGCGGTGTTGTGGGAAGGCCGGGCCAGCTTCGCCGTCCGGGTCGATTCTCCGCTCGCCACCACCCAATTGGGCGCGGCCCAGATGGCGGCGGCCCTGTTCAAGGATTTCCCCGGCAATTCAGGTGAGACCGTGCTGATCAAGCCCGCAAAATGACTGACATCCAGATCCACGCGCGGTTCGATTCCGGCAATATCGAGGTTCTTTCGGTCGGCGGCGCCCAGGCACGGCTCGCGATCCGGCGCGACAACCAGTCGGACTTCTTCCAGTGGTTCCACTTCCGCGTGAGCAATGCGGGCGGACGGGAACTGGTGCTGCGGCTCACCGGGATGGCCGCAAGCGCCTATCCCGGCGGCTGGCCCGGCTATCGCGCGGCAGTTTCCGAGGATCGCGAGTTCTGGGGCCGCGCCGCGACCGAGTGGGACGCCGAGGCGGACGGCGGCACACTGACGATCCGCTACACGCCAGCGGGCGACCTCGCGTGGTTCGCCTATTTCGCGCCCTATTCGATGGAGCGGCATCACGATCTCGTCAGCGCTGCGGCGCGCAGCGAGGGGGTGGCGTCTCGCAGCCTGGGCACCAGCCTCGACGGGCAGCCGATCGACTGCCTCGAACTGGGCGAGGGCGAGATGCAGGTCTGGCTCTATGCGCGCCAGCACCCGGGCGAATCGATGGCGGCGTGGTGGATGGAAGGCGCGCTCGACCTGCTGACCGATCCGGCCGATCCGTGGGGCCGGGTGCTGCGCGAAAAGTGCCGGTTCCATATCGTGCCCAATGCCAATCCGGACGGATCGGTGCGCGGGCACCTGCGCACCAATGCGGCGGGCGTGAACCTCAATCGCGAGTGGCACTCACCCAGCGCCGAGCGATCGCCCGAGGTGCTGGCGATCCGCACCGCGATGGACGAGACCGGGGTGCACTTCGCGATGGACGTTCACGGCGACGAGGCGATTCCCGCCGTGTTCCTGGCCGGCTTCGACGGCATCCCGGCGTGGACCGCGCGGCAGGGCGCAGGCTATGCCCGCTATTGCAAGATCCTGGAGCGGCGCACGCCCGATTTCCAGACCCGGCTGGGCTATCCGGCGGCCAGGCCGGGCAAGGCCAACCTGGCGATGTCGACCAATCAACTGGCCGAACGCTTCGGCCCCAGCCACGGCTGCGTCTCGATGACGCTGGAAATGCCGTTCAAGGACAACGCCGATCTGCCGTGCGAGCAGCAGGGCTGGAGCCCCGAGCGCAGCAAGCTGCTGGCGCGCGACTGTCTGGCCGCGCTGGGCGAATGGCTGGAAACGCGGGAAGACTAGAATTTTCCGGCATGCGTCGGTTCGGCACCGGCGTGCTCAACTTCCCAGCAGCAGCGCGTAATCCTTGAACACGTCGAGGCAGCGGCCGGTTGACACCAGCACGCGGTCGTCACGCTCGATGCCCGCCTTGTGCTTGAGCATCCGCAGCGCGGCGAGGCGGTTGGGCTCGGACATCCCGGTCATCGTCACGATCAGTTCGGGATTGTGCGACAGGCTGGTATCGACCAGCAGTTCGAGCGATTGCGGCGCGAAATCGAAACCCAGAAACACGATCCGCTGCGCGCCGGCAACCGCCGCGCGCAGTTCCCCGAGTGCGGCCCGGTCTCGCATGGTCTCGTCAAACGTCTTGAGCTGTTCGACCAGCGCGATCATGTTTGCCGGCGTCTCGTTGCCCCAGTCGACATCGGCGCCAGCCCCGTCCTGCCAGGGCAAGCGGCCGACCGAGCCATAAGGATGGAGCACCTTGAGCTGCGCCGCCGCCAGTTGCTGTGCTTCCTGCAACGTCATGCCGTAAGCCGTGGTCAGCACGTAAGGCAGGAAGTGTTCGACCGCCCGATCGTAGGTGAACGAGATGATCGCAATGTCCTGCAGTCCCTGCTCGATCCGGGTGCGCGGCAAGCCAGCGGTGATGAGCTTGCCAAGTTCGAGCAGCCAGTAGTCGCCCGTCTGGAGCGGCAGCGACGAATTGGGCTGAGGCTCGGGCCGCACACTCGAACGCGCCTCGGACTGCAGAGTGAAGACGGCGACCGCCAGTTTGCCGAACGCCTCGACCAGCGGATTATCGTCATTCTGTTCGATCACGCTTTCAATCGTGGCACTGACACCGGCGGATTTCTGAATGCGCTGCGCGGCCTGGAACAGCATGTCCTCGCTGCAGCCGATGCGTTCGGCCAGCTTGCCGACATACCGCAGGATCGCGGCAGCATCGCGGGTCATCTGATTGGCAGTCGAACGCGAAAAATCGAGCGCCTGGGCAATCCGGTCGAGCATGTCGGCGGGGCCGGGCAAATGCAGTTCGGCGGCGGCTCCGGGGCCGATTATGAAGGCGGTCTTGCTGCGGATCATTGCGGTGAGACCTGGCCTGACTTGCACTTGCCCCCCGCGGGGGCTCGGGCGGCCAGTGCTAAGGCAAAATGATTAACCAAGTTCACTCGGGCAGCGAAACGGGCGGCCTTTCCGGGGTTCCGCCGGCCTGCCGTCAGTCCAGATTCGCCGGCCCGAACGCGTGGGGCAGCAGTTTCGACAGTCGCAGCTCCAGCACCCCATCCCCGGCCACGCACCAGACCAGCGGATCGGTACCGCCCAACTGCGCAAGTTCGCTCAGCGTCTGGCGGCACCGTCCGCACGGCGTGACCGGAGCCGGGCCGCAGACGGCCTCCCCGCCCTCGGCCGATGTTCCGCCAACCACCGCCACCGCGACCAGGCCGCCGCGATGCCCGGCATTCATCGCCGCTGCCACTGCGGCGGTTTCGGCGCATAGCGACAAGCCGTAGCTCGCGTTTTCGACATTGGCGCCGGTCACCACACTGCCATCGGCAAAGGCCAGCGCCGCACCGACGTGGAACCCGGAATAAGGCGCATAAGCGCGGGCCGAGGCCGCGCGGGCGCGGGCGATCAGGCCGGCGCTGTTAGGCAAATCGGCGCGAGGCGTGGTCATGCGGGGCTTCTCATGGCTGCACCACGACCCACCGCAGCGCTTCGTCGCCTGCTTCGGTGGTGAGATGACGGTTGGCGGTCCACAAGGTCCAGGGCCGGCCCGCGTAATCCGGCTGGAAGCGATCGCCCGCCAGCCACAAGTTGCGATCGATCGCGGCCGCGATGTGATAGCGGCGCTCGAACCGGCGCGAGAGCTTGAGTATCGCCGCCTTGCCGGTGTGCGTTTCGATCTGATTGAGAAAGGTCATAAGTTCGCTTTCGACCGTCGCGTCGGAGACCCTGATCGGGCAATCGTCCGCCAGGCGATCGAGATCGACGACGGGCGGAAGCAGTTTGGCATCGCGCGGAATCACGGTGACCAAATTGGCCGCCTGCCGGTCCGCCGGCTGGCAGGGATCGTAGAGATGAACCGCGCCGACCTGCAGCTTGGCCGCCCGCGCGTCCTCCAGGTTCTTCACGAACGACGGGTCGCGGGCGAATGCGCTGGCGCTGGCATCGAGGTAGGCGAAATCGGCGCCGATCGCCTTGAGTGCCAGCCAGTCCACCGATCCTTCGATCGTGCCGACCTCCACGCCCTGAACCGGGTAGGCCTCACGCGGCGGAGTCCAGTGCCGCAAATGCCACCACGCCGCGACGCCGCCAATCAGCGCGATCAGCAAGGCGAGCCCGGCAAGGCGCAGGCGCCAGCGTGAGGCATTCCTTCGTGCCATGTGCGATCAAGCCCCGTTCAACCCCTGATGTGCAGCACGCAGATCAGGGTAAAAAGCCGGCGGGCCGTGGCGAAGTCGGTCGCCACCTTGCCCTCCAGTCGTTCAAGCAGCATCTCGGCCGCCTCGTTGTGGACGCCGCGGCGGGCCATGTCGATCGTTTCGATCTCGGTCGCGGTCGCCTTGCGGATCGCCTGGTAATAGCTGTCGCAGATCGCGAAATAGTCCCTGATATGGCGCCGGAAGCGGCCCAGCCCAAGGATCAGCGTTTCGAGCAACTGCCCCTCGCCGCCGGTCCCGTCATCATCCGAGACATCGAGTTGCAGGCGGCCGTCCTGCACCGACAAGCGCAGGCGATAAGGCCCTTCGTGCCCGGCCGCGAACGCACGCTCGGGCTTGAACATGTTGTCTTCGATCAGATCGAAAATCGCGATCCGGCGCTCCTGCTCGATATCGGCATTGCGCCACAGGATCGTCGCCTCGTCGAGTTCAATGTGGGAGATGCGTGGGTCCGCCATGGGGAGTGCACCTCTCGCAAATGCGAGCGTTCGGAGCAAGGGTCTGGAAAACCGTCCCCGTTATTCACAGCCGAATAGAGCGCAAGTGTGACATCGCTGCCTTGCCAGCCGCGCGGGCGAAGCGCATTGAACGCGGCTTCATGACCGAACCCGTTCACATCCGCCCCGCCGACGCCTTTCCCGGCAATCAGGCCCGTGCCCTGCCCGCCAATATCGAGGCCGAGGCCGCGTTTCTGGGCGCCGTGTTGATCGACAACCGGGTGATCGAGGAACTCAACACCCCGTTGACGCCGGCCCATTTCTTCGAGCCCGTCCACGCGCGGATCTATGAGCGGGTTTCCCAACTGCTCGACCGCAAGGCAATCGTCACGCCGGTCACGCTCAAGCCCTATTTCGAGGCGGACGAGGCGCTGAAGGAACTGGGCGGGGTGACGTATCTCGCGCGACTCACCGCCGACGGACAAGGCCTGCTCGCGCCGCGCGAACTGGCCGAGCAGATCTATGACCTCGCGCTGCTGCGCGAACTGGTTAGCGTCGGGCGCAACCTCGTCGAAGCGGCGCTCGATACGTCGGAAAGCGTCGCCCCGCTCGCCCAGATCGAACAGGCCGAAGCCGCGCTCTACCAGGTGGCCGAAGGCGCTTCGACCAGCAACGAGGCGCAGGCCTTTTCCCTCGCCACCAAGACCGCGCTCGGGATGATCGAGCAGGCGCTGCTTTCGGGCGGCCATGTTTCGGGCAAGACCACCGGCCTGACTTCGATCAACGAAAAGGTCGGCGGGCTGCACGATTCGGACCTTATCATCCTGGCCGGCCGGCCGGGCATGGGCAAAACCTCGCTCGCCACCAACATCGCCTTCAACGCCGCCGACCGGCTGCGGCGCGACCGCGCGGACGGCATCCCGGACGAGAAATCGGTCGGCGCGGCAACCGCCTTCTTCAGCCTCGAAATGAGCGCCGACCAGCTTGCGACCCGTATCCTCGCCGAACAATCGGGGATCAGTTCCGAAGCGCTGCGCATGGGCAAGATCAGCCGCGACGACTTCCAGGCGCTGTCTTACGCGAGCCAGCGCCTGGCCGAACTGCCGCTTTATATCGATGACACGCCGGCGCTGACGATCGCCGGCCTGCGCGCCCGCGCGCGGCGGCTCAAGCGCCGCCATGGCCTCGGCCTGGTGGTGGTCGACTATCTGCAGTTGCTGCAGGGTTCGGGCCGGGCCAGCGACAATCGCGTGAACGAAATCTCGGAGATTTCGCGCGGACTGAAAACGCTCGCCAAGGAACTGTCGGTTCCGGTGATCGCGCTGTCCCAGCTCAGCCGCGCGGTCGAGCAGCGCGAGGACAAGCGGCCGATGCTCTCGGATTTGCGCGAATCCGGCTCGATCGAGCAGGACGCCGATATGGTTTGGTTCGTTTACCGCGAGGATTACTACGTCGCGTCCAAGGAACCCAAGCAGCCGGTGGACGGCGACGATGCCAAGATTCACGAGGCCCACGCCGTATGGCAGGCCGAAATGGAGCGGGTCTATGGCCTGGCCGAGCTGATCGTCGGCAAGCAGCGCCACGGCGCGACCGGCAAGGTCCGCCTGCGCTTCGAGCCACGGATCACGCGGTTTAGCGACTTGGCCGACGACGCGCTGGCCGGGAACAGCTACGAAGACTGAGGCGGAGTTTTTGGTTGGATTGCGCCCTTGGCATCCGCCAAAGGCCTGGGGGGCCCGCCGCCGGACCCCCCCCCCGCCACCCCCCCCCGGCCCCGGCCGGCGGCGCCGCCTCCCGCAGAACACCGGGCGGGCGGCGGGTGGGCGCGCGGGCCGTTG
>VMTF01000069.1 GCA_013791705.1 Sphingomonadales bacterium | reverse complement strand
TTTTTTTTTTTTTTTTTTCTTTGTTTGTTTGTTTGTGTTTGGGTTAGCGTTTTTCTGGTGGTAGTGTTTGGGGGTTGTCTGGCCAGCGGTATCGGCCAGATCGGAATTGGCCCGGCTGAGCACGAAAGTGGAATAGCCGTTGTCAACCAGCGCCTGCCGCGCCTGCGCGCTGAGGAGCGGGTTAGCGACGCTGAACATCAGCGCAGCGTTTCGCCCACCGGTAATCACCGAGTTGTAAGTCGGCGCGGCGGCCATCTGGGCGCTTACGCTGTGCGAATAGAGGCCCTCGGCGAACAGGGAAATCCGGTCCGTCAGGTCATAGGTGGCGAACAGGGCGGTGTTGAGCCGCTCAAGGTTCGAGGTGAGCTGGACGTAGTCGTTCGGCCGATACCCGTCGCCGCCCGAAGCCCGGCCAGCAGCATAGGGAATTCCCGGGTTGTAAGGCACGAGGTTGCCGCTCGGGTCAAACTGCAGGGCAAAGGCGCCCGGCCCGCTCGCGATCAACCCGCCCGGCGAAAGCGGGTAGAAATTGGCGTTTGCCACCAGCACCGTGCCCGGATTTCCATCGCTCGGGCCAGAGTCATAACCGATGGCGGGATTGAGCCGGCCATCCGTGGCCGGTGTCAGGCCCGACAGGTTGGCGTTGATCAACGAGAATACATTGGCGCGGTAATAGGAGCGCGCATTGCCGGCAACGCCGCCGACATTGTCATAGCTGATCGCTGCGGTCACGTTGCCGCGACCGCCGGCAAAATCGAGTCCGCCGAGCGCGCTCAGATTGTAGCGGGCATTGTCGCCCTCGCCGCTGAGGCCGCTGGTTGCCTGAAGGTCCAGTCCGCTGAAGCGGCGCTTGAGCAGCACGTTGATCGTGCCCGCGATCGCATCGGTGCCATAGACCGGCGCGCCGCCGACCGACACCCGGTCAGCCCGGTCAATCAGAATGGTCGGGATAATGTTGAGGTCGACCGAGGTGCCCGGCGAAGCATTCGGGCTCACCGGCACATTGGACGAGACGACCCGCATGCCATCGACCAGCGTAAGCGTGCGGTTGATCCCCAGTCCATAGAGATTGGCGAAGTTCATCCCCTGCCCGAACGGTGACTGCGCGCCGTTCGGCGTGATCGAACCGCGCACTCCAGGGCTTTCGTTCAGCACATCGGCAATGTTGGTGAGGCCGCGATCGCGCAGATACTCGCGATCGAGCGTGACCGTCGGCTCGAGGCTGGTAAGGTTGGGCAGCCGGATGCGCGTGCCGGTGACGATGATCGGCGCCGCTTCCGTGCCAGCCGGTTCTGCCGCCGGCGGCAGCGCAGTCTGCTGGGCCTGGGCCGGCGTGCACAGTGTGGCAATGCCAACCGCGAATGGCGCGGCGCCTAGGCGCAGAGCGCTCAAGATCGAAATTTTCACACACGGTCCCCTTTGCGAGCCAGCGGAAGCGAATGTGTGCTGCGACCCATTCCATTCCGGCCCGGCAATCCGGTGTACGCCCGCCTGGATGCGGGTCGCCACCGGTTCTTGCCATTAGGCCGAAACGTTTGCCCCTGAATCAAATGTCAAATCCTGCGCCACCATGTGCGACAGGAACGGTTAATTTTGTTGCCATGATTGCGTTACGGCGTTGTCGCTGCGCGGCGGGCGCAAGCGCCCAACCGCACGGCGGCGACTTCATGGCATTTGACAAGCTGACCATTCGTTCCCTGGCGTATCATCTATCGAACATGGTCCGATGATGCGCCAAAATGGTTAATGCATCGTTAGGCACGCCGGTTTACCACGCGGCACGAGCCGTCGAACGGGATTGAGGCGCTGGCGCAGTGGCTCAGGCCGGGAGCAGGAACAGCAGCGGATCGAGCCGCGCCTCGCGCCATTTGAGTCCCCAGTGCAAGTGAGGCCCGGTCGCCCGCCCGGTCATCCCGACCTCGGCGATCGCCTGGCCCCGACGCACCACATCGCCCTCGGCAACGCGGTGCGCCGAGCAATGGAGAAACGCGGCCGAGAGGCCCATGCCGTGATCGAGCATGAGCAACCGGCCCTCCAGCGTAAATGGCGACGCTGCGGCAAGGATCACCACACCATCGGCCGGGGCCAGGATCGGCGTGCCCGTTCGCGCCGCGATATCGAGCCCGGAATGGTAGGAGCCCGGCTCGCCGCGATAGACTCGCTGCGATCCGAACCGACCCGAAATCCGGCCTTCCACCGGACGGAGCATAGCCTGGCTCCAGCCGTCCGCCCCGGTCACTTTCGCGCGGGCCGCAGCGATGCGGGCCAGTTCGGCCGCGCGCAACCGCCAGAATTCCCCGCTCGGCATCTTGGGCGGCCGCATCGGCGCATCGATGTGTTCGATCTGCCACGCGCGCGGGGCGATGGTGAGCGGCAGGGCCGTTTCCCGGCCATTCGGCCCGCGCCCGGTCAGGACCGCGCTGGGCGGGGCATTGCGATCGAACGCGATGAAGAAGCCGCCGCGTTCGTCCTTCGTCACCGGGGTGCCATCAAGGTCGAGCGCCAGCACGGCATCCGCCTGGCCGCGCGCCCAGCCGCCCTGGGTCAATTGCTGCGCCAGCAGGGTGATCGGCGCGCCGGTGCCGACGCCGGTGCTGGCGCCAGCCGACCGGCCCGCACCCAGCATTCCGGCAACGAACGCGCCGCCAAGGCCCGAAAAAACCTGTCGCCGGGTGGAGTTCACGCCTGGCCCAGCAGCCGTTTCGTCGCGAGTTCGGGGCTGGCGTAAGGTTCCTGCCGCTCGACGCACCAATAGCGCAGCACTTCGAGCGCAATCGCCACGCCGCTCACCGCGCAGACGACATGGTAGCCCTGCCCGACAACGCGGAAACCATTGGGTTCGTAACGCAACACGGCGGGACGATCGGAGGAAGACATCAGCATGGGCACCGGTCTAGCAGCACCGGGGCCTCAGAACAAATCGCCCTGTTTCCCGCCGCCCGGTTTTGCCGTGGACCGCGCCGGACGCGCGCCGACCGGACCCACCTGCAGTGTGCCGTCATGGAATTCGAGCGTCATCGCCGCGAGCCGCGCGGCGGCCGCGCGGCCATGGACCACGTGCCCGTCAGGCCCGGTAACCAGCGCATAGCCGCGCTTGAGCGGGGCCTTGGGATCAAGCTGCAGCCGCACCCGGTCCAGCGCTTCGACCCGCGCGCGGTCGCGCTCGATCCGGCGCAGGAGATCGTCGGGCCGCAGCCGCTGCGCCGCCAGCCGCTGCTTCGCGGCACGCACTTGCGCCGCCAGCAGCGGCGCCGAAAGCCGCCCGGCCTGCCGTTGCAGCACCTCGCGCGCCACCACGATCCGGTCCGACAGGCCGCGCCGCAAGCGCTCGGCCAGATCGTCGAGTTGCTGCACTTTGGGGCTCAGCAAGGCTTCCGGTCGGGGCAGGCGCTGCGCCCGCGCTTCCAGCCGCTCGCGCCCGAGCTGAACGGGGCGCAGCGCGCAGCGCCGCTTGCGATAGGCCAGTTCCGCAAGCTGCGCGGCCAGCTCCTCGCGCACCGGCACCGCGATCTCGGCGGCTGCGGTCGGCGTCGGCGCGCGCAAGTCGGCGGCGAAATCGGCCAGCGTGGTATCGGTTTCGTGCCCGACCGCAGAGATCACCGGAATGGTCGAAGCGGCGATGGCGCGGACCACGACTTCCTCGTTGAACGCCCACAAATCCTCGATCGAGCCGCCCCCGCGCGCGACGATCACCAGATCTGGCCGGGGCACGGCGCCGCCCGGAGCAAGCACCGAAAACCCGCGCACCGCCGCCGCGACCTGTTCCGCCGCGCCTGATCCCTGCACCAGCACCGGCCAGACCAGCACGCGGCTCGGGAACCGGTCGGCCAGGCGGTGCAGAATGTCGCGGATCACCGCCCCGGTCGGCGAGGTCACCACGCCGATCACCTGCGGGAGGAACGGCAGCGGCCGCTTGCACGCCGCATCGAACAGTCCTTCCGCTTCCAGCCGGGCCTTCGTTTTCGCAAGCAGCGCCAGCAGCGCGCCTTCGCCGGCGATTTCCATCCGGTCGATCACGATCTGGTAGTTCGACCGGCCCGGATACGTCGTCAGCTTGCCGGTCGCGATAACTTCCACACCGTCCTCGGGCATGAACCCCAGCCGCTGTGCGTTGCCGCGCCACATCACCCCGTCGAGCCGCGCGCCTTCGTCCTTCAGGCTCATGTAAACATGGCCCGATGCGGCGCGCTTCACCCCGGAAAGTTCACCGCGCACCCGCACGAAACCGAACCGGTCCTCGACCGTTCGCTTGAGCAGCGCGGAAATCTCGGTGATCGAAAGCGGGCCATCCGGGCCTTGGGCGTTGTCGCCGGGCGCCGCCTTCGCTAACAGCCCCGCAGACGGTTGATCGGAAAAAGGCGAAGGTTCGGGCATGAATATCCTGCTCTTGGGCTCGGGCGGACGCGAACATGCGCTGGCATGGAAGCTCGCGCAATCCGCTTTGCTCGGCAATGGCGGCAAGCTTTACGCCGCCCCCGGCAATCCGGGCATTGCCCATTATGCCGAGCTCGTCACGCTCGACGTGGCCGATCATAAGGCCACGGTAGCCTTTTGCGAAGCGCACCGCATTGGCCTGGTCGTGATCGGGCCGGAAGGCCCACTGGTCGATGGTCTGGCCGATTCGCTACGCGCGGCGGGCTTTCCCGTGTTCGGCCCGAGCCGGGCCGCCGCCCAGCTCGAAGGCTCGAAGGGCTTCACCAAGGACTTGTGCGCGCGGGCCAATATCCCGACCGGCGGCTATGAACGCGTCACCAGCGAGGCGGCCGGCCTCGCCGCCGTGCGCCGCTTCGGCGCGCCGGTGGTGATCAAGGCCGATGGCCTTGCGGCGGGCAAGGGCGTTACCGTCGCGATGGACATGGCCACCGCCGAAGGCGCGATCCGCGAGATCTTCGCCGGCCGGTTCGGCAGCGCTGGCGCCGAGGCCGTGGTCGAGGAGTTTCTCGAGGGCGAGGAAGCCAGCTTCTTCGCGATCACCGACGGCAGCACGATCGTGCCGTTCGGCTCGGCGCAGGATCACAAGCGCGTCGGCGAAGGCGATACCGGCCCCAACACCGGCGGCATGGGCGCCTACAGCCCGGCCCCGGTGCTCACCCCCGAACTCGAGGCCGAGGCGCGGGGGCGGCGGCTCGCCCCCCCCGGCCCGGCCCGGGCCGCCCCCGGCCCGCCCGCGGGCGGCGGGGTGTGGGTCGGCGGGAGGCGGGCCGCCGCGGGCGCCCCGCGG
>VMTF01000154.1 GCA_013791705.1 Sphingomonadales bacterium | reverse complement strand
CTTTGAAGGGGGGCTTCCCAGGGCATCGACGCACCGGAGGCGCGCGCCGGGGGCGCCAGGGGCTAGGCCACCCCCCCCCGCAAAGAGCCGGCCGCGCGCCGCGGGCGGCCGGCGACCCCCCCCCCGTCCCCACTTCACCAGCAGAAGCTGCATGTTGTTTCCCTTGCCGAGCTGGCGGCGGCCTAGCGCCGCCGCTTCCCATATGCGCCAGCGGATCGCCGCCGGCGCATTGACGTGCGTCGTGGCCGTGACCCTGTCGGCCCCGGCGCGCGCCTCCGGTTCGTCGATGCCCTGGGAAGCCCCCCTTCAAAGCATCCTCGAATCGATCGAAGGGCCGGTGGCGAAGATCATCGCCGTCATCGTGATCATCGTCACCGGGCTGACGCTGGCGTTCGGGGATTCCGGCGGCGGTTTCCGCAAACTGATTCAGATCGTGTTCGGCCTGTCGATCGCGTTCGCCGCATCGAGTTTCTTCCTGTCCTTCTTCAGCTTCGGCGGCGGGGCGCTGATCTGATGCTGGACGATGGCGAAGTCGCGGGCTTCTACGCCCCTGTGCATCGGGCGCTGACCGAGCCGATTCTGCTCGGCGGCGCGCCCCGCGCCATCGCCATCGCCAACGGCACCCTGGCCGCCGCGATCGGCGTCGGGCTCCAGCTCTGGATCGCCGGCGGCGTGCTGTGGCTGATCGGCCATCTGGCGGCTGTCTGGGCAGCCAAGCGCGATCCGCAGTTCCCCGACGTCGCCCGCCGCCACCTTCGTTACCCCGCCTTCCTGCGTGTTTGAGGCCGAGCCGATGATGAACCTCACCGAATATCGCAATCGCGCCAGCCATCTGGCCGACTTCCTGCCTTGGGCCGCGCTGGTCGCCGAGGGGATCGTTCTGAACAAGGACGGCAGCTTCCAGCGGACGGCCCGGTTCCGCGGCCCCGATCTGGATTCCGCGACGCCCGCCGAACTGGTCGCCGTCACCTCACGGCTCAACAATGCGCTGCGGCGTCTGGGGTCCGGCTGGGCGATCTTCGTTGAGGCGCAGCGCGTGCCGGCGGACGGCTATCCCGAGAGTGCGTTTCCCGACGCAGCCTCCGCTCTGGTCGATCGCGAGCGCCGCGCGCAGTTCGAGGAACAAGGCAGCCACTATGAGAGCGGCTATTACCTCACCCTGTTGTGGATGCCGCCCGCCGAGGATGCAGCGCGCGCCGAAAGCTGGCTTTATGAGGGCCGCGCACAAAAGGGCGTCGATCCGTGGGAGTTGGTGGGTAGCTTCGCCGACCGCACCGACCGGGTGCTGCAACTGGTCGACGGGTTCGTGCCCGAGGTCCGCTGGCTCGCGTCACACGAAACCCTGACCTATCTGCATTCGACCATTTCCACGAAGCGGCAACGTGTTCGTGTGCCGGAAACCCCGGTGCACCTCGATGCACTGCTGGCCGACGAACCGCTATCCGGCGGCCTCGAGCCGCGCCTGGGCGATCATCATCTGCGCACGCTCACCATCACCGGCTTTCCGTCGATGACCTGGCCCGGTCTGCTCGACGAGCTGAACCGGCTGGCCTTTCCCTATCGCTGGGCGACCCGCGCGGTGATGCTCGACAAGACCGACGCGACCAAGCTGCTCACCCGCATCCGGCGGCAATGGTTTGCCAAGCGCAAGAGCGTTGCCGCGATCCTGCGCGAGGTGATGACCAATGAAGCCTCGACGCTGATGGACAGTGATGCGTCCAACAAAGCCGCCGATGCCGATGCAGCGTTGCAGGAGTTGGGCGCCGACGATGTCGGGCAAGCCTATGTCACCGCCACCGTAACGGTCTGGGATATCGATCCGGGCATCGCCGCCGAGAAGCTCCGGCTGGTCGAGAAGGTCATCCAGGGCCGGGATTTCACCTGCATCGCGGAAGGAGTGAATGCGATCGAGGCATGGATGGGATCACTGCCCGGCCATGTCTATGCCAATGTCCGGCAACCGCCGATCAGCACCTTGAACCTGGCGCATATGATCCCGCTGTCGGCGGTGTGGGCCGGGCCGGAACGCGACGAGCATTTCAGCGCGCCGCCCCTGTTCTTCGCGAAGACCGAAGGGTCGACGCCGTTCCGCTTCGCGCTCCACGTCGGCGATGTCGGCCACACCCTGATCGTCGGCCCGCCCGGCGCCGGCAAATCGGTGCTGCTCGCGCTGATCGCCATGCAGTTCCGCCGCTATGAATCTGGTCAGGTATTCGCATTCGATTTTGGCGGTTCAATCCGTGTGGCATCGCTGGCGATGGGCGGCGACTGGCAGGATCTCGGCGGCAGCTTGTATGACGGGGCAGCGGGCAGCGTCTTCCTGCAACCGCTGGCCCGGATCGACGATCCCGCCGAACGCAACTGGGCGTCTGAATGGCTCGCCGCGATCCTGACTGCCGAAGGCGTCACGGTCGATCCCCAGGTGAAGGACTATCTCTGGTCGGCGCTGGGATCGCTCGCCAGCGCGCCGGTCGCCGAACGCACCCTAACCGGCCTTGCGGTGCTGCTCCAGCAGCAACAGTTAAAGCAGGCGCTCGGCCCCTATTGCGTCGGCGGACCTTATGGTCAGTTGCTCGATGCGGAATCCGAACATCTGGGCGATGCCGATGTCCAGGCGTTCGAGACCGAGGGCCTGACCGGCACCGGCGCCGCGCCCGCCGTGCTCTCCTATCTGTTCCACCGGATCGAAGGCCGGCTCGACGGATCGCCGACCCTCATCATCATCGACGAGGGCTGGCTGGTGCTGGACAGTCCTGCCTTCGCCCAGCAGCTCAAGGAATGGCTGAAGACGCTGCGCAAAAAGAACGCCAGTGTCATCTTCGCCACCCAGAGCCTCGCCGACATCGAGACCAGCACGATCGCGCCGGCCATCGTTGAGTCCTGCCCGACGCGTATCTTTCTGCCCAATGAGCGCGCGGGCGAACCGCAGATCACCGCCATCTACCGGCGGTTCGGACTGAACGACCGCCAGATCGAGATTCTCAGCCGGGCCACCCCCAAGCGCGATTATTACTGCCAGTCGCGGCACGGCAACCGGCTGTTCGACCTAGGGCTGGGCGATGTGGCGCTCGCCTTCACCGCTGCCTCGTCGAAGACCGATCAGGCGCGCATCGCCGAGCTGATCGCCGAGCATGGCCGCGCCGGCTTCGCTGCGGCCTGGCTGCGCGCTCGCGGCCTGGATTGGGCCGCCGATCTTCTTTCACCCGCAGACCCGGAGAATGAGCCATGACCCGTTTCCAGTTGCGCCGCGCGATGATCGCCGGCGTCGCCATGATCGCCGTTGCCGGCGTATCGGCCCCCGCCAGCGCCCAGTTCTTCGGCGGGATCGTCTATGATCCCACCAGCTACGCCCAGAATGTGCTGACCGCGGCCCGCTCGCTCCAACAGATAAACAACCAGATCCAGTCGCTCCAGAACGAGGCATCCTCGCTGATCAACCAGGCGCGGAACCTCGCCAGCCTGCCATTCTCCTCGCTTCAACAGCTTCAAGGCCAGAGCCAGCAGACGCGGCAATTGCTCAGTCAGGCGCAGCGCATCGCCTATGACGTCCAGCAGATCGACCAGGCGTTCACGGCGCGCTATCGCGGTGCTGACCTCAATGCGTCCGACCAGACCCTGATCGCTAATGCGAAGGAGCGCTGGGAGACCAGCGTCGGCGGGTTCGAGGACGCCCTGAAGGTCCAGGCCGGTGTCGTCGGCAATCTCGACGGCGCGCAGACCGCGATGGCGAACATCGTCGGCGCCAGCCAGTCGGCGACCGGCGCGATGCAGGTCGCCCAGGCCGGCAACCAGCTCCTCGCGCTGCAATCCCAGCAGATTGCCGATCTGACCGCGCTCCTCGCAGCCCAGGGTCGCGCCCAGACGCTCGAAGCCGCGCGTGACGCCGCCACCGAAGCGCAAGGCCGCGAGCAGTTCCGCCGGTTCATGACGCGCAGCGGCAACTGATCGGGCGCGGACGGGGATCAGGCCGGAAAGGGAGAATGGGGATGAGCCGCAGCGCGAAGATCGCAGGCGTGGCGCTGGCCGCGGGCATATTGCTGGCCACCGCTATCGTCATCGCCGTCGATGACCGGCCGGCGGAGAAGGCCCCGCCGCGGATCGAGGCGATCGGCGGTGATCCGCTGCGCGCCGAGCTAGATCGCTGCCGGACCCTGACCATGCCCGACGCCGGCTGCGAGGCGGCGTGGGAAGATCATCGTCGCCGCTTCCTTGGCCGCGATCGCATCGACCGACAGTCGGATACCGGAACAGCCATGGGCGCGCCGGGCACAGTGTTTGATGCCGAACTTTCCAGCGATCCGGTCACGGGCCGCTTGACCGAAATACCCGCCATGGCCGCCGACAAGGCCAGCGCGTCCGCATCCGAACAGGGCCGCTGACATGAACGACGTCGGCGTCATCAACCGCTTCCTCGACACCTTCAACAGCTACATCGACAGCGGGTTCGGGCTGCTGGGCGGCGAGGTCGCTTTCCTCACCACCACGCTGATCGTCATCGACATCACCTTGGCCGGTCTGTTCTGGGCCTGGGGCGCCGATGAGGACGTCATGCACCGGCTGGTCAAGAAGGTGCTTTATGTCGGCTTTCTCGCCTTCATCATCGGCAATTTCTCGGCGCTCGCCGGCATCGTGTTCGACAGCTTCGCCGGGCTCGGCCTGAAGGCCAGCGGCGCCAGCATCAGCCTCGCCGATTTCATGAAGCCCGGCAGCGTCGCCGCCACCGGGTTCGACGCGGGCGAACCGCTGCTCGAGGCCATCGGCGATCTGATGGGGTTCCGCAGCTTCTTCGCCAACTTCATCCAGATCGCGGTGCTGCTGATCGCCTGGGTGATCATCCTCATCGCCTTCTTCATCCTGTCGGTGCAGCTCTTCGTCACCCTGATCGAGTTCAAGCTGGTGACGCTGGCCGGCTTCGTGCTGCTGCCCTTCGCCCTGTTCAACAAGACCGCCTTCCTCGCCGAGAAGGTGCTCGGTAATGTCGTGGCGTCGGGCATCAAGGTGCTGGTTCTCGCAGTCATCGTCGGCATCGGCACCGGCCTGTTCGCCGAGTTCACGACCGCGTTCAGCGGCACGCCCACGGCGGAAGAAGCCATGTCCGTGGCGCTCGCGGCGCTGGCGCTGCTTGGCCTCGGCATCTTTGGCCCCGGCATCGCCACCGGCCTGGTTTCCGGCGCACCGCAACTTGGCGCGGGCGCTGCGGTCGGGACCGCGCTCGCGGTCGGCGGCGCGGCGATGGCGGGCGGCATGGGCGCGCGCATGGCGGTGGGCGGCGCGGCCTCTGCGATTGGCGGCGGCGTCAAGGCCGGTGCAGCCGCCGCACGCGGCGGCGCTCATGCGTCGGGCGCGGCCGCCAGCGCCTACAGTCTCGGTTCACTCGGCAAGAGCGGCGGCAGCGCGGTCGCGGGCGGCCTGTCCGCTGTCGGCCAGACGGCGGCCGGCGGGGCGGTGAAGGCGGCTGTGTCACCCCTGAAGAATGCCGCCGGCAAGGCTGGCGCCGCTATGTCCTCCAGCTTCAGGTCCGGCGCCCGCGCCGGATTCACGGCGTCGGGTGGCACGATCAGCGGCGGTTCAGGCGCTGCCACAACGGCCCCAGCTTCGACGGCCACCACGGCATCCGGCGCCAGCGGGCCACCGGTCTGGGCGCAATCCATGAAGCGCCAGCAAGCGATGAACCGGGGCGTGTCGTCCGTCACCCACGCCGTGCGCTCCGGTGATCGCGGCGGCGGCGGTTCATCGCCCGATCTCAGCCAGAAGGACTGACCGACAATGTTCAAGCGCCCCTCGACCCGCTACGGCAAGACCCCCGAGCCCGAGACGCCCTACCAGCGCGCAGCCCAGGCCTGGGACGATCGCATCGGTTCGGCCCGCGTCCAGGCGAAGAACTGGCGGCTCGCCTTCTTCGCCACGCTGGCCTTGTCGGGCGGGCTCGCCGCAGGCCTAGTCGTTCAGGGCGCGCGCGGCACGATCGTGCCCTGGATCGTCGAGGTTGACAAGCTGGGCGAAGCCCGAACCGTCGCACCCGCCGAGGCCGGTTACAGACCGACCGATCCCCAGATCGCGTTCCATCTGGCGCATTTTGTCGAGCAGGTCAGGAGCGTGCCCGCGGACCCGATCATCGTCCGCCAGAACTGGCTGCGCGCCTATGATTTCACCACGGACCGCGGCGCGCTGGCGCTCAACGACTATGCCCGCACCAACGACCCGTTCGCCAATGTCGGCCGGGTCCAGGTCGCGATCGACGTCTCCAGCGTCATCCGCGCGTCGCCCGACAGCTTCCGCATCGCCTGGACCGAGCGCCGTTACCAGGACGGCCAGCTTGCCGGGACAGAACGCTGGTCGGCCATCCTCACCATCGTCATCCAGCCGCCGCGCGATCCCGAGCGGCTACGCAAGAATCCGCTGGGCGTGTTCGTCACGGCCATCAACTGGTCGAAGGAGTTGGGCCAATGAACATCATCCAAAGGGCGTGTTTCCGTAAATCCGTAATTCCGGCTTTGCTGATCTCCGCATCCACGCTGGCGGGCTGCGCCACCACATCGGCGAAGCCGCCGGTAATCAGCTATGACGATGCCCCTGCCATCGCGGCGACGATCACGCCCGAGGCGCCGGCGGCTCCCGTCGAGATCGTCACGATCGCCCAACCCTTGCCGCTGCCCGGTCAGTTGATGCCGGTCGAGGAACGCCGAAGCCCACCCGAACCGGCCGATCCCTCCACCCGTGTCAGTCAGGCCAACGCCGCCGCGCGCATCCAGCCGGTCCGCGACGGGTTCATCAACGCCATCCAGCTTTATCCCTGGACCGAAGGCGCGCTCT
Organism: Sphingomonadales bacterium; assembly: GCA_013791705.1. GTDB lineage: Bacteria > Pseudomonadota > Alphaproteobacteria > Sphingomonadales > Sphingomonadaceae > Novosphingobium. The sequence continues at coordinate 9,823 of VMTF01000154.1, read as the reverse complement.
ATCAGGGCTATACCGCGCCCGGACAGGTGACGGACATCGCGCTTCAGGAAGGCGAACAGCTTGTGGGGCCGGGACCGGTCGCGGCGGGTGATACGGTGCGCTGGATCATCGGCGACACGGTGAGCGGCGCAGGTGAAAGAAGCCGGGTGCATATATTGGTCAAGCCGACGCGGCCCGACCTCACCACCAATCTCGTCATCAACACCGACCGGCGCACCTATCATCTCGAACTGCGCGCGACCGAGCGCACATGGATGGCGTCGGTCTCCTGGAACTATCCGCAGGACCGGCTGATCGCGCTGCGCGGGACAAACGCAGCGGCGGCCGCATCAGCGCCGGTCGCCAGCGGGATCGACGTCGCCCGGCTCAACTTCCGCTACCGGATCGAAGGCGACAGTGCCCCATGGCGGCCCGTGCGCGCCTTCGACGACAGCGCTCAGGTCTTCATCGAGTTTCCCGCCGGGATCGGCCAGGGCGAGATGCCGCCCTTGTTCGTCATCGGTCCCAATGGCGGCGGCGAACTGGTCAATTACCGGGTGCGCGAGCGCTATATCGTCGTCGACCGCCTGTTCGCCGCCGCCGAACTGCGCCTCGGAGAACACCCCCAGCAGACCGTGCGCATCATCCGCGACGATGGCCGTCAACGCGGCAGGGCACGGCGATGAGAGGGCCTGAGCAGGCCCCGGAAAGGGAAGAGGAGCGCCCGACGCCAGCAGCGGCGCCTTCGGCGGCGCCAGCGCCGGCCGATCCAGCCGGCTTCCGCCTGCGCGGGGAGGCGCCGCGTGTGATGCGACTGTCGCGCAAGGTCATCGCCGGCATCGGCGCGGTCGGCGCGCTCGCGGTGGGCGGCGCCCTGACCTTCGCGCTTCAGAGCCGCGACGCCAAGCCGCCCGCCGAACTCTACAACACCGACAACCGCGCGGTGACCGAACGGGTGACGAGCGGACCACGCGACTATGCCGCGCTGCCGCCGGGCGTTCCGCAGTTGGGTGCGCCGCTCCCTGGCGACCTCGGCGGGCCGATCGTCTCGGCCCAGCAGCGTGGGGAAATGGTGACGGTCCCGCCGATCGGTGCGGACGCCGGTCAGCCAAACACCGGCCCGACGCCCGAGGAACAGGCGCGCCAGCGCGCAGTGCAGGAACGCGAGGCGGCCATAGCGAGCCGGTTGTTCCTCGGCGGCCAGAGCGGCGCCGCGCCCGCTGGACAAGGCGCGGCCGCATCCGCGCTTGCTGGTCTTGACTTTGCTGCCTTGAACGGCGCTGCCGTTCCACCCGCCCCGGAGCCGCCCGACGGCCCCAATATGCAGCGATCCAAACAAGAGTTTGTGGGGCGCGGGCCGGAGGGCCGAACGCTGAATGCGGGGCAACTGACCGATCCGGTCTCGCCCCATATCGTCCAGGCAGGCAATATCATCGCTGCCGCCCTCATCACCGGCATCAGCTCCGACCTGCCGGGGCAGGTCACGGCTCAGGTGACGCAGAATGTCTATGACAGCCCGACCGGACGCATTCTGCTGATCCCGCAAGGCTCGCGGCTGATCGGCGACTATGACAGTCAAGTCGCTTACGGCCAGCGCCGCGTGCTACTCGCCTGGAGCCGGCTGATCCTGTCCGATGGCCGCTCGATCATCCTCGACCGGCAGCCGGCGGGCGACGCGGCGGGCTATGCGGGCCTTGAAGACCGGGTCAACCAGCATTGGGGCGGCATCGCCCGCGCCGCCGCGCTCTCGACCCTGCTCAGCATCGGCGCTGAAATGGGATCGGGATCCGATGGCGACATCGTCCGCGCCATTCGCGATGGCGGGCAAGATACGTTCAATCAGGCTGGGCAGGAGATTGTCCGCCGCCAACTCAACATCCAGCCCACGCTGACCATCCGTCCCGGCTATCCTGTCCGCGTGCTAATATCTCGCGACTTGGTGCTCGCACCGTGGAGGACCGCACGATGACCAAACTCAAGCTGGGGCCGCTGGTCGAGGATCGTCCCGTCAAGATCACCGTCGAACTGCCTGCCGTCACTTTCCGGGATCTCACGCGATATGCCGAGATACTGGCGCGCGAAAGCGGGGAGAACGCCGAACCGATAGAACCTGCAAAACTGGTGGTGCCGATGATCGCCCGGTTCATGGCCACAGACCGTGCATTCCTCAAATTCAGGCGGGCGGCGGCTGAGTCGTAAAGCGGGAACTAAGCCATCAGACCGATGAAATAGCGCGCCGCAGTAGTGTGTGCAGTGGCGTCATACACGCCCGGCAGATCAAAAGGGCGCTTTCGGGGGCGCGTTAACCTCGTCCCCTGGCCCAAGCCTGCCAATGCTTGCCCAATCTGATGTTCCGCGGCGCGCGCGACCCGCCATCACATGGGCCGCGCTGATAAAGCGCCGCAGCACCGGATTGTCGTTGCCCGGCGACCAGATTGCGCTGAACGGCACAACATCGGCCTCCTCAGCGAGCGGCCGCATGACAACGCCGGGAATTCCAAGTGCTACCCACCCCTCTGACACCAGGCTGATCCCAAATCCCATGCCGACCATGCTCATCAGCATTTCCTGCTGAACACCGCGTCGCTCGATCACCGGATTATGGCTGTAATCGGCAATGCGCCTCACAACATAGTCATGGATTTCCGGCCCAGGAGGGTATTCCGAAACCATGAACTGTTCATCGCGAATGTCTGACCAATGCAGCTCCAGACGCTCGGCAAGCGGATGATCCTGCGGCAACGCGATATGCACTCGTTCCTGCCAAAGCTCAGCGGTGTCGCAACCGATCACCTCGGCATTCCCGGTCGCTATCACCACATCGAGGGAATGGCGGCGAATCTCGCTGATATGCACACGGCGATCGCCCTCGCGAACATCGATGCGCACCAGCGGATGAGCGTTTCGGAACTCAAGGACCAGATCGCGCAGAAAGCCGCCAGCTAAAGACGTGAACACGCCGATGCGCAACGTTCCCTGTTCGCCCCGCCCAGCCTGACGGGCAGAAGCAACGGCGCTATCGAGCTGGAGCATCACAGATCGAGCACGCGTGAGGAAAGCCTCGCCTGCGAGCGTCGTGCGCACGCCACGCGGACCGCGCTCGAACAGGGTCACGCCCAGGTTTTCTTCCAACAACCTGATGCGCTTGCTGACGCCCGATTGACGAACTCCGAGCGCGTTCGCCGCCGCACTGAAGCTGAGATACTCTGCCACGACAAGCGCCTGGACGACCGAAATCAGATCCATCCCACGGGATATCAGCCGGCTAGCGAAGAAGAGACTATCCCCATCCTCATCCGCCAATGTTTTGCGCCCGTCTACCATTCCCAGTCATAATTGGAAAATTATCTGAATGAATGCCGTAGAGGTGATCTGCCCCACCAGATCTTTCGATATGGCCCCGGACCTTCAGCAATCGGAAGTTCAAAAGGTTCCTCCCTTTTTCCTGCACAATAGCTATACGCACAGGCTCCAGGCATCCCTTAAGATGAAATTTCCAAAGGGGGAGCGCTCACGCAATGCCGTTCATTCGACAAAGCGCTCAGCCAGATGCGGGTGAGAATGCCCCCCATTTCATCGTCCTCTTGTTGCTGATCCGCTGGACATCAGGGTCGCGGAGCTATGCTTCGCGGCACATCAAGATCGCTCTGGAGTAGTGCGGAATCATCACCGTTGATCGCAGCCGGCAGGAAGTTCCGGCGATTGATACTGGGCAATTGCATTCCGCGTAATCCCGCCCTTGCGCTTTAGGTTGCGCATAATTGCCTTCAGTTCCCAGAATCTTCTTAAGACGCGCGCGTGCCCGATACAGTCGTATCTCGACTGCTTTCTCGCCTGATTCCGAGCGTGGTTGCTGTCTCCGCTTGGCTCGTGAGGCTCGCCATGCACGAGTTCACCCTGATCGGGTTGGCGAATTATCAGATCGTGCCGAACAGTGTCTCCAGCAGCGGGCAGTCGGGGGTCTTGCCGTCTGCGCATCGCAAGACGGTTTCGGCAAGCACCGCTTCCATGGCCCTAAGATCCGCGATTTTGGCACGAACGTCCGCCAGATGGACCACGGCGACCTCGCGTGCTTCGGCGCACGGACGATCGCGGTCCTCGGCCAGCTGCAATAGTGCGCGGATCTCGTCCAGCGTGAAGCCCAGTCCCCGGGCACGCCGCACAAAGCCGAGGCGCATGAGATGGCCATGGCCATAGAGTCGATGCCCCCCCTCGCTGCGCGCAGGCGCGGGAAGCAGCCCGATTTTCTCATAGTAGCGGATGGTCTCGATGTTGCACCCGGTACGTCGCGATAGCATCCCGATTGGAAGCCGGGGCGCCGTGTCCTGCAGATTTTTGCGATCCATGCTGAAATACCCCTTGAACCTGTAGCTACTACAGATCCTATCTAGGGTCCACGACGTGATTCGGAGAACAGAAAATGACCCAGCCGGAAACGGCTTCCAGTCGAGGTACGTGGGTTGCGATCGCCGGAGGAGGTCTCGGCGCGCTCGGCGCAGCCTCCTGTTGCATCGTCCCGCTGGTGCTCTTCACACTGGGCGTCAGTGGCGCATGGATCGGCAACCTGACTGCGCTCGCCGCCTACCAGCCCATCTTCCTGGTGGTTGCCATCGTCTTTCTCGCCGCCGGGTTCTGGCGGGTCTACCGCAGACCGCGCGCAGTCTGCGCCGAGGGCGAATGCGGGACACCGTCCTCCAACCGCCTGGCGAAGACGGCCTTGTGGCTCGCCACGGTGCTGATCGGACTTGCCGCCCTCTTCCCCTATCTCGCACCCCTATTCCTCGACGTTTGAACAAGGAGATCATGATGAAGAAGCTTGCTCTGATCGCGACAGCTGCGGCGTTGTTCGCATCCGGCCCGGCCTTTGCCGCTATCCGGACCGCCACCCTGGCCGTCGAGAACATGACGTGCGCTACCTGTGGTCCTATCGTCAAAAAGAGCCTGTCGCGCGTACCGGGCGTGACCGCCGTCGAAGTCTCGTCCGAAGCGCATACCGCGACCGTCACCTATGACGACGCCAAGACGAACACCAAGGCGTTGATCGCGGCGACCACCAACGCTGGCTACCCTTCGCAAGTCCGCAAGTGAAAGTTAGATCATGAGTGATTGCTGCAATCCGATCGATGGCCCTCAGCACAAGAAGTATGACCTAGTCGTCGTGGGCGGCGGATCGGCTGGGTTCTCGGCGGCGATCACCGCGGCCGAACAAGGCGCCCAGGTCGCCATCTTCGGTGCCGGCACCATCGGCGGCACCTGCGTCAACGTCGGCTGTGTTCCTTCCAAGGCGCTTATTCGCGCGGTCGAGAGCATCCACCCCGCGAATGCCGCGCCCATGCGGTTCAAGGGCGTCGACGCCCGGGCACGAACGGCCGATTGGGGCCAGTTGATCGCTGAAAAGGACGCGCTCGTCTCAAGCCTTCGCCAAGCGAAATATGCGGACCTGCTGCCCCTCTACAACAACATCACATATCGTGAGGGCACGGCGCGGCTCGTCGAAAATGGCATCGAGGCCGGTGGACGGCGGTTCGCCGCTGACCGGATCGTGATTGCAACGGGGGCGCGTCCGGCGATGCCGGCTATCCCGGGCCTTGCGGATGTCGATCCGCTCGACAGCACTGCCGCGCTCGACCTGACCGAGTTACCGAAATCGATGATCGTCCTCGGCGGCGGCTATGTCGGTGTCGAACTCGCCCAAATGTTTTCCCGCGCTGGCGTCGACGTGACGCTCGTTTTCCGCAGCCGCCTTCTCCCCGAGATGGAGCCCGAGATCGGTGCCGCGCTGACCAACTATCTCTCGAGCGAGGGCATCACCGTTCTGAGCAACCTTGCATATCAGTCCGTCCACAAGGCAGCGGGAGGTGGCACTGCGCTCACCATCCTGCGTGACGGGAATGCGGAGACGCTCGTCGCGGAACGGCTTCTCGTCGCGACCGGGCGCACGCCGAATGTGGAGGATCTCGGTCTCATCGAGGCAGGTGTGCTGCAGACGCCCGGTGGTGCCATCATTGTCGATGATCGCATGCGAACCTCTCTGCCCGGCGTTTATGCCGCCGGCGACGTGACGGGCCGTGACCAGTTCGTCTACATGGCGGCCTATGGCGCAAAAATCGCCGCGAAGAACGCCCTCAACGGGGACAGCCTGCGCTACGACAATTCGGCCATGCCCGCCGTTGTGTTCAGCGACCCTCAGGTGGCCAGTGTCGGCTTCACCGAAGCGCAAGCCATTGCGGCGGGATATGAAGCGCGAATCTCAACCCTCTCTCTTGAGAACGTCCCGCGCGCACTGGCAGCCCGCGACACGCGTGGCCTGATCAAGCTGGTCGCGGATGGCCGGACCCGCAAGTTGCTAGGCACGCATATCCTGGCGCCGGAAGGTGCGGACAGCATCCAGACCGCCGCCATGGCGATCCGCTGCGGCCTCACGATCGACGATCTGGCGGAGATGATCTTCCCCTATCTGACCACGGTCGAAGGTCTGAAGCTGGCGGCGCAGACATTCGACCGGGATGTGAAAATGTTGTCCTGCTGTGCGGGCTAGGATCGCTCAGTTCCGTTGCTACGAGGAGTTGGCATGAGTCACGATTACGGCTTCGATTCGCGGGATCGGCGCCAAGGATTGGTCCGGTAGCTGGCGCACGGTTGTCAGGCTCGTGGGCATTCCAAACTTGGCAATGTTCGGCGCTATTTGGCTAGTACCGGCGCTCCGCGGCGTTATTTGGGCAGAGCCGATCCATCCTCTATGACCAAAGTGCTGCAGGGGAGATAGTGAGCGAACGATTTTCGTCGAGATCCTGGAGGAAAGGCCCCCAATTGGCCTTCCCAACTCGCAGCGAGCAATAGGCCGCCGCCATTGCCATGAAGCTTTCAAGTACATCCGGCAAGTCATCGACGAGACCGTCGAGCCGTGGGGCGACAGTCTTGCCATACGCCAGAAAGATGGCGTCGCGATAGTTGGCCTTGCCCCGGTAGCGCGACGCCTGCTGAAGGAAGGCGATGCTCCGTCGGCGATAGGCAGCATCACGCAAGGCTTTGGCAGGCCCGGACCGGAAGTTGTCGACACCAAGATCCTTGAAGGCCGCTTCCGCCTTGATCCGCTCCTGGCAGTTCCACTGCTCCCATTTTGCTGTGCCCGATAGATATTCGGCAACACAACCCCAAGCCTGCTCTGATGTCTGGGGCATGTTCGTAAGGGGATGCTTGCCGCGGGCGCGCACTGAAACAAGGCCATTCGCTACATCGTCCTTCAGGACCGTAGGAAGGCGATCAGCAAAAGGTGCCATGGCCAATCCGCGGGACGGGAATTGCGCATCCCACTGCTGGGCAGTAGCGGTGTGGTTGTTCTGGAATGAACCGTCTGCGGCCGCGACCATGGCCGAAGCTGCACCATAAATACCATAATACCAGGTAACGATGGCCATACGCGCCACGTCAGCTTTCGAGGAGACGGCGCTGAGTGCGCGAAGAGCGGCGAGCTGGTGAAAGGCGAAAAGCAATTGTTCGCACACGGTGTTGAGCGTGCGATCGTCCATCTCCCGCTTTTGGACTTTCCCGTAAAATATCCGGGCGGACTGGAAGGTGACGGCGCGATCGTCGACGAGGATCGCAAGCGCGCGTATCCAGTGGATCGTCGACGGTAATGCAAAAACCGCATCGGGAATGTCGTTCGGGGACTCGGTTAGCGTGCCGAACCGGCGCAGCCGTTTGTAGAGCGAGTCGTTCGTCATTTAGGCAGCCTAATCGCGATAGAACGCAGCGTCACTCGCAACGGACCGGTCATCGCCCCCTGATCAGTGTGTCGCCCGATGTCATGTCGCCGCCGGTTCGCTGCCCACCCATCGCAGAGCTACCCTGAGGCGACCATCAGTCGTCCTTCGTGAATATCCCTAGTTTTCTGCGGCCAGACGATCGAGGCGCAGGCCTCTTAACCGGCGGGGCTCCTGGCGTCTTCAATCGGGCAGCGGATGAGGAAGCTGCCGTTTCGACAGGATTGTCGCTGGGCTTCTTCCGGCCAAGACCAATGGAGACAGCCAGCGCGCTACGCGCCGCCGAATAATTGGGCGACACCATCGGATAGTTCGCAGGCAAATTCCAACGGGCCCGGTACGCCTCAGGTGTCAGACCATGATGCGCCATCAAATGACGCTTCAGCATTTTCAATTTCACGCCGTCTTCAAGGCACACGATGTAGTCGGGCTTGATCGACGATTTCACTGGCACAGCAGGTTTAAGTTCAACTGGTTCTTCGGCGGCAGACGATCCAAGCCCGGCCAGCGCGGCATGAACCGAGCCGATTAGAACCGGAAGATCGTTGATGCCGACACTGTTGTGCGCGACGTGGGCGGATACGATGTCTGCCGTTAACGCCAGAAAATCATGTCCGCCATCGGGTTTTATTTCAGACAATTTTCTTCCTTCGGAAAGGCGACAATAGATCATAGATTTAGCTTGCTCTTGATAGCGCGACGCCGCGCGAATGCTAGTTAGATGGGCGGACACTTCGGGCCTTCGTTGCCTTTGCCCGATGGACAATGGAACCCCGAGCCGTTCTGCGACGACCGTGTGCTAACTCCAATTTGCCCTTGTCTCAGATGAACTGACGCCGTCAGGTGCCTCCGTATGTTGAGGTAAGGCGCGATGCTCCTGGCGCTCCCACGTTTCGATCAGAAACAGCGCCAGCGTACTCGCCGCATTGACCGCAAGACGTGCAATCCGAGCGTCGATGCGGCGAAAGCCTTTCTCGCGCCCATGCGCATCCCCACCGTGCGTCCGCAACGCGCCAATACCCTTGGCGACGGAGGTGAGGCCGCTAAGCGTTTGGCGGATGTCGGCTTCTATCTCGGGCGGAAGATCCGAACGACCCGGTGACAGGCCCAGAGGTCCCTGAACCGCTCGGATCAGCCCATCGATGTCCTTCTTTGGCGGCAGCGACACCTTGAGTTCGACAAGGATCGATCGGCACACCGCTTCGATCAGCGAGCAAGCTGCCGTTACCGCGTCTTCCGGGTCGCTCTCCAGGTTCGGGAGGGCGCGGGCGATTTCCATCTGGACGGTATCAAAATCCAGCGTCGCCACCTTCTTAATGAAAGGCTCGACAATCCCGCCAGACCCTTGCCGTTCAGTCAGAATGGCTTTCCCGCCAACGACGACGACGGAGAGCCCCTCTGGCGCCAGCGCCTTGTTGAGATGCTCGCGGACAGCGGTGGCTTTGTCAGGTTCCGCCAGATATTCGCGGGGATCGCACACCTTCTCGATGATCCGGGTGATATAGGTATCGCCATTGCCGTCATGATGATTGGCGGTCCGGCGCAGAAAATCCGTCGTGGCCGGCACGCGCGAGTTTGAGCCGATGCGCATGTCGAGGCCGCAATCGAGAAAGAACTGCTCGATTTTTGGACCCGAGCGATAGATTCCGATCGCCGGCGTGTTGTCGTTTCCGGAGCCGCCCGTAATCGTGTCGACCAGCGCCTTGATAACAAATGGGGAGAATTTGCCGGGCATGGCTTCACCGCGAGCAGGGTAAGGACTGCCTGCTTTCGGTCCATCCATGCGGCGGCAACCTGGCTGCGCCACGCGATCACGTCATGAATCCGCTGATAGTCGTCGGCGATGTTACGGCTGAAGATGGGCTCGTGATGCGCGATCCGGTTCCGCAAACGCCGAATGATCTGGAGGTCCGCATAGGCCGTGGCCCGGCATTGGGAGATCGGCTGACCTTGCGGTGCGCCGGGAAAGCATGTGCGGAAGTGCGCATTCCAGATGCGGCTGTCCTGCCCAACGGTGAAGATGTTCTCCCAGCACGCGAATTTGTGTTCGGGTATGATTTTTACGGTCGTGGGTAAGGATG
>VMTF01000044.1 GCA_013791705.1 Sphingomonadales bacterium | reverse complement strand
GCGTCACCAGCACGGGAATGTTCGGGGACAAGCCGGTCACTCGCAAGGGCCGCGTGCTGCTGCTGAACGACGAGGACGATCCCAGCCGTGTCATTCGGCCGAGGCTGGAGGCGATCGGAGCGGATATAGACAGGATAAGGGTCATTGATGATCCATTCATTCTGAACGAGGAAGGGGTGGATACCGTGCTCGACCGTGCGGTGCGCGCGCTGGAGGACTATCTTACTGCCGGCCCCGCCAAGGCGCGGGACGTCATGGCAGCCATGAAAAAGAAGGGGGTGCAGGACCGCACGCTGGACCGCGCGAAGAAGAAGCTGGGTGTCGTCAGCGGCAAGGGGCCGGGCGCGAAATGGAAGCTGCCCGACTGAAAGAGCGCCAAATGTGCATATATACATCGTTGGCGCTCTTTCGAATGCTGGGAGACACATCGCAAGCTGGCCGAAGCCCTTTGCGCGGACCTTCGGCTAGGCATTTTATACGCCATTGACATATGCGCCAATGGCGTATAATCAAGTTCGATGTCAGCCATGCAAACCGTCGTGGAACTGCCCGAGTTTCTGCGGCGGGCCAAGGCGATCATGTCTGATGACGAGCGTTCCGCGCTGGTGGATTATATCGCCGCCAACCCCGAAGCGGGCATCTCGCTTGGGGGAGGTCTGCGCAAGGTGCGCATTGCGCGCGGGGGCAGCGGCAAGAGTGGCGGCTACCGGACGGTCTATGTGTTCGGCGGCGTCCATCTGCCGATCTTTCTCGTCACGGTGTTCGCCAAGAACGAGAAGGACAACCTGAGCAAGGCGCAGCAGGCGGAATTGGTCACGATGAGCAAGCTGCTGCTCGCGCATTATGGAGATCGACGATGAGTGCCTATGACAGCATCAAGCAGGGTCTGAGCGAGGCGCTGGCCTATGCCGAAGGTCGCGAGACCGGCGCCGAGGTCAGGGAAGTGGCAGTGCCCATGGTCGACGTTGCGGCGATCCGGGCGAGCACGGGCCTGTCGCAGGGTGCGTTCGCGCGCAGCATCGGCGTCGCCAAGGGTACGTTGCTCAACTGGGAACAAGGCCGCCGCCGACCGACCGGCCCCGCACAGGTGCTGCTGGCGATGCTGGCCAAGAAACCGTCGCTGGTGGGTGAATTGTTGCGGGGCCGATGACAGCTTGGAGAGGCTGAAAGAGCGCCAAACGTGCATACATATGTGCTTGGCGCTCTTCATGCCTCAGGCATCGGTCTGGGCGGTTTCCAGCGCTTTACGGGCCTCTTCCAGCGCCTTTGAACCCGGCGCCCACGACCATGGCTGGCGCGCGACGTGTTCCTTGCCCAGTGTCGGGTAGAGCTTGGTTTGCTTCGCGGCGAGCCGCAGCAGCATCCGCGCATCACGTGGGGACAACTTCATCTCACGGGCGAGCTGGTCGAGCGTGACGGCCTCAGGCTTGTCTTCGGCTGGCTTCGGGTTGCTGGCTGGCTTCGCCTGTGCGTTCCTGGGAGCCGCGACGGTCGCAGCGGCGGGCTTTGCGGGTTGGGTCATGGTCATGTCGTTCGTTCCTTTCGTGGTGAACGACAGGTCGATTAAGATAGGAGACCGGAGCCCGTCAGGTTTATTCCCAGGTAGGATCAAGAAAAAGTGGGATCGTGAACGAGGACGACCCGTCGCTGAAGATATAGGCGTCGTCGTCGCTGCCGATCTCGAAGGTGAATCGATGTCCATCCACGTCGATATGGATGGTTTCGTCTTCGGCGTAGATGATTTCCACATCCGATCCGGGAAACAAATCCCAGGCATGTTGTAGAAGGTGAAGGTAGTCGGCAGGCCTTTCCATGACGGTCACTCGCGTTGTTGACCGTTGGCCTATTAAGAATATGGCCGGCGACCTGTCAGGTGGAACCCCAGGATCGGCGTCAAAAATCTGATGGGGCACCAACGGGGCATCAGTTGAGCGCTTTTCGCCCATTGGCGGATTTCTGCGCCCCTCGGGGCGATCTTATGCGGATTCGACGATTTCCGCGATTTGGGGAATGACGGATTTCCGCCACGACCCGCTGATTCGAAATGAGGACCGGCTATCCGCATAGATCGCGTGGTGCTGTGATCTCGGACGATCAGCGTCTATCGCCGGGCATCCATCGGGCACCAGACTGATCGGCCATGTCGCGCAGGCGATCGAGATACAGCGTCTTCGCCTCGAACTCGGCGTCATGCAGCCGCTCTACGATGTCGATGCGGTTTGGGCCGCGAGGGCGAGGGAGATTGCCCGACCCGCGTAGGCGGCTAAGCGATGCAGATCGGCATCTGTGAACGCTTCCAGCTCTGCAACCTTAAGATACTCCACCTGCCGAACCTTGATGTCTTCGTTTGGGGACAATGTGCGCTCAAGTGCGACGCGATCGATCTCAATGCACACCCCCTCAATGCCTGGGGCGAAAACCTTCCAATGATGATATGCTTCCGTTGCCATCGTGCAGCAAAGTGCCAGAATTGAACCGATTTCTTTCTCCTTCTGATACAATTCCATAAAGTAACTGTCGTTGGAATCGTCCTATTTGGAAGGGTTCAACAAAATCAAATGTTGGTTTTTGAGCGTGTCGAGTGCACTGGAAAGCGTGGTGTAGCGCTTGACGTATTTTGTCAGTGATCGAACAGCCAACGCCTGTACCCCCGCAGCTTGTCACACTTTGATATCACCGGATGTTGGCCTGCCCAATTGTGAAACTGGTGGGCGAGGGCCGCTAAGGTCTCTCCAATATCAAGTCTGATGCCCCATTGGTGCCCCGCCGTGAGGCGGTCGTCGCAATTTTCGCCTAAGTGCTTGAAAAAATGGTGCCGGCTACAGGATTCGAACCCGTGGCCCCCTGATTACAAATCAGGTGCTCTACCAACTGAGCTAAGCCGGCGTCTGGCGTCCCATTGCCTTATGGCGCGCCGAACGTCCAGCCTTCGGTGTGGCGGACGGCTTCGAGCCCGGTCGGGTGCCACAGATCGGCGCGGTGGGCGGTCTGGCGCAGCCAGGCTGCGGTGAGCAGCGCGTCGCTCTGGTGGTCGTCGATCGGACCGCTTCCCCGCACGGGCGCGCTGGCGCAGGCGGCCAGGGCATCGTTGAGTTCGGCATGGCTGCGCATCTTCGATCGGCCGGCCGGACGGCCTGCGGCGATCGCGGCGAGTGTCGTGTAGATCTCGACCACCACCGAGCCCGCGTCCGGCAGCGGATCGACCGGCCAGACCGGCAGAGTGCCCGCAAGGCGGTGCAACATGCGCATACCGGACAGGCTGGACTTGCCTACCTGAGCCGCGCCGACGAGGTTGAAGTTCGAATAGGGCCGGCATCCCATTCGTGCCTGCGCGCGTTCGGTTAGCCGGAACCGCCCCTGGCCTCCCGCCGTGCCGCCAGCGCCGAAGTGTGCTCCCTCGCGGCGGCCGTGGCGGCGGAAGTAGCTTGCGGCCTGCGGGTGATCGACGAAACTGCCGACGCCCAAATGCGGATCGCCGAAAGACAGGCGATCGACCAGCGCCCAGAGCGCCCGGGCATCGGGCGGGCTTTCCGGCCAGCCGGGAAAGAACGCGCCGCAGTCGGCAAACGGCAGCGAAATGCCCAGATCCAGCCCCACCAGAGTATCGGGCGGGAGTTCGCCGGACAGCCACCGCGCGACTTCGGGGCGCGACCACTTGTGACCTTGCGCGGCGTTGGCGGGCCGGACGAGCATCGGCGCCGCCTCACCCACCTGCGCGAGCGCGACGGCGATCCCGGCGTGGCGCTCGCCGGCCGCGCCCGACCAGTCGATCGCGACGAAATTCCGAAAGCGCACCGGCCGCTTCCTCAGGACTCGTTGCGCTCGCGGCGCTTCTTGTCCCACCATTCGAGCCGGCGGACGATCTCGCGCTCGAACCCGCGTTCGACCGGGCGATAGAATTCCTGCGGCGCCATCCCTTCTGGCCAGTAGTCGGACCCGGAAAAGCCGTCCTCGGCCGTGTGATCATAGGCATAGCCCGCGCCATAGCCGATGTCCTTCATCAGCTTGGTCGGCGCGTTGAGGATGTGCGTGGGCGGGGCGAGCGAGCCGGTTTCCCGGGCGCTTTGCCAGGCGGCTTTCTGCGCCGCATAGGCGGCATTCGATTTGGGTGCGGTCGCGCAATAGAGGCAGGCCTGGACCACGGCCAGTTCACCCTCGGGCGAGCCCAGGAACGTGTAGGCATCCCGGGCGGCCAGGCACTGGACCAGCGCCTGCGGATCGGCCAGCCCGATGTCCTCGCTGGCGAAGCGCACGAGGCGGCGCAGCACGTAAAGCGGTTCCTCCCCGGCGGTGAGCATCCGGGCCAGATAATAGAGCGCGGCTTGCGGGTCGGAGCCGCGCAGCGCCTTGTGCAGCGCGGAAATCAGATTGTAGTGTCCGTCGCCGTCCTTGTCGTAGACCGCCACCCGCCGTTGCAGGAACTTGCCCAGTCCGGCCGGATCGAGCGCTTCGGGCAGATCGACCGAATAGAGCGTTTCGGCCTGGTTGAGCAGAAACCGCCCGTCGCCATCGGCTGAGGCGATCAGCGCTTCGCGGGCAGCGGCGGTAAGGGGCAGGGCGCGGCTTTCCAGTTCCTCCGCGCGGGCGAGCAGCACGCCAAGCGCCGTCGCGTCGAGCCGGTGCAGGATCAGCACTTGCGCGCGGCTGAGCAGCGCGGCGTTGAGCGCGAAACTGGGGTTCTCGGTGGTTGCGCCGACCAGTGTGACGGTGCCGCGCTCGACAAACGGCAGGAAGCCATCCTGCTGGGCGCGATTGAAGCGGTGGATCTCGTCGACGAACAGCAGGGTGCGGCGTCCGGATTTGGCCATCGCCTCGGCCTCGGCAAAGGCCTTGCGGAGATCGGCGACGCCGGAAAAGACCGCGCTCACCGCCGCATAGCGCATTCCCACTGCGGCGGCGAGCAGGCGCGCGATCGAGGTTTTCCCGGTTCCCGGCGGTCCCCACAGGATCATTGACGACAGCCGGCCGGCCGCCACCATCCGCCCGATCGCACCGTCCGGCCCGGTCAGGTGTTCCTGGCCGATCACCTCGCCCAGCCCATGCGGGCGCAACCGGTCAGCCAGCGGGGCGTCGGCGCGCGGTTCGTCGCTGGCGGCAGACTCGGGCGGCAGGTCGTCGGCGAACAGGTCGGTCATCACCGCCAACTTAGGCGCGGCCATCGGAAATTGCACGTCCGCCCGCAGGAGGAGGGCTATCCGCGCGAGACCTTCCGCCGCACCAGGCGCAGATACGTGTCGGCCACCGTCTGGTTGATGCGGTCCCAGGAAAACTCGCGGGAGCGCGCTTCGCCCGCCGCGCCGTGCCGCGCGCGCAACGCCGCGTCGGTTGCATAGGCCTGCAGGGCATCGGCATATTGGTGGATCGCGCCTGGCCGGATCAGCCGACCTGAAACATGGTCGTCCACCAGGCTCTCGCTGCCCGTGGCGGCCGCGGCGACCACCGGCAGCCCGCAGGCCATCGCCTCGAGCGTCACGTTGCCGAACGTTTCGGTGACCGAGGGGAAGAACAGCACGTCCATGCTGGCGACAGCGGTGGCAAGGTCGGCCCCGCCGAGGAACCCAGTGAACACCGCTTCGGGCAAGCGATTTTCGAACCACTCGCGCGCCGGACCGTCGCCGACCACGAGTACGCGATAGCGCGCGCCCTTGCGCCGCAGTTCGTCGATCGCGTCGGAAAAGACGTCGAGCCCTTTTTCCATCACCAGCCGGCTGAAAAACCCGATCACGACTTCATCATCGCCGAAGCCCTGCGACTGCCGCCAGGCCATGCTGCGCCGTTCGGGATGAAACATTTCGCGGTCCACCCCGCGCGACCAGATGCCGATATCGTAGTTCATCCGCTGGTCGCGCAGCACTTGCGCCATCGACTCCGAGGGCGCGACCAGCGCATCGCAGCGCCGGTAGAACCGCCGCAGCCCCGCTTCCAGCAACGGCTCGATGAACGCGAGATTGTAGTAGCGCGGATAAGTTTCGAACCGGGTGTGGACCGAGGCGAGGATCGGCAAGCCCCGCCGCCGCGCCCACGTGACGGCGCGATGCGCTGCCGGATCGGGCGAGGAAACCTGGATCACGTTTGGCGCAAAAGCCGCCAGATCGCGCCGCACACGCGGGGAAAGCCCCATCGCGAAGTGATATTCCGCTCGTCCCGGAATCGGCAGCGATGGCAAGGAAACCAGATCGCCGGTCGGTGGGAAGGCAGGTTCGGCGACGGTCGGCGAATAGATCCGCACTGTCGCGCCCTGCCGCAGCAGATAGCCGACCAGGCGGTTGAGCGACTGGTTCGCCCCATCGCGCACGCAGTTGTAGTTGCCGCTGAACAGCGCGATGCGCAGATCGGCATAGCTTTCGGGTGAAGTCATGTTCGAGGCATCTAGCCGCAGTGCCCGTGCTTGGCGAGAGCCGCGTGCGCGATGCGTGTCACTCAGAGATTTCCGGCTCCGATGCCGGTGAATGATCGCCGCGCCGACGAGTTGCACCCGGCAATGAAAACCGGGCGCATCATGTGAAGGAGCGGGAGTGCCCTGCGATCAGTCCGTGGATGTCGGGCGGACCCGGTTGGCCCGCGTCCCGGTTACCAGCCGTGCCCGTAATGCCGGTAGTCCCGCCGCTCGTGCCGGCGCCGGTCGTGATGGTGGTACGACTTGTAATGGGGCCGATCCCACCTGCGATAGCGCGGATAGTCGCGATAGGCGTAGTAGGAGCGGTAGCGCGGACGGTAATGGCGGCGTTCGTAATAGCCGTCATCGCGATCCGATGCGATTGCTGCTCCGACGGCCAGACCGATGAGGCCGGCGCCGATGGCGATAGCGGCTTCGTCTCCGCCTCGATCGCGATAGCCGCCGCGCCTGTCATCAGCCAGTGCCGGGCTCGCGGTGGTCAGGGTGGCGGCGCCAAGCACAGCGCCGAGGACAGCTTTCCTCAGGATGTTCATTGTCGTTTCTCCAGCTCCCGTGGTCCTTGCGGGCCGCGTGGTGGAAGTAGGCCGCCAGCCGGCTGAATAACCGCTTAATCCGGCCTGAAATGCGATGAGCCGAACCGGGGAGGAGGCGCCCGGTGATCGTCCGGGCGCCCCCATCCTGGTTCGGTTGGCTCAGCGATGCCGGCGGTCGCCGTAGTCGCCGCCGCGATCGTCGTCGCGGCCATAGTAGCCCCGTTCGTCGCGGCCATAGCCGCGCTGATCGTAGCCACGGCGGTTGTAATAGCCGTCGCGGTCGTGGGCGCGGCGACCGTCGCGATCATAGCGATAGCCTTGCCGATCCCAATAGTAGCCGTTGCGCCAGGTCCAGCCGCGTTCGGCGTAGCGATCGTGGCGGTTGTTCGCGCTCGAGGCGATGATCGCGCCCAATGCGAGGCCGATGATACCGCCGGCAATAGCTGCGCCGGCGGTATCGCCCCCGCGACGTTCGCCGTAATAGGGGTCGGCCATCGCGGGCGAAGCCGCAGTCAGCGCGGTGGCACCGAGGACGATGGCGAGCGTGGCCTTCTTGATGAAGTACATGGCGGGAACTCCTGCGGCCAGGTGGGGGAGGGCCTGATTGCCCGTCGCCGATTCGCCGATTGAGTTAATCTTTAAGCCATGAAACCTGAACGGACCCGGTTTGGCCTTGGCAGCGTCCGTTCAGGTTCGATCTCGCGCAAATGAACGTGCGGGAGCGTGCCCGCAATCGTTCAGGCCGCTTCCTTCTTGCGTCCGGCTTTCTTGCGCTCGTTCGGATCGAGCAGGGCCTTGCGCAACCGGATCGACTGGGGCGTCACTTCGACCATCTCGTCATCGTCGATATAGGCGATCGCCTGTTCGAGCGTCATGATCCGCGGCGGAGTCAGGCGGATGGCGTCATCCTTGCCGGTCGAACGGAAGTTCGTGAGCTGCTTCGACTTCATCGGGTTGACTTCGAGATCGTCGGGCTTGGCGTTCTCGCCGATCAGCATGCCCTCATAGACCTTTTCCTGCGGCTTCACGAACAGCACGCCGCGTTCTTCCAGCATGTTGAGTGCATAGCCGACCGCTTCGCCGGTGCCGTTGGAGATCAGCACGCCAACCGGACGGCCCTCGATCACACCCTTGTAGGGGCCATACTTTTCGAACAGGCGGTTCATGATCCCGGTGCCGCGCGTGTCGGCCAGGAATTCGCCGTGATACCCGATCAGGCCGCGCGACGGAGCCGAGAAGGTGATGCGGGTCTTGCCGCCGCCCGAAGGGCGCATGTCGGTCATCTCGCCCTTGCGGATCGCCATCTTCTCGACGACCGTGCCCGAATATTCTTCGTCCACGTCGATCACGACGACTTCGTAAGGCTCGGTCCGCTTGCCGTTCTCATCGGTGCCGTAAAGCACGCGCGGACGGCTGATGCCGAGTTCGAAGCCTTCGCGGCGCATCGTTTCGATCAGCACGCCGAGCTGAAGCTCGCCGCGGCCGGCCACTTCGAAGCTGTCCTTGTCGGCCGATTCGGTCACGCGGATCGCCACGTTGGATTCGGCTTCACGCTCCAGCCGGTCGCGGATCATGCGGCTGGTGACCTTGGTCCCTTCGCGGCCGGCAAACGGGCTGTCGTTCACCGAGAAGCGCATCGACAGGGTTGGCGGAGCGATCGGCTGGGCCTGGAGCGGTTCGCTCACAGACGGATCGGCGATGGTGTGGGCCACCGTCGCGTTGGTCAGCCCGGCGCTCGAGATGATGTCCCCGGCGTTGGCTTCGTCGGTCGGCACGCGTTCCAACCCGCGGAAGGTCATGATCTTCGAGGCGCGGCCGGTTTCGACGACCTTGCCGTCGTTATCGAGCGCGTGGATCGCCTGGTTGGTCTTGACCGAGCCCGAGAACACGAGGCCGGTCAGGATGCGGCCGAGGAAATTGTCGCGATCCAGCAGGGTCACGAGGAACTTGAACGGACCATCGGGATCGGCCGAAGGTGCGGGAACGTGCTCGACAATCTTTTCGAACAGCGGGGTCAGCGTTCCTTCGCGCGCCAGCGGATCGTCGCTGGCATAGCCATTGCGGCCCGAAGCGAACAGCACCGGGAAATCGAGTTGCTCGTCATTGGCGTCGAGGCTGACGAACAGATCGAACACTTCGTCCAGCACTTCCTGGGTGCGTTCATCGGCGCGGTCGATCTTGTTGACGACGACGATCGGCTTGAGGCCGAGCGCCAGCGCCTTGCCGGTGACGAACTTGGTCTGCGGCATCGCGCCTTCCGAGCTGTCAACCAGCAGGATCACGCCATCGACCATCGACAGGATGCGCTCAACCTCGCCGCCGAAATCGGCGTGGCCGGGCGTATCGACGATGTTGATCCGCGTGCCCTGCCATTCGACCGAGGTGCATTTCGCGAGAATGGTGATCCCGCGTTCCTTTTCGAGATCGTTCGAATCCATCGCCCGTTCTTCCACGCGCTGATTGTCGCGGAAGGTGCCGGACTGGCGGAAAAGCTGGTCGACGAGCGTGGTCTTGCCATGATCGACGTGGGCGATAATCGCGATATTGCGCAGCGGCAGCGGGGCGGACATGGCGGGTAAGGCTTTCGATGAGAAGTGGGAGCCGCAGTTTCGCTGCAGCGCAACAATCGCGCGCCCCTAGCGGAATACGCCGATTCAGGCAAGGCACTTGGCGCCGGATCTGCCCGGCCGGCTTCGGCCCGGCCGGAGGCCAGGGCATTCCGGCTTGCCGGCGGCCGGGAGCGACCGACCGCCCTCAGATGGGAAGTGTGTGGCTTTATTGCAACTGGCCCAATTCGCGGGGGACAGTACGAGCGATTGCAATTGCGCGCGAAGTGGCGGATTCCTATGGGTCGGGGAGTAGACAAGGGCTGACCTGCCAACGTCGCAAAGCCGTGGCGGCATCCTCCTGGATGAGAGGGCATTTCGCGTGAAAAGCAACGTCGCAGGCTTTGCCGCATCGACCAGCATCTTCCTCATGAGCGGTGTCGCCGTGATCGGCCTGGCCGCTCCGGGCAGCGCGCGGGCGCAGGGCACCGCCCAGCCGGCCGCGCGCTATGCCGCGATGGAGGCGGCCCCGCCCGCCCCCGATGCGCCCGTCCCCCCCGCCGGCAACGCGATCATCGTCACCGCGCCCCAGCGCGAGCAGACCCTGCAGGATACGCCGGTGGCCGTTACCGTGACCACCGCCGAGATGATCGAACGGGCGCAGATCCGCGACATCCGCGATCTTTCGACCGTGGTGCCTTCGCTGCGGGTCAACCAGTTGCAAAGCTCGGCAAATACCAATTTCTACATTCGCGGCTTTGGCAACGGCGCCAACAATGCCGGGATCGAACCCTCGGTCGGCCTGTTCGTGGACGGGGTCTATCGCTCGCGGTCGGCCTCGATGATTTCGGACCTGCCCGATGTCCAGCGGATCGAGGTGCTGCGCGGGCCGCAATCCACCCTGTTCGGCAAGAATGCCTCGGCCGGGGTGATCTCGCTCATCACCAGGGAGCCGAAATTCGCGTTCGGCGGCAATGTCGAGGCGAGCTACGGCAATTACAACGCGGTCGTGCTGAAGGGCGTGGTGACCGGTCCGCTGAGCGATACCGTCGCGGCGAGCCTGGCGGGCGGTTACAACCGGCGCGACGGCTATGCGACCGATCTTGGCACCGGCAACAGGGAATATGGCCGCGATCGCTGGTTCGTGCGGGGGCAGGTGCTGGCCGAACCGTCAAGCGACTTCAAGGTGCGCCTGATCGGCGATTATGGCAGGATCGACGAGGTCTGCTGCGCGGCGATCAATCTGCAGCGCTCGCCGGCGCCGGGCGCGTCGCAGATCATCACCGGCCTGCTGGGCGGGCAGATTTCGGACCCGGCCAACCCCTTCGGGGGCGTGGTCTACAACAATTTCGATTCGACCAACAAGATCGACAACTGGGGCCTGTCCGCGCAACTGGACTACCGCATCGGCCTGCTCAAACTGACCTCGATCACCGCCTATCGCAAGACCAAGGCGGTCACCAATCAGGACTCAGACTTCACCAGCGCCGATCTGCTGGGGCGGAACTTCCAGGATCTGGGGATCGATACGTTTACCCAGGAACTGCGCGCGTCGACCGACTGGGACGGGCCGGTCAATGCGCTGCTCGGCGCGTTCTATTTCAACGAGAAGGTCAATCAGCAAAATCAGGTGCTGTTGGGCACGCAGCTCCGCCCATATGCGGATGCGCTGATCCAGGGCCTGTCGGGCCAGTTCGGCACGCCGTTCACGCTCACCCAGGTTGAAGGCATCCTCGGCGCGGCGGCGACCGGCGACCCGGCGGCCTATCTCGGCAGGTCGTTCGCGCCGGGCAGCGGGTTTGACGAGAACTATCACCTGGCGGACGATAGTTTCTCGATCTTCGGCCAGATCGATTTCAAGGTCGCCTCCCGCCTGACGCTGACCGGCGGGGTGAACTACACGCACGACGCCAAGACCTTCTCGACCAGCAGCCAGTCGAACGAGTTCTTCTCGGCGATCCCGCTGAGCGATCCGGTGCTGCAGGCGAACGTGGTCAACGTGCTGGTCGCGCAGACGCTCGGGACGTCCGATCCGAGCCAGATCGCGATGTTCGCGCAGGCCAATCCGCAGCAGTACGCGGCGATTGTCAGCGGCGCCGCCGCGACCGCAGACAAGCTCCAGGCGCTGAAGCCGCTGCAGTTCCTGCCGCCGTTCGTGAACGTTCCCAACGCGATCGAATCGGGCAAGGTCAGCGATGGCCACTGGTCGTTCACCGCGCGGCTCGCCTATGATCTGAACGACACGGTCAACCTCTATGCGAGCTATGCGACCGGCTACAAGGCGGCCTCGGTCAACCTCTCGCGCGACAGCAGGCCGACCCAGGCGAGCATCGACGCGGGGCTTTCGGCGCCGAACTTGTCGGCCGGCAGCCGCTTTGCCGGGCCGGAGGATTCGACCGTGTGGGAGGCCGGCATCAAGGGCGACTGGACCGTCGCGACCGCCAACTTCGCGGTGTTCAAGCAGACCATCAAGGGCTTCCAGTCGAACATCTTCACCGGGTTGGGCTTCTTCCTCGCCAACGCGGGCAAGCAATCGTCGTTCGGGTTCGAGTTCGAAGGCACGGTCAAACCGACCAGCGAGCTGACTTTCAGCCTTGGCATGACCTATCTCGAACCGAAATACGACGACTTCGTCCTGTCGGGCGTGGGCGATCTGACCGGCACGCGGCCGGGCGGCGTTACGCCGCTCTCGGCCACGCTGGGTGCGCAGTGGGACCATGAACTGGGCAACGGCGACCGCGTGATCCTGCATGGCGATTTTCACTACGAGGCGCCGTTCGCGCTGGTCGAAGGGTTGCCGGGGCTGGTGGTGAAGAATCCGCTGACCGGACTTCCGGCCACGGGCACTGCGGCGGACTTTGCCGGCGCGATCGCGGCCGCGACCAGCCGCAAGCAGGAAATCAACCTGCTCAACGGATCGCTGACTTATGCGATGCAGAGCGGCCTTGAACTGACCGTGTGGGGCCGCAACATCCTCGACCGGCGGACGATCCTGCAGGTGTTCGACTCGCCGGTGCAGGTCGGTTCGATTTCCGGCTATCCGAGCGAGCCACGCACTTACGGGGTGAGCGCGCGGCTGCGTTTCTGAGCGCGGACCGGCCCATTCGCCGCCGGTTCTTGCCACCGGCGCGGATTTGTGGTCGCTTGCGCCCCGCGCGATCACAGTGCCGCGGAGAGGTTGACCGATATGGAATGGATGCTGCTGCCTTACCGGCGCTATGCGGAATTCGGCGGGCGCTCGCGCCGCAAGGAATACTGGATGTTCGTCCTGTTCCAGATCCTGGTGTCGCTGGCGATCAGCATTGTGCTGGGCACGCCAAGCTATGAGCAGGCGGGGGCATTCGTCGGTTTCGCGACGGCATTCACCGGGCCGGGCGCGCTGGTGCAGAACCTGTTCGGGCTGGTCAGTTTCATCCCCAGCATCGCCGTGGCGGTGCGCCGGCTGCACGATCAGGACAAGTCCGGCTGGTTGCTGCTGCTCGTGCTGATCCCCATTCTCGGCTGGTTCGCGCTGTTGGTGCTGATGTGCCTCGATGGAACGCGCGGGCCAAACCGGTTCGGCCCCGATCCAAAGAACCCGACCGACCTTGAAGCGTTTTCCTGAGGGAGCGCTGGAATTTTTCTGATTCAGTCGGCACCAG
>VMTF01000094.1 GCA_013791705.1 Sphingomonadales bacterium | reverse complement strand
GGGGGTGCCCCGGGGGGCGGGGCGCGCGGCCCCGCCGCGACTCCCCCCGCGCGCCGCCGGAGCGGCTGGCGGTGGGGGCGCGCCACGGCAATGCCCTGCGGCTGGCGGCGATCGATGCGGCGGCGGCGGAACTCGGCCTGGCGGCGGGCATGACGCTGGCCGATGCGCGCGCGCGCTGCCCGCAGCTTGCCACCCTGCCGCACGATCCCGCCGCCGATGCCCGCGCGCTGGACCGGGTGGTGGCGGGGATGATCGCCTTCACTCCGCTGGTCACGGCCGATCCGCCGGACGGCGCGGTGCTCGACATCACCGGCTGCGCGCACCTGTTCGGCGGCGAGGGGGAGCTGGCCCGGCAGGCCATGGCCCGGTCCGGCCACGCCGCGCGCCATGCCCTGGCGCCCAATCCCGCCGCGGCGCGCGCGCTGGCCCGGTATGGTGCCGAAGGGGCGGGGGAGGATGTCCACGCGCTCCCGGTCACCGCGCTCGAACTGCCGGACGAGGCCTTGTCCGGCCTGCGCCGCGCGGGGCTTCGCACCATCGGCGATCTGGCCCGGCGGCCGCTGCGCCCGCTGGCCGCGCGCTTCGGCGAGGCGGCGGTGCTGCGTCTGCGCCAGTTGCTCGGCGAGGCCGCCGCGCCGCTTGTCCCCCACCGGCTCACCGCGCCGATCCGCGCCGAGGCCCGCTTTGCCGAGCCGATCGCGCGGACCGAGGATGTGCTGGACGTGATCGAGGATCTGCTCGGCCAGACCGCCCGCGAGATGGAAGCACGCCGCCTGGGCGGGCGGCGCTTCGTGGTGACGCTGTGCCGCAGCGACGGGGCCGAGCGGCGGCTGGCGGTCGAAACCGGCCGGCCGGTCCGCGCTGCGGAGCCGGTGATCCGCCTGCTGCGCGAGCGGATCGAGACTCTGGCCGATCCGATCGATCCCGGCTTCGGGTTCGATGCGATCACGCTGGCGGTGCCGCACGCCGAGCCGCTCGCTGCGCGGCAGGTCGGGCTTGAAAGCGGGACGGACGAGAGCGAGGACAGCGTCGCCGCGCTGATCGACCGGCTTGGCGTGCGGCTCGGGCGCGAACAGATCTATCGCCTCGCGCCACAGAACCGGCACTTGCCCGAGGTGGCGCAGCGGATGGCGCCGGCGTCCGGCAAGGCGCCCGCAGCCTTCCCCCCGCGCGCGCCGGACGGAGTGCAGCGCCCGCTTTACCTGCTCGATCCGCCCCAGCCGATCGAGGTGATCGCCGGCGTGCCCGATGGCCCGCCGCAGCGGTTTCGCTGGCGCCGCGCGGTGCACGATGTCCGGCTGGCCGAAGGGCCGGAACGGATCGCGGCGGAATGGTGGCGGCGGGTCGGCGGGCATCTGGGCGCCGGCAATGCGGCAAGCGAACGGGGCAGCCTGACGCGCGACTACTATCGGATCGAGGACACGGCCGGGCGGCGCTACTGGGTGTTTCGCCGCGGCCTGTTCGAGGAAAAGCCCGATCCGCGCTGGTATCTCCACGGGCTGTTTCCGTGAACCGGCCGGTCTTTTCTGAGCCTGTCGCCGCGACCAGTTTCAGCTTCCTGCGCGGGGCCTCGCACCCGCAGGAGATGGTCGGGCGCGCCCATGCGCTGGGGATGGGCGGGATCGGGATTGCCGATCGCAACACCGTGGCGGGCGTGGTCCGCGCCCATCTGGCGTGGCGCGATCTGGGCGGGCTGGCGGGCGGCTTCCGCCTGATCGTCGGCGCGCGGCTGGTGTTTGCCGATGGCACGCCCGACGTGGTGGCCTATCCGCTCACCCGCCGGGGCTGGGGGCGGCTGACCCGGCTGCTCACGCTCGGCAACCGCCGCGCCGAAAAGGGCGATTGCACGCTGCACCTGCCCGATCTGCTCGCCCATGCCGGGGATCTCGCGCTGATCGCGCTCGATGGCGATGCCGCCCTGCTCGGCGCCTTGCGGGAGGCGGCGCCCCGGCTCTGGCTCGCCGCCGCGATGCCGCGCGCCGGGCGCGATGCGCGCCTGCTCGCCCGGCGGATCGCGCTGGCGGACGAAGCCCGCGTGCCGCTGATCGCCACCAACGCTCCGCTCTTCGCCGGGCCGGCGGACCGCCCGCTGCACGATGTGCTGACCGCGATCCGCGAGGGGACCACGGTGCAGGCCGCCGGCCGGCTGCTGGCGGCCAATGCCGAGCGCCACCTGAAGCCACCGGAGGAAATGGCCCGGCTGTTCCATGCCTGTCCGCAGGCGCTCGGCGCGACGCAGGAGCTGTTTGGCGCGGTGGACTTCACGCTCGATCAACTGGTCTATGAATATCCGCACGA
Source organism: Sphingomonadales bacterium (assembly GCA_013791705.1). Classification (GTDB taxonomy): domain Bacteria; phylum Pseudomonadota; class Alphaproteobacteria; order Sphingomonadales; family Sphingomonadaceae; genus Novosphingobium. The sequence continues at coordinate 1,776 of VMTF01000094.1, read as the reverse complement.
ACCGGTGCCGGAGGGGTGGACCCCGCAAGGCTGGCTCGAACACCTCGTCATGGAAAGCGCCCGCGCGCAGTTTCCGGAAGGCTTGCCCGCCGCCTATCGCACGGTGCTGGACGAGGAGTTTCGCCTGATCCGGATCAAGGCTTACGCGCCCTATTTCCTCACCGTGCACGATGTGGTGCGCCATGCCCGCAGCCTCGATCCGCCGATCCTGTGCCAGGGGCGCGGCTCGGCGGCCAATTCGCTGGTCTGCTACCTGCTCGGCATCACCCCGATCGATCCGGTGCAGGAACAGTTGCTGTTCTCGCGCTTCCTGTCCGAACAGCGGAACGAGCCGCCCGATATCGATGTCGATTTCGAGCACGAGCGGCGCGAGGAGGTGATCCAGTATATCTATCGCCGCTATGGCCGCGAGCGGGCCGGGATCGCCGCGACGGTGATCCACTATCGCCCGCGCAGCGCGCTGCGCGAGGTGGGCAAGGCGCTGGGCTTCACCGAGGATGTTACCGCGCGGCTCTCCGGCACGATCTGGGGCAGTTGGGGCGAAGATCGGCGGGCGGGAGAGGGGCGGGGCGGAAGCGCAATGCGCGAGGAACGCCTGGCCGAAGCCGGGTTCGATCCGGACACGCCCGAGCTGGTCCGCCTGCGCGACATGGTCGGGCAATTGCTCGAATTCCCGCGCCACCTGTCGCAGCATGTCGGCGGGTTCGTGCTGACCCACGGGCGGCTTGATGAACTGGTGCCGATCCACAACGCGGCGATGCCGGACCGCACGTTCATCGAATGGGACAAGGACGATATCGACGCGCTCGGGCTGATGAAGGTCGATGTGCTGGCGCTCGGGATGCTGACCTGCATCCGCAAGGCCTTCGACCTGCTGCGCGCGCACGAGCTGGGCGATTTCACCCTCGCCACCGTCCCGCGCGAGGACGCGGCGACCTACCGGATGCTCCGGCGGGCCGACAGCATCGGCACCTTCCAGGTCGAAAGCCGTGCCCAGATCTCGATGCTGCCGCGAATGCAGCCGAAGTGCCTCTACGATCTCGTCATCCAGGTCGCGATCGTGCGGCCGGGACCGATCCAGGGCGGGATGGTCCACCCTTATCTGCGCCGCCGCAATGGCGAGGAACGGGTGGAATTTCCCGGCCCGCCGGACAATCCCGACGAGCTGCGGCACGTGCTCGGCAAGACGCTCGGCGTGCCATTGTTTCAGGAACAGGCGATGAAGCTGGCGATCGTCGCGGCGCGGTTCACCCCGGCCGAAGCGGACGGCCTGCGCCGCGCGATGGCAACGTTCCGCCACATGGGCACGGTCCACCACTATCAGACCCGCCTGGTCGAAGGCATGGCCGCGCGCGGCTACCCGCGCGACTTTGCCGAACGCTGTTTCGAACAGATCAGGGGCTTCGGCGAATATGGCTTTCCCGAAAGTCATGCGCAGGCCTTCGCCTGGCTCGCCTATGTCTCGTCATGGCTGAAGTGCCATTTCCCGGCGGCCTTCACTTGCGCGCTGCTCAACAGTCAGCCGATGGGGTTCTATGCCCCCGCGCAGCTCGTCCGCGATGCGCGCGAACATGCGGTGGAGGTCCGCCCGATCGACGTGGGTGCGAGCCGGTGGGACAACACGCTGGAGGGCGAACGCTGCCTGCGGCTCGGCCTGCGCCAGATCGACGGCTTCCGCGAGGCCTGGGCGCTGGCGCTCGTCGCGGCGCGGGAGCAGAGCCCGCTCGCCACGCTGGAGGATATGTCGCGCCGCGCCGCCCTGCCGCCGCGCGCGCT
>VMTF01000265.1 GCA_013791705.1 Sphingomonadales bacterium | reverse complement strand
GCCGGGGGGCGGCGTCATGTCGGTGAAAAGCTGCAGGTTGAGCGAGGTCGCGCCCTTCTCCAGGGTGGTCCAGAGAATCCAGACCAGCCACACCAGCCCAAACAGCGTCGCCGCAGTCGCCCCTCATAGTGCGATGAAATTGGCGATGCGGCGCTGGCGCATGAGCGACCGGTTCATCCCATCCTCCGTTCAACGCGTGAGAGCATGATCTTGGCGATCGCCAGCACGATGAATGTGACGACAAACAGCAGAAATCCGAGCGCGACGAGCGACGACAGGTAGATTGGGGAATCGGCTTCGGTGAATTCGTTGGCGATCGTTGCCGCGATCGAGTTCCCTGGCATCAGCAGCGAAGCCGAGAAATCGTGCGCATTGCCGAGCACGAACGTCACCGCCATCGTTTCTCCCAGCGCCCGGCCGAGGCCGAGGAAGATCGCGCCGACCACGGCCGACCGGGTATGCGGCAAGGTAACCTTGCGCACGACTTCCCAAGGGGTTGCCCCCATCGCGAAGGCAGATTCGCGCAACGACGGCGGAACGGCCTGGAAGACATCGCGCATGACCGACGAGATGAACGGGATCGTCATGATGCCCAGGATGATGGCGGCGGTGAGCATGCCGATGCCGAGCGGTGGCCCAACGAACAGTGGCCCGATGATCGGCCATGGCCCCAGGTTCTCGGTCAACCAGGGTTCGACCGTAGTCGCCATGAACGGCGCGAAAATGAACAGCCCCCACATGCCGTAGATGATGCTGGGAATGCCCGCGAGGAGTTCGATCGCCATGCCGATCGGGCCGCGCAGCCACGGCGGCGCGACTTCGGCCAGGAATGTCGCGATTCCGAAACTGATCGGAACCGCGATCAGCAGCGCTATCGCCGAACTCAGGAGCGTGCCGTAGATCGGGATCAGCGCCCCGAACTTGTGATTGACCGCGTCCCAGTCGCTGCTGACGATAAAGTTCCAGCCAAACGTCTGGACGGCTTCGCGCCCGCCGTAGGCCATGGAAATTGCCGTGCCCACCAACACGGCAAACACGATCCACCCCGCACCTGCGGTCAGCCAGAGGAATAACCGGTCCGCGAACGCACTACTGACGTACGCAGACCGGTGACCTTGTCCGGCAGCCTCGGTGGGCATGGGAGCGGAAATGGCAGTCGTGCCCACCTTGGCTGGCCAGGTTACTTGATGTTCTGGGTGATGTAGGCGTCAATGCGCTTCACCAGCGCCGGGGGAAGCGGAACATACTGCAGGTTGATCGCCTGCTTCTGCCCCTTGGTCAGCGCCCAACGGAAGAACTTGAGCGCTGCCGCACTACGGGCGGCATCCTTGGGCTGCTTGTACATCAAGACGAAGGTCGAAGCCGTGATGGGATAGGAATCGGCACCCGGCGCATTGGTCATCACCAGGTTGAAATCCTTCGCGGTCGCCCAGTTGGCGTGCGCCGCGGCTTGCTGGAAGGTACGTCCGCTCGGCATGATGAACTTGCCGGCCGCATTCTGCACCTGCCCAACGGTCATCTTGTTCTGCGTGGCATAGGCATATTCGACATAGCCGATCGAGTTCGGAAGCTGCTTGACGTAGGCGGCAACGCCTTCGTTGCCCTTGCCGCCAACGCCGGTCGGCCACTGGAGCGACGTGCCCGCGCCGACCTTGGATTTCCATTCGGCACTGACCTGCGAGAGATAATGCGCGAAGTTGAAGGTCGTGCCCGAACCATCCGAACGGTGAACCACCGTGATCGCCGTGCCGGGCAGTTTCACGCCGGGATTGACGCGGACGATCGCCGGGTCATTCCACTTGGTAACCTTGCCGAGGAAGATGTCCGCCAGCAGCGGCCCGGTGAAGCGGATCTGGCCCGAGCGCAAACCGGTAAGGTTGACGACCGGCACCACGCCGCCGACAACAACCGGGAACTGGGCAAGCCCGGCCTTGGCGAGTTCATCCGAGGAAAGCGGCTTGTCGCTGGCCCCGAAATCGACCGTCGCAGCCTTGATCTGGGCGATACCGCCACCCGAACCGATCGACTGATAGTTCATCCTATCGCCGCCGGCCGCGACATAATCGCCCGACCACTTGGAGAGAATTGGGTAAACGAAGGTCGCACCCGCACCGGTGACTTCACCGGCATTGGCAGTCGTTACGCACATGGTTGCTGCAACAGCGAACGAGCCAATGGCACGTGCAATCTTGATCATGATGTCCCCACAAGTTGGGCCGCCTTTGGGCCAAGGAAAGTTGCGATCCGACGGATCATGGGACTCGCCACTAGGTGGGGGCAATTGCACTTTTATGACACGGCGGCGACTCCTGCTGATAGCGCGACGCACGATCAGCCTTTTTCCCGAAAGCGCCCGCGTCGGTGCAGTTCCCGGACGGGCCGCCAAACCGGATGGGCGGATCGACCGGCCGTGCGCGAGGATTCGGCGCGTTGCGGGAAAACGTACGATTTCTGCCGACGAATGCAGATGACAGACGAAAATCCTGCGGGCAGGCGCCGACTCGGCAGCGGAGTGCTCCCCCCACAGGCAGTGTCGAGGCGGCCCCCCGTCCGCCCGATCACCACGTCCACAGCAAATAAAATCACACTGGCTCGGCCGCGATTTGTGACACCAATGCTACAGCCAGGTGTTTGATCCGGCTCGTACTTCTGCTCTGCCTGATATTGCCGGCCGATCCCGCCATGATGCAGTGCAGCATCGGCGACACATTTCTGTAACAATCGGCGCCTACTGGCCCGCGCATAACGCACTATAATGAGGGACACCAATAACCATGCGCATGAAAAATTCCGTCGCCCTTGCGGCGATGGCACTCGCGCTGACCGCTCCGGGAGCTGTCATGGCGAAGTCCAAGTCAGCCGGTCCGAGCACGTCCGAGCAGCTTTCGGCCGCCCAGCAGCAGATTGACGCGCTCAAGGCCCAACTCGATGCGCTTCAGGCGCGGATGGACCAGCAGGCCCAGATCCAGGCCCAGGCCGCCGATACCGCGCAGGCCGCTGCCGCCAAGGCCGATCAGGCGATGGCCAAGGCTGATGCCGCCAGCGCCGAAGTTGCCAAGCCGGCCAAGATTCCCGATGCCGTGAAGTGGGCGGCTGACACCAAGATCAGCGGCCGCATGTACTTCAACATCAGCACGGTGACGGCAGAAAATGCCGCTGGCGCGAATGTCCAGAAGGACGGCGGTTTCCAGATCAAGCGCTTTTACGTGGGCATCGATCACAAGTTCAACAAGGTCTTCTCGGGCAACATCACCATTGACGTCGACAATGTGATCAAGAGCGCATCGCTGAGCACCACGTCCAGCGGCGGCAACTTGACCGGTGCGTCACTCTCCACCTCGCCCGTCGGACAAGGCCTGTATATCAAGAAGGCTTACCTCGAAGCCAAGCTTGACCCGGCCTTCATCGTTCGGGCCGGCTCGACCGACATGCCCTGGATCCCTTATGTCGAAGGTCTCTACGGCTACCGCCACATCGAGAAGACCATCGCCGATCTCAACAGCTTCGGCACCTCGGCTGACTGGGGCGTCCATGTCATGGGCAGCTTCGCGGACGGGCTGGTCAGCTATCAGGTCTCGGCGATCGACGGCGGCGGCTATCGCAACCCGCAGTTCACCAAGACGGTCGACCTCGAAGGCCGTATCTCGCTGAAGTACAAGGGCTTCAACGTCGGAATCGGTGGCTACACCGGCAAGCTGGGCAAAGATGTCCAGGGCGCAACGACCTTCCACACCGCCAACCGCTTCAACGCAGCTCTCGCCTACAAGGGCGAGCTCAGCGAAATTCCGTTCACCATCGGCGGCGAATATTTCTACGCGAAGAACTGGAACCGCGTGACGTCCGTGACGGAAGATTCCTCCGACGGATACTCGCTGTTCGCTTCGGTTCAGCCGGTGAAGCAGTGGAGCGTCTTCGGCCGCTATGACTGGGTCAAGCCGAGCAAGGATCTCGCTCCCTTGCAGAAGGATCAGTACTTCAACGTCGGCATCCAGTACAGCCCGGCCAAGATCGTCGACCTCGCCCTCGTCTACAAGCGCGACAAGGGTGACGGCGGCGTGAAGACCGGCAACCTGGGAACCGGTCAGGCCACCCGCGACGAGATCGGCCTCTACGGCCAGTTCCGCTTCTGATCAGCTTGACGGATCGGGCCGACTCCAAGCGGGTCGGCCCGGCCTGAATACAAAACCGGTCCGCCCGGGAGCACGCTGCTCCCGGG